>PMBR01000108.1 GCA_003152995.1 Chloroflexota bacterium | reverse complement strand
CATGGGCATTGCCCCCGGGCGAGTGGCGCCAGACCTCCCCTTCCTGGGAGTCACGATCCAGCACCAAGGCGCTACACGATACAGTTGGAGGTTGCCACCCAAGGTCGAGTCCCATTGCGCGGTTCGCAGTGCCGGCACGCGCGGCCCGCGAGACGGCGCGGGCGGCCCGCACGAGAGACGGCACGAGAGACGGCACGCGCGGCCCGCTAGACGGCGCGGGCGGGCCCGCGAGACGGCGCGCGCGGCCTAGGTATCCGTTCCGGGGGCGGGCGTGGTGTCCAGGCCGTGGACCGTCTTCTCCCAGAACGAAGGGGCGCTGATCAGCTGCACTGCGGCCTTGATGACCGCAATTGACATCAGGACCCAATAGACCGGGACGAGCAGTGCGGCAAAGACGAGCTTCCTCGACCCGGCCATGCGCGCGCTGATAAGCCAGCTGTAGAACAGCGAGACGTTGCCCGCGATCATGACCATCATGCTGAGGTAGTAGAGCCACGAGGGGAAGAGCGCCAGGATGACCGGCGGGTGGATCAGGAACCACAGTGCGGTCAGTATCCAGAAGATGGGGTTCATCAAGGACAGCAACGGCGTTCCGGCAACGAAGAGGTTGAAGCCGATGAAACCGCGCCAGCCCAGCTCGCGAAGAAGCTTGCGCGGATGCCGCGTGTGGACCAGCCAGGTCTGCAGATAGCCTTTGTACCAGCGGGACCGCTGCTTGACCCAGTTGATGACGTCGCTGTTGGCCTCCTCGAAGGTCGTGCTCTCGAGGACGCGGGTCTGGTAGCCCCGCCGGGCGAGCCGAATGCCCAGATCGGCATCTTCAGTGACGTTGTAGGGATCCCACCCGCCGGCTGCCTGGAGGACTTCGCCGCGGAAGTGGTTCGACGTTCCGCCGAGGGGCAGCGGCCCGCGCTGTGCCACCAGGCCGGGCAGCAAGAACGAGAACCACATCGCGTATTCGATCGCGAACCAGCTGGTCAGCAGGTTCTGATCCGCGTTGTAGTAGGACAGCTTGGCCTGCAAGCAGGCCACGGACGACCCAAGCCGGCCAAATGCCACGACCGCCCGCCGCAGCTGGAGTGGCTCCGGCCGGTCTTCGGCGTCGTAGATGGTCACGTATTCGCCGCGAGCGTCGCGGAGGCCGTAGTTGCAGGCCTTTGGCTTGGTCTTCGGCTCGGAGTGGGGAACTCGAACGATCGTGAACTGCCGGCCCGGCCGGGCGTCAACGGCGGCCGCGATCGTCTCCTCATCGTCCTGCTCGAGCAGCAGCCGGATGTCGAGCCTATCGACCGGGTACTCGAGCTCCGACAGGCGGGCGATCAGTGCTCCGATGACTGAGGGCTCGTGATAGGCGGGCACCAGGACCGTGTAGATCGGCAGCACTTCATCAGGTATCGAACGCGCATCTTCGTCCGTCACGACAACCATCTCTGGGTTCCGCAGGGAGAGCCAGAATGCCGTCAGGCGGTATACCAGCGCGCCGAGATAGACGAGAGTGGCAAGGGCGATCAGGCCGATCGCCATCGCCAGGGGCGCCAGGATGGCGCCCAGTCCGACGATAGCCGCGACCGCCAGCCCGGCGATGAGCTGTTCCCGCGACGCCCTCTGCCGGGCGCTGAGATCGGCCGAGAGCTGCGGCGCGGAATCGCCCCGTCGCCGGGCGGCGAGGTCGGCCGCGGGTCGCGGCGCGCGGGCGCGCCTGGCAGTAGATCGAATGCTGGTCATGGCTGCGTCCCCTGATCAAGGGCCTGGGCGGGTTCGCTCATGCCGGCGCCCACGATCGATCGGGACAGCGACTCGAGCGTTGACTGGGCGGACGCGAACGTCGCCCCTGTCGTGTTGCCGCCCGGCTGGTCGACGGCATCGAGCGGAGCCAGCAGAACGAGCCGCTCGTAGCGGGTCTGGCCACCTGCGTTGTATGGCCACTCCCACCAGAGGATCGACCAATCGGTGCCCGCGACCGGGCTTCGGAAGCTGGCCACTTTGGCCTCGACGCCGGCACCGACGTTGGCGGAACCGGTCGAAACCTGGCTGTAGCCGTGGAAGTTGTAGCAGGCCTCTACGCCGTAGGACGCCAGACTGCCGGCGTCGTCGGTGCGAATGACATCCAGATAGACGCTCGATGGACCGGACGTCGTGGTGTCGGTGGAGCTGAAGGCCACTCGCTCCCAGGTCGCGTGCTGCCCGAAGTAGGAGGTGGCCTGGTCGAAGGACGTCGAGGGAGCCGCATCCCAGCCGGCCACCGTGACTGCGTTCGGGTCGATGGTCCCGAGCGTCGGCTGCCCGAAAGCGTCGACGAGCGAGTCGTAGTGGGCGAAGCTGGCGTCGGGCACGGCAAGCAGTGCTGCCATCACGAGGCCGACCGCCATCGGGGCAGCGATGCGGAGGCGTCGAACCGCATGCCGAGACGAGTGGCGGTCGACGGCCGTCTTGGGCGCGATGGCCGGTCTTTCCTGGCGGGGCGGTTCCGGGATCCGCAGCCCGAAGAACGGGGCGATCCCGAGCATCACCAGAGCTCCGAGGCCGAAGACGATGACGCCGGCGACCGGGTGAAGGACGTCGATGGCGAACGACTCACCGAAGGCCCAACCGGCGACGAAGATGAGGTCGATGCGCGCCACATTGAGCTGCCCGACAAGCAGGAGTCCGGCGACAAGCCAGAGGACTCGGCGGATGACGCTCCCCTTGAACATCGTGTTGAACGCGGCGCCGATGATCGCGAATCCAACCAGGCTGTTGATACCGCTGCAGGCCGACCCGACGGCGAGGCTGAACTGATCGCTGCCGTGCGCGATCAGGAAGGTGCCGTTGCCCAGCGGCTGAGCTACCGGAATGACCTGCAATGTGGCCCCCACAGCCGCAAGCGCGAGGTCGGTGGAAGTGCCGATCGCTGAAGCCAGGACCGTGACGTATGGATCCGGCCACGCAAGGAACAGAAACATGACCGCCCAGCGGAGCGCCCACAACCGCCGAACGCCGTACAGCAGCGCGATCATCCCGGCGGCGAAGAACGGCAGTCCCAGCATATCGATCCGGTGCAGCCAGAAGTCGGCGGAATATGAAGAAGGCAGCAGCAGGTTGATCGACGCTGCCACGGCGATGAAGAAGAGGCCGATGATCCAGTCGAGCTGGCGATCGTTGATGGGCCGAAGGTTCGGCTGCAGTCGGAAGTTGACGGCACCCAGGGCGAGCGCAATCAACGGAACAAGAGCCAGATATGCGAGCGGCGTCTGGAGGCTGAGGCCGCGAACAAGGGTCTCGAGTGAGTAGTTGTAGGCGAGCGCGACGGAGGCGACGAGGACCAGCCCTCGCACGGGCATTCTGGCGAGAAGCCGGCTCGAGACGCTACTGGCGCGGGTGCTGCCGTCGGCTCCGACGCGGGCGGTGGCTGGTTCCATTGCTCTCCCTTGGGGCTTGGCGGTTAGGTGGCCCGCCCCGGGCTGCCGTAGCGATACCCGGGGCAGGGCCACGAAAGACCGCAAAGGTTCGGCCGCTGGCGTCGGGGGTTCCAACGCCCGCCGCCGGCTAGACGGTGCGGTGGAGGTGCGGACGGGGCAACCGGAGTCCCATCGCCTTGATCGCGATCAGGGCTCCGGCAGGGAACGCTCCCAGCAGAAGGAGCGGCGTTGCGGGGGCTTCCGGAACGCGGAACCCGCACTCGTCTCGATTGATCACTCTGGATCCGGCGCCGTCGCCGACGACGCGGAAGAACACGAAGTGGTTGGAGTCGGGCTTCCCGTTAAAGGAGAAGCCGTAGCTGGTCTGGCCTTTGACCACGTTGATCGTCTGGCTCTGGCCGGTGTCCTGCCAGGTCTTGCCGTCCTTGCTTCCGAAGAACGAAAGCACTACGGGCCCGTGACTCCCATCGGGCACGAACAGGTTGCCGTCAATCTCGGCCTGGAGAGCCTTGTTGATGGTGCCCCAGACATTGATCGACGGTCCGAAATGTGGCCCCGATGGGCCGCCGGCAGCCATGGCCGGTGCCACGCTCGCCAGGCCCAGCGCGAACATGATCACTGCAGCGAAGCCGATTCTTCGCATCATTCCTCCGATGGTTGTGATCCACGCTCTCTCGCGGTGGATCTCTACTTGCCCCGGCCGGGAAGCCATCGCTTTCCAGGCCCGGAATGGTCGCCTGAGCCTGCTGCCTGGCGGAGCCAGGCGGGCGGCTAGACGATGCGATTGCGCTGCGGTAGAGGTAGCCGGACGCCGGTCGCCTTGACCGCGATCAAGCCGGCTGCAGGGAAGGCTCCGAGCAGCAGGAGCGGAGTTGCGGGGGCTTCCGGAACGCGGAACCCGCACTCGTCTCGATTGATCACTCTGGAGAACGTGCCGTCGCCGATGACCCGGAAGTCCATGAAATGATTGAAGTTGATATTTCCATCAAAGAAGAAGCTGTAGGTGGTCTGGCCCTTCATTACATGAATGTCCCTGCCCTCCCAGGCGGACTTCCATGTCTTGCCGTCTTTGCTGCCGACAAGCAGGAGCTCGACGTTTCCATGGCTCCCGTCGGCAACGACGAGGCTGCCGTGGATGTCTACCCTGGTGCCCGAGTCGATGGAGCACCAGACCGTGATTTTGCCGCCGGGGTCTCCCCCGGCTCCTCCGCCAGACTCGGCGAAGGTCGGCGCCACGCTCGCGACCGCCAATGCGATCGCGACCAGGGCAGCCAAGCCAATTCTTCGCATTACTCCTCCAACAGTACGATCCGAACGCTCTCGCGGTGGATCAGTCGGCCGTGGCCAAGTGGTCCCACCTCTCGTCGCGGTCCGTCAATTACCTCGCCAGCCGGCGTGGCCGGCACAACTCATCGATCTCGTTGTCACCTCGCTTTCTTGCAAATCTCGATCTGCGCCGTTCCGAAGCCAGTGGACGGGCACGGAGTCCCGTTGTCCGGCGAGCCTGAGACGGCGAGGCCTTCGGGGACCCGTCGCCCGGAGACACCGGCAAGTAGGTCCATGCCGTGTCCACTTGCTTCGGGGCAATAGGCAGAGTCATGGCCGCTCAGGGCCCTGGGGTGAAGC
>PMBR01000084.1 GCA_003152995.1 Chloroflexota bacterium | reverse complement strand
GCCGCCGCGCCGCCGAGCCGCCGAGCCGCGCCGCTGCGAGGGAACCGCCAGATAAGGGCCAGATAAGCCGCCGCGGCTAGACTTGTCCGATGCGAATCGTTTCGCTCCTTCCTTCGGCCACCGAGATCATCTGCGCCCTGGGGTTGCGCGATGAACTGGTCGGCATCAGCCACTGCTGTGACTACCCGCCGGAGATCGACGGAGTGGCAGTGGTCACGCGCCCAGCCGGCAACCCGGGCCAGGCCCCGAGCCCTTTCATCGACAACGAGATCGGCCCAGCCGAACTGGACGTCCAGTCGCTTCGGGCCGCACAGCCGGACCTGGTGATCGCCCGCGACGTCACCGCCGGCTCCGGCCTGGACAGCCGCCGGGTGCGCGAAGCGTTGGGGGAGTCGGCCGGCGACACGGTCGTCGTCTCGTTGGATCCGGCCAGCCTGGAGGGGATCTTCCACTCCGTCGCCACCATCGGGTCGATGGCGGAGGCAGAGGATGACGCGATGGAGCTCCTCGAGGAACTGCGTGAGGAGCTCGGCGACCTGGAGCAGCGCGTGTCCTTACGCCGTGACGAGGGTGTCCGAGCGCCGCGGGTGGTCCTGCTCACGGCCCTGGAGCCGCCATTTGCCAGCGGCCGCTGGATTCCGGAACAGATTCGTCGCGCCGGCGGCTGGGACTTGCTCGGTCGAGAAGGGGACGCTGCCTCGCCTGTAACCTGGGAAACGGTCCGCGACGTGGACCCGGAGATGCTGCTGATCGCGCCGGTCGGGATGCATCTTCCGGCGGCGAAGCGGTTGTTTGCGAGGGCGCAGCTACCGGAGTTCTGGCACGACATCGAGGCGGTCCGTCAACGCCGCGTCTTCATCATTGAGCCTGTCTACTTCGAGCGTCCGGGGCCCCGCATCGTCGACGGCCTGGCGATGCTTGCCGAGATCTTCGACTCGGACGGGTTCATCGAGACCTCGCCTCCCGGCAGCTGGACGCCGGTGATGGAGTAAGGCGGGGATGGCCGGGCGGCTCGAGGACGTCGAGTCGGAGATGATCCGCTACTACGCGGCGCGAGCCGGCGAATACGACGACTGGTATCTGCGCCGGGGACGTTACTCGCATGGCCCGACGACCGACGCGGCCTGGCATTCAGATCTCGGGGCGGCGGCTGCGTGGCTCGCCGGCCGCGGGTTTCATGGCCGGATCGTCGAACTCGCAGCCGGCACGGGCTGGTGGTCGCCGGTGCTTGCCGCGCAGGGACAGCTGACTCTCTGCGATGCCGCTCCCGAGCCGCTGGAGAAGGCCCGCGTCAGGTTGGCGGCGGCCGGCCTCGCGGCTAGATTCCAGATCCGCGACGCCTGGAGCGAGCCTGATACATCGGCCGACTGCCTGTTCGCCGGCTTCTGGCTGAGCCACGTGGATCGCGGGCGGCTTGACGAGTTCCTCGGGCTGGTTGCGCGGTGGCTGGTCCCCGATGGGCTGTTCGCCTTCATCGATTCTCGCCGGGACCCCGAATCCGGCGCTCTCGATCACCGACCGCCGGTGGACGACGTGCAGGTTCGCCGGCTCGACGACGGCACGAGCTTCCGCGTTCGAAAGGTCTTCTACGAACCCGCGGATCTCGAGTCGGCGCTGGACCGAGCCGGCTTCCGGCAGATCGAAGTCATCGCCACGGACCGATTCTTCGTGCTGGGCTCGGCTCGTCGCTATTAGCGGAGTTCCGAGTGGTCGGCTACATGATCGAGCCGACCTGAGTTTCAGGATAGCTTCAGGGCGGAACCACAATATCCGCATCACCTCCTCCTCCTCTCCAACGGGCAAGACGAGCTAGGAAAGCCGGCCGCTATCCTCCGTAGCGACCGGCTCTCGTCTGTCCGGCGCCTCTTCTGGTTCCCAAAGCCAACCGGGGCACACGCTGCAACTCTGGTGTCCGGCTGCGTTTGGTGTGCGATCGGGCAGCGGCCGGCGTGGGAAGGCCGTCTCAGGCGGCTTAGAGCTTTGGCTCCCGGATGAGCCGCCGAACGGTCTATTTCGCGCGCAACGACCCTCCATCGACCTTGTGCGGCGCCTATACTCGGCCGCATGTCGCCGCTTTCGAACCGAACGGTCGCAACTATTGGCTCCGGCGTCATGGCCGAGTCGATCATCGCGGGGCTGCTCCGTGGCAAGCTCGTCGGCCCGGATCAGATCGTTGGCAGCGAGCCGCGCCCCGAGAGACGTGAGGAGCTGACCCGCCAGTTCGGCGTTCGAATGGTCGCCTCGAATCTGGAGGCGGCGGTCGGCGCGGATGTCATCCTGCTCTCGGTCAAGCCGCAGACGCTGACCAAGGTCGGGCACGAGCTCGGGGGTCACCTCGAGCCGAATCAGCTGGTGGTTTCGATCGTCGCCGGCGCCAACTGCAAGGTGCTCACATCGTTGCTCGAGCACCGTGAGGTCGTCCGCAGCATGCCGAACACCCCGGCCCAGATCGGTCGCGGGATGACCGTCTGGTATGCGACGCCGGAAGTCACCGAGGCTCAATGCGCCCAGGCACGAGTGCTGCTCCGGGCACTGGGCACGGACATGCAGGTCGAAGACGAGAAGTTCGTCGAGATGGCCACCGCGGTCAGCGGCACCGGGCCGGCGTACGTCTTTCTGGTCATGGAGGCGCTGATCGACGCGGCGGTCCATCTGGGCTTCCCGCGCCACGTCGCCCACGACCTCGTGATCGAGACGCTCGAGGGGAGCACGGCCTTCGCGAAGGCGACGGCGCAACACCCCGCCGTCCTGCGGAACATGGTCACCTCGCCTGGTGGTACCAGCGCCGCCGCGATCCACGAGCTCGAATCGGGCCGGCTGCGGACGGTGCTCTCCGAGGCGGTCTGGGCCTCCTACCGGCGAACCATCGAGCTCGGCGCGGACCTCGAGAGGGGCTTGGGGCTCAACGAAGGCGCGAGCGAAGCCACGGGCAACGGTCGGGCCACAGACGGAGTGCGCCCGAAGACCGGCGCCGACCCCAAGCTAGGTCGCTAACGTGTCCGGACCTACCGGCCCGAACGGATCGGCCGGCCCGAGCGGCCTGCTGTCGATCTTCCCCCACCCCGACGACGAGAGCTACGGCGCAGGCGGGCTGATGGCCCTGGCCGCGGCTGCGGGCAATCCCGTGTGGGTCCTGTGCGTGACCAACGGCGACCAGGGCGGACGGCCGGGCGAGATGGGCGTCGACCACTCTCTCGATCCGGAGATCCGGCTCGACGAGTTGCGCTGCGCGTGCCGCGAGATGGGGATCGCCGAGCCGATCTTCCTCGGCTACCGCGACTCGGGCATGGAGGGCTGGGGCGCGCCGGAGGGCTCCCTCGCCCTCGCCGACGCCGCAGAGGTCGTGGGCCGGATGGTCGAGGTGATACGGCGACTGCGGCCGGCCGTCGTCGTGACCTTCGATCCGGGCGGTATCTACGGTCACCCGGACCACGTCAAATGCTCCGCCACCGCTACCGAGGCATACCGACGGGCAGCGGCCGAACCGGGCGGGCCCATCGCGCTGTATCACCAGGTCATGCCGCGCTCGCGGATCGCGGGGATGCGCGCGGCCATGGAGGAGGAACGGCGCCGCTCCGGTGACACGACGCCGCCGTCCGAGGACGACATGCGTCAGCAGGAGGCGTTCGAACGTCTGGCCCGGCCCGACGAGGAGATCACTACGATCGTGGCGATCGGCGAAGTGCTGGACCGCAAACTTGCGGCTCTGGCCTGCCACGACAGCCAGATGCGCGGTCGAAGATGGGACGACGCCGAGGTTCGTGAGGGGCTCTCGCAGATGTTCGGCCACGAGACGTTCGTGCGTGTCGATCCGGTGCCCGAGGCCGGTGAGCGCGAGGTCCTGCCGATCGGTCTTGACTGGGGCGGCCGATGACCGGCCCTCATCGTGCCGATTCGTCGGGCGATCATACCGGTCAAGGCCGGGCGCCAAGTCCGCGCAATGTCGCCGAGGCCGTTCGCGCGACCCAGGAGAACGGCCGCATTCGGCGTCCATCCCGCGACGGGCTGACCATCGAGCAGGCCGCCGCGATCGAGGCGCCCCGTGAGTTCCGGCTATCTCCGGACGGCCGCCGAGTGGCGTTCACCGCGGAAGTGGCCGGCGCCCGCCAGATCTTCCTGATGGCGTCGCGCGGCGGCTACCCCGAGCAACTGAGCGCGACCGATAAGTCGGCATCGGATCCGCAGTGGTCGCCCGACGGGCGCCGTATGGCCTTCGTCCGCGACGGCGCGATCTGGATGATCGACGTCGAAGGATCGCACCAGGCTCTGGTGAGCCAGCACCCGGCCGGCAATCGGTCCCCGAGGTGGTGCGCCGACGGACATCAGATCGCGTTCATCTCGCGGCGCCGCGGCTGGGATCAGCTGTGGCTCGTAGACGCGCCGGTTCCGCGTCGCGGCCGTCCCGCGACCCGTCCCCGCTCTGCCGAGCCCATTCCGATGACCGCGCCCGGTGTCGACATCGATGACTTCGTCTGGTCGCCGGACGGCCGCCGGATCGCCGCCACTTCTCAGCGCCTGCCGGATCTGCTGACCTCGCAGATCCACCTGGTGGATGTGGTGACTGCCCAGGAGGAGCTGATCGCCGGCGAGAGCGCCTGGGAGACCGGGCCGCGATGGCTGCCGGATGGGTCGGGCCTGCTGATGGTTTCGGATCTCGACGGCTGGTTCCAGGTTGTGCGGATCTCGGCGGATGGCAAGAAGCGCACGGTTCTCACGACGGGCAAGCACGAACACGGCGAGCCGGGCGGCGGCTGGGGCTATGCGCCCTTGCCATCGCCGGACGGGACGCGCTTCGCTTACGTGGAGGTCCACGATGGGCTCGTGGACCTGCTGATCGGCGATCTGCCGGCGGACGGCGCGACGTCGGGGCCCGGCCTCCATGCGGTCGCCGTCAATCCGTCCGATGGCATCTGGATGGTCGTGGGCTGGATGCCCGACGCGTCGGCCATCATGGCCATCGGCCGCAGCGAAAGCGCCCCAGACGATCTCTGGCTCCTGCCCGTGCCGGGTGCCGCGGCCGAGGGCGCGAAGCCCAGACAGCTGACCCATTCGTTGCCGACCGTCGTGGACACGGCCCGTTTTGCGACCGGATCGCGCTTCGCCTTCGAGGCCCGCGACGGGCTGCGGATCGAGGGCAACCTCTATCTGCCATCGAACGCCACCGGCGAGGAAGCGGTCCGGGTGCCCTGCCTGATCCACTCCCACGGCGGGCCCACCTCTCAGGCTCTGCGCGACTGGCTGCCGTTTCGACAGCTCGTGGCCGAGGCCGGGATCGCCTTCCTTTCGGTCGACTTCCGCGGATCCACAGGCTACGGCCGGGACTTCCGCTGGGCGAACCGCGGGGAGTGGGGCAATACCGATGCCTTCGACGTCATCGACGCCGCGCGCTGGGCAGCCGCTCAGCCCTGGTGCGACGGCCGCCTGGCCCACTACGGCGCTTCGTACGGCGGCTACATGACGCTCTGCGTCCTGACCGAGGAGCCGACGCTGTGGCGGGCCGGCATCGACCTGTATGGCGACTCGGAGATCGCCGAGAGCTACCGCCACGGCGATCGCGAGGGCCGTGTCGACCTGGAACGAATGATGGGCAAGCCCGACGATCCCGAGGCTGCCGAAGCCTACCGCCGTGGCTCGCCGCTGTATCGAGTCGAGCGAATCCAGGCGCCATTGCTGATCATGCACGGCCGCAAGGACAAGCGCGTCGTGCCGCTCATGACGGAGAAGATCATCGAGGCGCTCGAGATCGAGGGCAAGCATTACCAGGTCAACTGGTATGACGAGGAATCGCACGGCTGGCAGAAACGGGACAACCGCCGCGACGCGTGGAAGCGCAGCCTGGACTTCCTCAAGCGCCATCTGCTCGAGCAGGCGGACGAGGACTGAGGGGGGACGACCGATGTGGGGACGCGGCGGCGGAGTGAACCTGCTCGACACGGCCGAGATGGCGGCCTTCTTCGAGCAACTCGACCACCTGACCGAGGATCAGTTGATGAGCATGCGCGCTGCCTGGCGATCGACGAGCCGCGAGTCTCATGAGGAGGCCTGGACGGCCGTGCGGTCCGTCGGTGTTCGCGAGGGTCTGACCAGGGAGATCGACCGCGTCCGCAATCGAGCCCTCCGGTGGGTCTCTCGCGGCTCCAACTCGATTCCGTACCGGATCAGCAGCGATGTCACCTGGCTGCAGATCAAGATCGAGGCCGGCGAGGCGATCGTCGACGCCGCGTTGGCGGTTGCTCTCGGGGACCGCCTGGATCCGGGCCCGCGCAATATCCTGATCGCGCCCTGGCTGCGCGCCACGGAAGGTATGGACTAGCCCGAGGCGAGTGGCCCGCCGCCCGGGCCCGTCTGAGGCATCCAGCAGCGCGATCCCGCCGGCGAGCCGATACCTGTCCGGTGCAGCCGGGCATCCGCAACATTCGCCTCGCCGCCTAGCTCGAATCAGCTCGCCCGGGGCCCAAACGGGAAACGCCAGCTCGCGCGTGTCGACCGTTTCCTCGACCCGATGTAGGCTGGCCGCGTGGCAGATCTTCGTGTTGAGCTGTTGGCCGTCGAGGACTGCCCGCACCTGGAACAGGCGCGGCGCGACCTGGAGAGTGTCCTCCGCAAGGGGATCATCGAGACGCCGATTCAGCTGATCTTCGTCGCCAGCCAGGAGGACGCCGAGTTCCTCGGCTTCCAGGGCTCGCCCACGATCCGGATCCAGGGCGAGGACGTCGTGCCGCAACCGGAATTGCCGGTAGCGCTGACCTGCCGGATCTACCGCGACGCGGACGGCCGGGCGCTGGGCTCGCCTCCGATCGAGGCAATACTGGGAGCGGTTCAGGCCCACCGTCGCGGCAGGCTCGAGGAGTTCCAGCGCGAGGAAGCGGCGAAAGTGGCCGACTTCGCGCGACGGGCCGACGCAGCCGAAGACTCTCCAGAGAAAGGCTGAGCCGATGAGCGTGGCCGATACCGTTCGGGTTCTTCCGCACCGGACAATGCGGTCGCTCTTCATCTCGCTGTCGCATCGAGGGTCGCTTGCCCGGATGGCCGTCCGAAGCCCGCTGACGCGGCCGGTCGTCGCTCGCTTCGTCGCCGGAGAGACGCTCGAGGAGGCTCTGGCCGCGATCGCGACCCTCAAGCGTGCCGGGCTTCGCACCACCGTCGACGTTCTGGGCGAATCCGTCACGTCGGCGGAACTCGCCGCCGCCGCCGCCGATCGCTACGTCGCGACGCTGCCCGCTCTGGCGTCGCGTGGCCTCGACGCCAACGTCAGCGTCAAGCTGACCCAGATGGGCATGGAGATCGACCCCGAGCTGTGCCTCTCGAACGTCATGCGGATACTCGACGCGGCCCGGGCCGTGGATGGTTTCGTGCGTTTCGACATGGAGGACCACACGCGGACCGACGCCACCCTCGCGCTCTGGCAGAAGGCCCATGAGGGATATCCCAAGACGGGCGTCGTGATCCAGTCGGCGTTGCGCCGAAGCGCGGCCGACGTCGAGCGAATCCTCGCCGCCGGCGGTCGCGTTCGACTCTGCAAGGGCGCATACGACGAGCCGCGCAGCGCGGCCTATGTCGACCGGTCGACGGTGGACGCGAACTACGCGAAGCTGATGGAGCGGCTCCTGACATCAGGGTCATATCACGCCCTGGCCACCCACGACCCGAAGCTGATCGCACGAGCCATCGCCATTGCCGAGCGTGAAGGCATAGGCCGCGACCGGTTCGAGTTCCAGATGCTCTACGGCGTGCGCCGCGATTTGCAGAGGACCCTGGCGGAGCGCGGCTACACGGTCCGGATCTACGTCCCCTACGGACACGAGTGGTTCCCGTACTTCATGCGTCGTCTGGCCGAACGGCCGGCCAACGTCGGCTTCATGCTGCGGGCCATCGTCAAGGAAGAGACCCGCCGGCTCCGCGGCCACTGAGCCGCGGCGCCGCCTTCGCCGCGGCCACTGAGCCGCTGCGCCCCATTCGCCGCGGCCCCTGAGCCGCCACGACCGCGCCGCCGCTGCTACTGAGCCGCCGCTGCGCCGCGCCGCCGCGCCGCCTCTAGCTTTCGGACACCGGTTGACGCAGCACCGTCTTGAGCTTCGCCGGATCGGCCCGGCGCGGGTCGCCGAGGTAGATCTCGTGGTGGGCTCCACGCGGCCGAAGCCCCTGCTCGGCGATGAAGGCGTGGAGTTGTTCGATCGTCGGGCGCTCGTCTGAATAGGGCCCGACGTGCATGATCTGCGCGGAGCGTCCTTCGCGCCAGCGCTCGAACCTCAAACGGTTGAGCATCTCCGAGTCGCCCTTCTTGCGCCGGACCTCGGCCACCGCGTCGTCGAAGACCTGCGGCGTGACGTCGTCCGAAACGATCATCAGGACCCGCCAGCCCCATCTCTCGGGCGCCACGTTCATGTCGAAGGCTTCGTCCTCGCCGGTGAACCAGAGCGCCTCGAGCGGCATGATCGGCATGATCAGTCCATCGCGCTTGAGTCGGAACTTCATGGTGTAGACGGCCGGGAATAGGGCGGCGAAGGCCTTCTGGAAATCGGTGGTGGGGTATTCGGCGCCTTCGTCCGGCGCGCCCTTGCCGTCGATCATCAGGTAGCCGAGCTCGGGCACTTCCGTGAGGATCGGCTCCCGGGGCGGACTGAACAGCGGAGCAAGCCGCTTCTTGAGATCGGGAGTTCCCGGCAAGGCTGCGATCGGGGCCATTTCATCCTCCTGCTGCGATTGCAGGTGTCTTCGTACGGCCTGATGCAGTGTGAGAGTCAAGCCCAGCGCTCAACTCTCGAGTGACGCCGCCATTTGGGCGCAGTGCTCTTCGATGTGACCGGCAAGGTTCTCGCCCACGATCTGCTTGATCGTCAGGTCGCCACGCGTCTTGTGCAACCCGCGACGGGCGCATTGCCGGTCGTCGAGTTCGAGCAGGCGTCGAACCACCCGCTCGAGGTGGAAGTCCAGCCGCGCGTACAACTCGGAGACGGGCAGGCTTCGATCGCGGTCCACGGTGAGCAGGCGGATCAGATCGCTCGGGGCGCGGCCGTAGGGGACCGGCTCAACCGGCGCCGCCAGAATGCGCTCCACCTCGCCCAGCCAGAACGGGAGCATCTCGTCGATGTGGGCGAGGCTTTCCCGGGCAACCCATTCGCGAGATCGCGGCAGGTCTTCGGGCGCGGGCGGACTTATCTCCACCTTGGTGCGGAGGCGGACGAGTCGGTCGCGCGCGACCCGCAGTCGCTCGACCTCCGGGTAAAGGGTCGCCATGCCTGGGTTGCTCCCTCCGGGACGAAGTCGTGTGGTTGGGCAACCACGCCCGCAGAGAGTACCCGAAGCGAGCACCGATGTTAGCCCGGGATTCTCGGGCGGTGCGCCGACGCCATGCACATAGCGGTCGGGAATTCGATACTCGAACGATGAGCGAGATGACGATCGACGCGATGAGGGCGGACGACTGGCCGGCCGTTCGAGCGATCTACGAAGATGGGATCGCGACCGGATTGGCCACTTTCGAGCTTGCGGCGCCCGAATGGGAAGCCTGGAACCACTCGCATCGACCTGATTGCCGGCTGGTCGCGCGGGACCGCGCCGGGGCCGTGATCGGCTGGGCGGCTTTGAGCCGCTACTCCCCGCGGGCCGTATACGCGGGCGTGGGCGAGCTCAGCGTCTACATCGCGGCCAGCGCCCGGGGCCAGGGCGTCGGGAACGCGCTGATGGTCGCGCTCATTGCCGCGTCGGAAGCCGCTGGAATCTGGACGCTCCAGGCCGGCGTAATGGCGGACAACGCCGCCAGCCTCGCGCTCCACGAGAAGTTCGGCTTCCGGCGGGTCGGCGTCCGAGAGCGGATCGGTCGCGACTCGAGCGGTCGCTGGCGCGATGTCGTCCTCCTGGAGCGCCGCAGCGCTGTCGTCGGGGTCGCGTAGGTCGCCGGCCTCCGGGTTTGGACCGTCGGGCGATCGGCCCTCGATCTTTCAGGCGTGATCGGCTAGACCTCTTCGAGCAGAGTGGGACGCGATTCGGACGGCGTGGCGGTCTGGGCCAGCAGCACGCCCGCGAGGACCAGCAACGCGCCGAGAATCTGGATCGGGGTGAGCATTTCGCTCAGGAATCCAACGCCCAGCGCAATGACGATGAGCGGTTCCACCGTGGCCATCAGCGATGCCTGCGCCGCCCCGATCCGAGCCGTGGAGGCGTAGAACGCCTGAATGGCGATCGCGGCCGCGAACAGCCCGATGCCGAAAAGACCCGGCCATGCTTCCACCGGCACCTGCGAGGGAAGGAGTGGCTCGCGGGCGGCGGCCGCAATGACGAGCATCGTCAGCCACGTGCCGGTCATCATGACCGCACCGGCGACCGGCGGCGAAACCTCCGCCCCCTTGCCCTTCGATCGCATGTCCGCGGTCTGGCCCGGCCGCTCGCCGGCCATCCACGCCGCAAGGATGATGTAGATGGCGTAGGCCAGCGGCGAGAGTGCTCCGATGGCGACGCCGAGTTGGTCGACCCCGGCCTCGATTCCACCGATCGTCAGTATCGCTCCGAAGAGCACCACCACGAGCGATCCCCAGGCGAGCTTGCCTCGGAACGGATAGCCGAGCCTCATCGAAAGCACGGCAACGACGGCCGGGTATGCGTACATCAGGAGAGCCTCGAGCGAGGTGGGAATTCGCTGGATGGCTGCGTAGTAGACGCTCGCGGTCAGGACGAACGTGGCGCCGGTGAACAGCAGCCGTCCGGTCGTTCGACGATCGAGGAGGCGGAGCTCGGCGCGCGCTCTCGGCTGGACGAACAGCCACAACCAGCTGATGACCGTGGCGAAGAAGAAACGCCAGGCGAGGAGCGCAATCCAGTCCAGGCCGGCGTGGTAGACGCTCTTGGCGAAGAGCGGCCCGGTCCCGTATGCCACACCGGAGATGGCTCCGAGTGCGATGCCCACAACACGACGGCGATCCATCGCGAAAGGCTAGCAGGAGATGGCGGGCGGTTCAGGGGCCTACCCGGGCGGGTTGGTACTGCCTTCGGAGGAGCCCGGTGCGTCCACGCACTGGGGCGTTGACTCCACGCACTATCCGTTCGGAGTAGGCCGAATCACACCGATGACCCCTCCAAAGAGACTACCGCCCGAGTACCGGTCAAGCGGTACGAGTGAGTCATATGCCCTATTCGCACCCGGCCCTAGGATCTCCCACATCGAGGCGACCAATTGGCCGTCACTTCCTGAGGTCGAATGCGATGTCACGGGCCCGCGAACGCTGCCCTCGCTGCGAAAGGCGCCTGGTAAGCACGCGCTTCGACACGACATTCCGACTTCCCGACCGAAGCGAGCGCCTCTGTTTCGGGATCCCCGGCGGCCTGTGCGAAGACTGCCACCAGCTGTACATCGACCCCGAATTGATCGAACTGCTCGATCTGGCCCAGGGCCGCTGCGTGTTCGCCATCGAGAGCGATCTGGTCGTCCAGGAGCAAGCCTGGTCCAGCGCCGACTGAGGTCGGCCCGCTCATCCTCCCGTCGAGTTCCTTCGCCGTAGCTAGACGCGCCGAATCAGCGCGATTCCGGCCTGCGGACGCATTCGGCGATCCAGAGAGTCACGGCTGAGCGGCGGCGCAACTCGCCTCCGCCGTCGCGGCCCTTGAGGGTGGAGTCCAGCTCGAGGAGGCCGGTGAGCGCCGCGTCGAGCTCGGGCAGCGTCCACGTCCGTGCCTGGTTGGCGAGCATCTCGGCGCGGTACGGGTTGAGCTTGAGCGTCCTCACGAGGGCGGCCGCGGGCGTGCCGGCGGCGAGCAGGTCTGCGATCTGGATCAGTTCGCGCAGGCGGCGATGGAGGTGGACGACCAGGACGGGGGAGGGGACGTCGTCCAGCCGATCCGCGAGCTCGGCGGCCTCGCCCGCGCGACGCATGCCGACTGCGTCGAGGAAGGCCCAGGTCGAGCCCGGGACGGCGTCGACCACGAGGGCCTTGACGTCTTCTGGGACGATCTGGCCGTCGAGTCGGTAGATAGCCAGCTTCTCCAGCTCCGACACGGCCATCTCGCCCTGCCGGCGGCGATCGACATCTCGCTCGCGAACGTTGGCGCCGACGCGCTCTGCCAGCAGTGCGGCTGCAGGGGCAGTGATGCGGATGCCGCGCTCAACGGCACGGTCGGAGATCCAGCGCGCCATTCCCTCACGGTTTGGGGCCCTGAACTCGCGGACGTCGCCGCCTGCCGCGGCCACTGCGTTTCGCAGCGCCTCCAGCGAAGCGGGGCGGCGGGCCGTGCCATCGACCAGGTCCAGGAACGCCAGACCGTTGCCATCTGCCACTGAGTCCAGGACCGCCGCCAGGCGGGCCGCCATCGGCTTGTTGGCGATCAGCGGTCCCGGCTCCGCGACGACCACGAGCGTACCGCCGCCAAACATCGTGGCCGTGGCCACCTTCTCGGCGATCTCGTCGGCCGAGGTGGCGTTGCCGGTCAGCCGGACGCGATCCAGCGCGGGGCCGTCCCCCGCCAGCCGAGTTGCCAGCGCGTCGGGGCCGCGCGCGACACTGTACGAATCGTCGCCCCAGTAGTAGCCGAGCGGCGCGGTTGGTCCGGCCACGTCAGGTCTCCCGCGTCAGGTGCAGCGCGCGGCCGGTCCACGCCAGCCGGCGTACTTCCGCAGGCGCGACCCCGGCGAACTCGCAGACCCGGGCTTCAAGTGCCTCGGCCCGCTGCCGGACGGCCGCCAGCGTCTCGGGCGTCCAGCGTCCCCGAGCCTCGCGCGTGCGTGCTTCGGGTGGATAGCGACGTTCCCATGAGGCGAACCGGTCCGCCATCGATTCCAGCTGCTGTCCGACGCGCTTGTCGGCGTACGAAACGACAAGTGCTTCCGGAGAAGCGGTGGCGAACCACCGATCGAACCAGTGGCCATCGGCCAGGCGCGTCACCGGATGGCCGGCGATCGCCTCGCCGAGTTCCGGATAGCCACGCCGGGCGAGCCATTCGGCCGAGCCCGCGCCATGTGCCAGGTCCGCCACTGTCGGGCGCACCTTCGGCAGCTTGTCGACGTCATGAAGGAGAGCGGCCGATTCGACGAGGCGGCGATCGAGCGAGCGCCCAGCCAGCACCGACCGCAGAGCCAGCCAGCCAGCCGTCTCGGCGACGGCCCGCGTGTGGCGAAGGTGCCACGCGGGCGGCTCGAGTGAGAGTAGCAATGCCGCGCTCTCGCGGCGACTCGGGACGGACATAGGTCGAATCGTACAGGAGCCCGGCTCGGGTGGACGCCCCAGCGCTCGCGAGGGTCGGGCTCGCGCCGGCGGGAACCCGCGCGGATGAAACCGTCACGGCCGCGGCGTCGAGCGTCGTCTCGATCGTGCCGGCCTGGTCGGTTCGAAGAACTGTCCGGGCGCGAGCTCGAAGCCGGCCCATCGTCGATGGCGCCGGATGTCCGTAAGTGTTCGCAGCTCCGACCGAAACCACCGCGACGCTCGGCCGAACGGCTGCCAGAAGGTCGTCGGAGGATGCGGTCGCGCTCCCGTGATGAGCGACCTTGAGCATGTCGACCGCCGGCAGCCCGCGGGCCAGCAGCACGGGATCGACATCGTCCTCAGCGTCGCCTGTGAGCAGGAAGCTGCGGTTCTCATAATCGCCGAGCAGGACGATCGAGGCGTCGTTGGTCTTTCGGTTGTCCGACGCGTTGGGATCGAGATTGGACGGCCGCACGGTGCCGTCGTCGGGCCAGAGCACATGCAGAGTGACGTCGTCCAGTCGAAGCGTGTCTCCCGTTCGAAGACGCTCGGGCCGCAGGCCGTGCGCGGCCAGCGCATCCAGCCAGGCTCGATATGCCGGCGTCGAAACGGCCCAGCCCGACTCGAAAGCTCGGCCGACGCGGTAGTTGCCGACGACGGTCACGAGGCCGCTGACGTGGTCATCGTGGGGGTGCGTCAGGACGATCGCGTCGAGCCGTCGGTCCCAGGCTGGCACGTACCGATCCAGGACTCTGAGAAGAACGTCGCCGTCCGGGCCCCCGTCGACCAGAATTCGCCCCCCATGGTCGCCCTCGAGGAGGATCGCGTCGCCCTGGCCGACGTCGAGGACGATCACGTGGACCGCGCCGTCGGGTCGAGACGCGACCACGCAGCCGGCGAGCGCGACGATGAAGCCGGCCGAGACGAAGATTCGGAGGTGCTTGGGCCGTCCGGTCGGCCGCTGGACGCTCGTGACGCGCGGCACCGCTCGCTTGCGGGGCAGCGGCGCGGCGAGTTGCCGATGGAACCAGAGGAGGCCGAGGCAAGCGGCCGCTGCGGCCGTCGCGTTCGCCGAGAATGGCAGTGTCTCGTTCGCGCCGGGGACCGACGCCGCCAGGTGAACAACCCAGATGAGCCCCGCCAGGAGCGCCCATGCCGGCAGTGCAAGCATTCCGCCGAGCCATGGTGGGACTCCCAGCGTTTCCAGCCAGCCCGCCGCGAATGCCACCGCTCCCGCCGCCATCGCCGGAGGCACGAGCGGCACGGCGACGAGGTTCGCGGCGGGTGCGATCAGGGCCAACCGCCCGAACGCCAGCAGGGCGATCGGTAGCGTGGACGCCTGCGCGGCCAGCGAAACGCCGAGGCTCTCGCGGAGTGGACCGGGGAGCCACGGCGCGCCGGCCTCCAGCCGGCGCGTGAGCGGCGTGGCCCATGCCACCAGCCCGGCCGTGGCCGCCGCCGAAAGCTGGAACCCCACGTCGGCTACAGTGCCCGGCTCGACGACGATCATCCCGGCGACCGCCCACCCGAGACCGACCATCGCCCTCGACCCGCGTCCGCTCTCAACCGCGAGCAACGCCACGGCCGCCATGACCGCCGCTCGCACCACCGAAGGAGTGGCTCCGGCGAACAGCGTGTACGCGACGATCGCCGCAAGCGTGACGACCGCCCGGCGCCGCCGGCGCAGCAGCCCGCCGAGGAGCGCCGCCACTGTCGCGGCCACGATAGCGATGTTCCAACCGGAGATGGCGACTATGTGGCTGACGCCGGCAGTCGTGAAGTCCGCAGCCACGTCTTTGTCGACGCGGTCGCGGAGGCCGATCAGGATCGCGGCGGCGAGCCCGCCCTCGGGTTCGGGCAGGACCCGTTGGAGCCAGTCGCCCGAAACCTGGCGGAAGCCCTCCAGCCGTCCGGCGGGGGAATCGTCGTGGCCGACGACCGCCAACTCGGTGGGCTCGCACGTGGCGGCCATGCCCTGGGCCGCCAACCAGGCCTCGTACGTGCTATCGCCGAGCGGGCGTATTCGGCCCGACCATACGACTCGATCGCCGGCCACCAGCCGTGGGAACGCCGGCGCCACTGCCGAGCAAGTCACAGACGAGGCCGTGGCCGAGTTCGTGGCCGGGCCTCCGGCTGCGGGGGTGACGGCCGCGCCCGCATCCGCCGTCGCTCCAGCGCCCGAGGGCGTGACGACCAGCGTCGCGATCTGCTGGCCTTTACTCTCGCGCGCGCTCTCCACCGTCGCCTGCCACGGGCCCGTCCCGGTGGGGATCGGCGCCGTTCCGAGCGCACCGCCGCCCGCCGCGGCACCCACCGCGAGCCTCGTGACCACGATCGCCGCCCCGAGCGACGCCACCGCGAGTGCGGATCCGAGTGCGGGCCACCGTCGACGTGGACTAGCGGTCTCGCAGACGCACGCGGCCGCAACCAGCCCCGCGGCCACAACCCCCGCCACGACGGCCGCGGCCGGGCCCGATCCTGCGAGTTCCGCAGCCGCGGCCGCGCCCAGGACCCCGATCGCCAGCCACGCCGGCCGGGGAAGCACCGCTCAGCCGACCGTGACGAGCGACCGAAACTTGGCCAGGACGGAGGCCGCCACGATCTTGCGGGTGACGAGGTCGTCCACTTTGCCGAACCGTTGCTGCTCGCGCGCCGCGACGATCTTCTGAGCAGTTACCGGCCCGACTCCCGGCAGTGTGTCGAGTTGCTCCGGCGTTGCCGTGTTGAGGTCCAGCAATCCCGCGGTCGTCGGCGCTGCGCCGCTCGCGCCGGGTCCGGACGCGGCTGCCTCTCCCCGCCTCGGAACGCGGATCAGCTGAGCGTCGACGAGCTTCGCGGCCAGGTTGAGTTGTGCCTCGGCCTGGCGAGGGTCCACGTCCGGTGAGTACCCGCCGGCTGCCTGGATTGCGTCCGCGACCCGCGATCCGAGCGGCAGTGAGAAGACTCCCGGATGTGCCACGGCCCCGGCCACCTCGACGACCAGCGTCGCCTGCGTGGCCGTGGGACCGGCCGGTCCGCCGGTGCTGCCGCTTGCGCCCGAAACCACTTCCACCTGTCCGCCCTGCTGGCTCGCGACCATGACGGCCGCGCCCATCGAGACGGCCACCAGCATGCCGGCCGCGGCGAGCAGAAGTCGCGATCGACCCAGGTGCAACCGGTCGGGCGGATGTTCGGACGGCACACTTTCCTGCGTCTCGACGGTCCGCCAGGGCGCGCTGGTATCCATCGGCATCTCCGATTCGGCGTGCTCGGCGGGGTTCGCCGCGAACGCTATCGGGAGCCGCTCACCTGCGGCTTATCGGCCGCTCATCCGGCGCGGCGGGGCATCTACGGCGCCCGCTTATCGCGGCGCGGCGGGGCGTCTACGGCGCCCGCTTATCGCGGCGTGGCGGGGCGTCTACGGCGCCCGCTCATCCGGCGCGGCGGGGCGTCTACGGCGCCCGCGCGACGATCTCCTTCAGGTACGCGTCGATCTCGGGCACCGAGCGAAGCGCCCGCTCGAAGTAGTCGTTGACCGCCTTCATGGCCGCGCCCTGGACGTCGGCCATGTCCTCGGCCCTGTCCGCTTCGGCGCCGCGCTTCTGGATCGAGTTGCGCAGCTTGAGCAGGTGGCCGACCATCTCGGCCTCCTCCGGCCCGTCGAGAGCCTGAATGGCCGACATGATCAGCTTGTCGACCTGCTCGGTCATGGTCTCGGAGTCGAAGTCCTCGCCCGAGTCGGCGGCGTCGTTGAGCGTCTGGACGAGCGCCGCGACCTGGTACAGCGCCGTGATCGGCTCGTCGAAGAGCTCGCGGATGAACGCCGCTTCGGCGTAGTGGCCGTTCATTCGGAAAACGTTGTACAGACGTCGGGCAACCTTGCCGTAGCTCGGATGTTCGACCGTGTACTTCCAGACCTCGTGTTCGAGCGTCTCGACGTAATCGTCGACCGTGTCGGCCGAAAGCTCCTTCACGAGTTTGGAAAAGATGGGGATCGATTCCGCGTCGAGGTAGACCTCCTGGAAGTAGGGATCCAGGAAGCCGTCGAGCGGCACGATCTTGCCGTCGGGCGCCTCCCAGGTGGTGTCGAGGACGTTGCTCGCGTTTGCCAGCTTGCCTCGCGACGAGTCCGAGATGACCCAGTCGAGCTTGCACCAGCCGGGCTCTCGAGTCGCGTCGGCCCAGGTGTAGACGGCCTTCGAGCCGTCGGTCAGCTCGACCTCCATCTGACCGCCGCGGATTTCGTCGATCGTCCACGACATCGGAGACTTCACGCCGACCGGCTTGCCGCCCTTGGTGCCCTCCGCCGGATGCTGGCCGAACTTGACCTCCCACAGCCGGTGACCGGGCCCGCTCGCAGTCGCCAGGGCCTTCTCCCGAATCATGTCGGCCAGGATCGAGCAGGCCTCCTCGCGCGTGTCGGCCTGGATGTTGATCCGCTCGAAGAAGTCGCAATCGGCGGGGAATGAGTTGATCTTGCTCTGGGCGGCCGAACCGGAGATCGAAAGCGCTGTCAGGACGTTGGGCGGTCGGTCGTCGAAGCCGACGATCTTGCCCATCTCGCGGAAGCGGGCGAGGTCGCCCGGCTGGAAGTCGAGCATGGAGACGCGATGGCCGTAGACGCCGGTGTTGACGTCGACCAGCAGGTCGCCGCCGGCCTCCTCGTTGGCCATTGCCTCGACCCATTCGCGGGCTTCCTTTTCGTCCAGCTCGACGCCCAGGCGCTGCGCCGACTCGACGACCCGGGAGATGGCGGCGCCGTAGTCCTCGACCTTCGCCGCGGTAGCGGTCTTCGCGGGTGCGCCGCCGGCGGGCGCGGTGGCGGTATTCGCGGCCGCGTCGCCCGATTCGGCCGGCTCGGCCGCCTTCGCGGGCGCGTTGTCCTTGCCTGGCTCCATGACGCCGCCTCCTTCGCGTGTGACGGTCCCACCCGGACTGCCGCGATTGTACGGCCGACCTGGAAGTGCTCGGCCTGATTGCCGAGGCCGGGCGCCGCCAGCCCGAAACCGCCGGTGCTCGGTAGCCCCTACCGCACCACGATATTGACCAGCTTGCCGCCGGCGTGGATTACCTTGAGAGGCGTCTTTCCGTCGAGGGCGGCCACGACCTTGGGCCGCGCCAGGACGATGGCCTCCAACTCCGCCTCGGCGATCCCGACCGGGACCATGACGCGGTCGCGCAGCTTGCCGTTGACCTGGACCGGCACTTCGCGCTCGTTCTCGGCGGCGGCGGCTTCGTCCACTGCCGGCCACGCCTGCGTGTGGATCGACGACCACACCTCGCTGCCGCGCGGAGCCTCGCCACGGGACTCCGCGAGGCGCGACCACAGCTCTTCCGCGATGTGCGGCGCGCAGGGCGCGAGCATCAGGAGCATCAGCCTGACGGCTTCGTCCCAGGCTCTCGTGCCCGCCACCGCGGTGCCGCGGTATCGCTGCAGCAGATTCGACAGCTCCATCAGGTGCGCGACCATCGTATTGAAGCGGAGCTCGGCGTATTCGTCCGTGACCGCACGGAGGGTCTGGTGAGCGGCCTTCCGAAGCGCCTTTTCGGCCGCCGCCTTGTCCTGCCCGGCCGGCAGAATGCCGGACTCGGCATCGCCCGCGTCGACGCCGTGAGGATCGAGCGCCGCATGCCAGACGCGGTTGAGGAAGCGGCTGATGCCGCCGATCCCGGTCGGGCTCCAGGGACCGCCCTGGTCCCACGGCCCCATGAACATCAGGAAAAGCCGGACGGCGTCCGCGCCGAAGCGATGGACCAGCTCGTCGGGGTCCTGGACGTTGCCGCGACTCTTGCTCATCCGCTCGCCGTCGGCGCCCAGGATCTGACCCTGGTTGAAGAGCCGCTTGAACGGCTCGCGTTCGTGGACGAGGCCGAGGTCCGCCATTGCCTTGGTGAAGAAGCGCGAGTAGAGAAGGTGCATGACCGCGTGCTCGGCTCCGCCCGTGTACTGATCGACCGGGCACCAGCGGGCTTCGGTCGACCGGTCGACCGGCGCGCTCGAATCCTTGGGCGAGAGGTAGCGGAACCAGTACCAGCTCGAGTCGATGAAGGTGTCCATCGTGTCCGTCTCGCGCCGCGCCGGCCCGCCGCACCTGGGGCAGGTAGTGTTCAGGAACGCCGCGTCCGAATTGAGCGGGTTGTTGCCGCTGCCCGCGTAGTCGACCGTTTCCGGCAGCCGAACCGGCAACTGGTCGTCCGGGACCGGCACGATCCCGTCCTTGTCGCAGTAGACGACAGGGATCGGAGTGCCCCAGTAGCGCTGACGGCTCATCAGCCAGTCGCGCAGCCGGTAGTTGACCGAGGCCTTGCCGCGGCCGTCCTTCTCGAGCATCGCTACGATGTCGGCGAAACCCTGCTTGGCCGGCTTGCCGCTATGGGCGCCCGAGTTGACCATCCGGTCGGCGTCGCCATGGGCGATGTAGGCCGTCTCAAGCGGCCTCGCGGCGTCGGCGTCCGAAACTTCCGGACCGGCGATGACGCGCCGGATCGGAAGGCCGAACTTGCGGGCGAAGGCGAAGTCGCGCTCGTCGTGGGCGGGGACGGCCATGATTGCGCCCGTGCCGTAGCCGGCGAGGACGTAGTCCGCGATCCAGATCGGGATTCGCTCGCCGTTGACCGGATTGAGCGCGTACGAGCCGGTGAAGACGCCGGTCTTCTCGCGCTCGGTCGACATCCG
>PMBR01000025.1 GCA_003152995.1 Chloroflexota bacterium | reverse complement strand
GGGTGACCGGCCGGCGCGGCCGCCGGCTTTGGCGCGACGGGCTTCGATCCCGGTTGCTGCGGTCCCGACGGCGCCGCCGCCGGCCCGGCTGCGATCCGCGGTACCGGCAGCCCGATTGGATGCGGAGCCACCCAAGCAGGTTGAGTCTTTCCGCCTGGAGTCCTGGCAGGCTTACGCGCTCGCGGCTGGTTCGCGGCGACAGGCGCCCCCGCGCCGGCCCCGGCTGCATCTCGGACATCGCCGAACGTGGAGGCCACTGGAGCGGGAAGTGACTTGAGGTCCGGCTTGGCCGCGTCCTTCTGCGCCGCGGGTTTGGCCGGCGCGGGTTTGGCCGGCGCGGGTTTGGCCGGCGCGGGCTTGGCTGCGGCGGGCTTGGCCGGCGCGGGCTTGACTGTAGCGGCCTTAGCGGCGGGCTTGGCGGCGGGTTTGGCGGCGGGTTTGGCGGCGGGCTTGGCGGCGGCGACCCGCGGGACGCTCGCCTCGACGATGGCGCCGCCGACAGCATAGGCACGGCCGTCGATACCTGCGAGCAGTCCGCGGACGAACTCGCAGATCGAGTCAGCCTCCGCATCCATGCCTTTGAGGACCTGGCCCTCGACCTGCACGGCCACCAGCCTGTGGCCGTCGGCGGATTCGACGGCGAGTTCGCTGACCTGGAGCTTCCCCCATCGGACGAGCTTGCCGGTCGCACGCGGACCTTCGCTGCTGCCGCCGACTCGAACGACGACGGTGATCAAACCGGCCGGCGTTGGCGCCATGACCGAGTATCGGATTTCTGGATCTTCACCCCAGAGGACCCAGCACGACGGATCGCCGTCCGCTCCGAGGTCCTCGAGCACCGGCTCAAGCACGGCGAGGATCTTGGTGCTCAGGCTCTCGCGGTTCGGGGCCGATTTTCTCCACTCGCTCAGAAGCACCGACTGGCCTCCCCATAGCTAGCGACACATAACCGCGCCGGCCGAATCCGCGCGTCGCCGGTGAGGCTATCACGCTGACAGGCCAACGCGAAGCCGGGCGACACCGTCGATCTCACGAAGGATGAGAACGCTACCCCGGAAGGATGCGCCGGCGTCCTGAGGAGTAGTCGGTTGGCGCCCCTCGAAGGATGCGCCGACGGATTCGGGGCGGGTATTCTCACTCTGACGCCGACCTCGCACTGCCAACAGTTGAGTCGGCCACCCGTGTGGCACGGCATTTGGGAGTGCTCCGGGACGGATGTTGCAGGAGAGGTGATCGGCGTATGAAGCTCAACCGCAGGCGACTCAATTGGGGAGTCTTCTTCATCGTTCTGGGGAGCGTCCCGCTGGCCTACAACCAGGGCGCGGTTTCGCAGTCCACGCTCGTGGACGCCTGGCGACTCTGGCCGCTCGTTCTGGTCGGCCTCGGTCTCGGGCTCGTTCTGTCGCGGACCCCGGCCTACTTCGTCGGCGGTCTGGTGGTCGCGGCCTGCCTGGGCCTCGTGCTCGGTAGTCTCTTCGCCGTCGGACCCGGGCTCGGCTGCGGCGACCAGACAGGCAACGCCAACTCGATCTCTCGTGACGGCACTTTCGATGGCGCGGCACAGGTCGAGCTGGACCTCCAGTGCGGCCGGACCAACGTCACGACCTCGCCGGACGGCCAGTGGCACGTGCGCGCATCCAACACCGACCAGAGCAGCGCGGCCGTGAACTCTTCCGCCAATTCGCTGACCATTGACTCCGGCAACGGGAACGGGTGGCGACTGACCCGCAGTGACGAGGTCTGGGACATCGCGTTGCCGCCGGGACAGCCTATCGAACTCAGCGTTTCCATCAATGCCGGAGACGCCCACCTCAACCTCGGTGGGGCGAACCTTTCGTCAGCGAGCTTCTCGCTGAACGCCGGCGCTCTGCATGCCGATCTCACAAACGCCCGCATCGGCAACCTCACCCTTTCGACAAACGTCGGATCATCGGCGCTCATCCTGGACGGCAACTCGAGCGTGTCGGGTTCGCTCTCCACAAACGTCGGATCCCTCGACGTTTGTTCGCCCGGTCAGCTGGGGCTTCGGTTGAAGTCGAGCGAGAGCCTGGCGGCAGGAAACAACCTCTCAAGCGCCGGCCTGGTCCGAGTCGGCGATGCCTGGCAGACGCCCGGCTATGACGCCGCGGCCAACAAGGCGGATTTCTCCGTCAGCACAAGCGTCGGGAGCCTGACGCTCAATCCAGCAGGAGGCTGCAAGTGAACCCTCGTCGTCTATACCGCTCCGCCGACGATCGTTGGATCGGGGGAGTGGCAGCGGGTGTTGCCGATTACTTCGACGTCGACCCGATCCTGGTCCGCGTCATCTGGCTCGTCTCGGTGCCGCTGACCGGCGGCCTGTCCCTGCTGGCCTACATCATCATGATCATCGTCGTGCCTCTCGGGCCCGGGGAGTGGTACCCGCCATCGCCCTGGCAGCCCGGCGGCGCACCGGTCGGATACGGCGGCTCCTACACGCCGCCCACCGCCCAGTGGACCGCGCCGAATGCGACGACGCCTGGCACTGCACCTGAGGCCGGAGCGACGGCACCGGCGGCAGATGCCGGAGCCGCCGGCACCGGTTCGACGCCGGGCGCCGCACCGTTCGGGCCCATACCCGGGCCCACACCCGGGTTCATACCCCCACCGACGCCTGGATGGGACTGGCGCGGGCAGGCTCGTCAGGATCGCTGGCAGAGGCGAGCCGACCGCTGGCAACGCCGCAGCGAGCGTCGCGGTTCCGGCGGCATCGTCTTCGGCGCACTGTTGATCGTGATCGGAGGCTTGATCGCGTGGCACGAGATCGATCCGCGGCTGGACCTCAGCTTCGCCTGGCCGATCGCCGTCATCGTCTTCGGTGTGTTCCTGGTGGTCTCTTCGGTCGGCTTCCACAAGGACGCGTAGCGGCTCAGCCGGCAGGCTGAATTCACCGTCTCGACATCCAAGTACAGAAGGCGGGTCGCTTCGGCGGCCCGCCTTCTGTTGTGAGGCGACTCGAGGCGGCGCGGGCCATAGATCCTCCTCGCGCCCCGGGACCGCGGCCTGGCCACGAGAATGGGAGCAGGCCGGCATGGTCGCGTCAGGCGGACCCGCGGACATGCGGTTCATCCAGCATCGTTTCAGAAACGCATGAGCTATTGGGCCTACGTTCGTGCCGGGTCCGCTCCCGCGGATCGCAGGCGCATGCCCTGGCGCCTGGGAGACATAAATGGCCACTTCCGGTTCACATACTCCGCCGACGACGGCGAAGCGTTCCCGCACCACCCGCAACATCCTGATCGCCGCGGTGGCCGTGGTGGTGCTGGGCGGCGTCGCAGTAGGCGGTTACGGCGTGTGGTACCTGTTCTTGCGCCCGGGAGGTCCCGCGGCTGTCGACGTTGCCCCTCCAGCAATTCCCTCCGGGGTCGCGGTGGCCGCCCCCGCGTCGATGGACGGCACCTGGCAGGTCAGCGACACGCTCGGCTCGATGGACAACTTCACGGCCTCGTGGGCCGGCTATCGGGTCAAGGAGCAGCTCGGCGGGATCGGCGCCAACACCGCGGTGGGCCGGACGCCCAAGGTCACTGGCTCGATGACACTGACGGGAGCCGTCATCGACAACGTGCAGATCACGGCGGATCTGACCGCCCTGGCCAGCGACGCGCCGGAACGTGACGGCCAGCTCCGCAGGCAGGCCATCAACACGGACCAGTTCCCAACTGCCTTCTTCAAATCCATTCAGCCGGTCAACCTCGGGGCCTTGCCTGCGGATGGCGCGACGGTGTCGGCTACCGCCAGGGGCGCCCTTACACTCCACGGTGTGACCAGGACCGTCGACGTCGCCCTCCAGGCAGTTCGCCAGGGAGGCCTCATCGTGGTGACCGGCAGCCTGTCGGTCACCTTCGCGGACTACGGCTTCCAGGGACCGACCAGCTTCGCAGTCCTGTCCGTGGAGGATCACGGGGTCATGGAACTGCACCTGCTCTTCACGCACGCCTGATCGGGGCGAGAAGGAGAACGCGATGTCTTTCATGCGGTTTCTCGGCGGCAACGCGAACGCCGGAGCGCCCGCTCCGGAGCGCCCGGGAATTGCGGCCGAGACCGAGGCGGTTCGCAACATCGTCGCCCGCCTGGAGTCCCTGCCTCTCGAGAAGGCTCGGTTCCTGGCCGGCATGGCCTACGTACTGGCCAGGGCCGCCAACGCCGACATGGAGATCACCGAAGTAGAGACCCAGACAATCGAGAGCGTGCTCGTCGCGTCCGGGCTCGATGAGTCACAGGCGGTCCTCGTGGCGGAGATGGCCAAACTCCAGGAGCGGACGACCGGTGAGACGAGCGACTACCTGGTGACGCGCGAGTTCCGCGACGAGTCGAACGAAGAGCAGCAGCTCAGCCTCCTGCGGGCCTGCTTCGACGTCGCGGCGGCAGACGGAGGGATCTCGGCGATGGAGAGCGGGACTCTCGACGAGATCGCGAACGAGCTGGACATCGACCGCGAGCAGGCGTCCGCCATGAGGGCCGAGTTCGCGGACAAGTTCACCGCCAGATTGAACTACCGGCCTGACGCGTGACGGCGCTGCCGTCGCGACACGGCTTCGCCCGTTACCGCATCTGAACCGGCAGCCTGGGCCGACCGGTGGCCTGGGATGTGAGCCTGCCCAGCAGGTCGCGGACGGGGCGCGTGAACCCCCCAAAGGATCCCCTGGCATGGTCCGGATCGTCTCTCAGGGCGATCAACCTGTCCGCCAGGGCTTCGATGTCGCCGACGACTCTGGCCTTTGGGTAATCCTCGACCGCGGAATGACCGCCGTTGGCGGCCTTGACGAAGAGCATGCCGGCAGATCGAACTTTGCCGACGGCCGCGAACCCGACGACCTTCTCGACGTCGCTGGACGAGACACCGCTGTTCGAGCGGTTGACGACCAGGGCAAGGCGATCGCGGATCTGGAGCTCGACCGACACCTCGCGGAATTGCACCGCGGCGCGAATGGTGGGGACCTCGGGCGTGACGGGGACGAGGATATGGTCCGCCAGGGCGAAGATCCCCTGGTTGAGCGGCCCATAGTCGGGGTGCATGTCCACGATGACCCAGTCGTAGGCGTCCCGTGCGGCGCTGATCGCCTGGGCGACTCGCTTGGGTTCGAGGACTTCGGTGTGGAGCGGCGACCTGGACATCGTCAGCACCGCCACGCCGCTGCTATGTGCCGAAGCGATGTCTGCCAGCGAGTGGTTGACGTTCGTTCCCAGATCGGCGCGCCAAACGTCCGCCACGGTGGGTATCTCCGCCATGCCCAACGAGGCAACGACATGACCCGTGACCGTATCGCAGTCGACCAGCAGCACGCGCTGGTTCTTGCGCATCTGGAGCACGGCAGAGGTGTTGATGGCGATCGTGGTCTTGCCGACGCCGCCCTTCGGGTTGAAGACCACGACGATCCGGCCGCGGCGAGCCACGAGCGATGGCGCGACGCTCAGCTCGCCACCGAGGATGCCGCCGCGGGCGCCGTCGTCCAGGGCCTCGGCGCGAATGAGCATCGTCTCGGCGCGGATCAGCATCGCTTCCACGCGCCAGCGCAACGAGGCGGCCGAATAAGGTCGGGTGACGAACTCGCCGTTGATTCGGGCACGGCCTGCCAGGCTCAGCCGATCGAGCGCCGTGGACGATACGACCATCAGCGACGCGACATTGCGCTCCCCATCATGCAGGAGCGAGTACATCTCGATGGTGGCGTCGAAGTCGCTCTCCCCATCCAGTATCGCCAGCCCCACGTCTGGACGGGCCTCGAGCAGCGCTTCGAACTCGTCGACGCTGGAGATCCCGATAGCTTCGTATCCGGCTTCCGCCAACTCGGCACTCACTGCCAGGAACTCATCGCTGGGCAGGTAGATGGCGACAGCTGATCGCGGCACTACAGGTGTTTCCTCCATGGTAGGACCAAGGTACCACGACGAAGTCTAACCTAAGGTACCACGCCGGTGCCCGGTCTTCGCGAGAGAGCGGTGCCGGCTGTAACCTGCACTGACACTGAGGGCGGTCGCCGGGCTGCGGGTCGGGAGACGGAGTTCGGAGGAAGGCTTTGCGCGGGGCGCTGGACATAGTTCGCGGGTACTTGAGGATCGGCGCCCTGCTTCCGGCCAGCGGCTGGCCCTCGGCAGAGCGATGATGCGCGAGCTGCCCCTGAACCTGATCCTCGACGAACCCACCTCTGCGCTGGACGCCGAGGCGGAGCACGCCCTCTTCGAGCGCTACGCCGAAGGCGCGCGACGTGTCGGCGAGGCCACGGGCGGCGTCACGGTACTGGTCTCGCATCGCTTCTCGACGGTGCGGATGGCGGACCTGATCGTGGTCGTTGCCGATGGCCGTGTCGTGGAGGCAGGTCCACACGCCCAGTTGATGCGAAACCGCGACCTCTACGCGGAGTTGTACGAGCTGCAGGCCAGCGCCTACGAGTGACGGGCGATTGACGGGCGAGTGACGGGTGAGTGACAAGGTGGGCAACTCGGTTGGGCTGCTCAGCAGCCGACCCTGAGTCGTCTCTTCGGCGACCTCGCAACATTTCGGCCACACCGAAACCAAACGCCCTGACCGGCGCCGTCTCGTTCCTGAAAGCCCGCCGACTGCCGGAGATATGGGCCGGGACGGGAGGAACGGCCACATGTCCCGCATGAATCCGCCTCGATTCGGCCCCGCTTCGGTCCGTTTCGGCGTCAGTTCGGCCGCAAGTCAGCGCCGGGGCGCCGCCTCTGAACGCGATCGCGTAGCCGACCAGGCTTGCTTTCGGTGCCACCGAAAGCGCGCGAGATCGCGGCACTGCCGGCTCGACGGCGCCGGGGATCCGGGCATGACTGGACCGGCCGCGACCGAACCGACTCCGGCTCGCCATTGACGCCGTCCCCTGCCACCGTGACCATAGGGGTCGGGGCACCTCTTCTCCATCTGCCACGGAGAGCGGTCGAAGAGCAGCTCTAGAGGAGGGCGCATGGCTCGTGGTCGGCTGGTCCTCGGGGTGCTCCTGTCAATTGTGGTATCGGCTTGCGGCTCCGGACCGGCCCAACCGGCGACCGGCAGCTCTGGCGCCTCAAGTTCGCCGGACGCGGTGTCGCTCTGCGATCACCGGCCCGCCGGATCCACGATGTACTCGATGGCTCAGGAATCCATGGTGCCAACTCTTGCCCCGGGCGATGTGGTCGTTGTCGGCCCGCCGCCGTCCGACGCTGCCGGTTTCCACCGGGGTGAGGTGGTTACGTTCGTCGATCCAGGCGGCTCGGAGAGCGTGTTCCTCAAACGCATCGTCGGATTACCGGGCGAGAAGGTCGAAATCGCCGCCGAGGCGGTGAAGATCGACGGACAGACTCTCGCCGAGCCGTATCTATCGACCGGCATGAAGACCACGGCAATGGGCACCTTGTCGGGCTGGCAGCTCGGGCCGCAGGACCTGTTCGTCCTTGGGGATGGCCGTGATAGGTCACAGGATTCCCGGTCGTTCGGGCCGATCGCCGTATCGGCCGTGAAGGGACACGCGCTGGCCATTTGCGCCCCGGCGGCGCGCGTCGCGAACTTGCCGTAGGCCGTCGGCGTCCAGGCACGCCCGCGTCCAGGCCGCCCGCCTCTAGGCCGCGCGCCTCGGCAGGCCGACGGCGTCCGTACCGAACCACGTTCCGGACGCGCCCTTGACGATCGCCACCGCGTTTTCCAGCGCGCCGATGGCAGCGAAGCGGCCGCCGCCCTGGACGAACTGGGCGCAGGCTCGAACCTTCGGTGCCATCGAACCGGCCGGCCACGCTCCGGCAGCCAGCCCGGCCATCGCCTCCTCGACCGAGAGGCGCAGGATAGCCTCCTGGCGCGGCGTTCCCCAGCGGCGATACACGGCGTCGACATCGCTGAGGAGCAACAAGCCGTCCGCTTCCACCGAGCGGGCGAGCACGACCGCGGCGAGGTCCTTGTCGATCACGGCCTCGACGCCTTCGTACCGCCCGTCGGCCTGCTCCACCACCGGCACTCCCCCACCCCCCGACGCGACGACCAGCACGCCCGCTTCCACGAGAGTGCGGATCGCGCTTGCTTCGACGATGCGGATCGGAGGCGGCGAGGGAACCACCCGGCGCCAGCTCTTGCCATCGGGAGCGATGCTCCAGCCGCGCGTTCGAGCGTGCTCTCGGGCCGTCTCCTCGTCGTAGATCGGACCGACCGGCTTGGTCGGGTTGGCAAAGGCCGGATCGTCGGCCGGGACGACGGTGCGAGTCACGACCACCGCGATCTCGCGCCGCTTCCCGCGCTCCAGGAACGCGTCGTTGAGCGCGTTGGCGAGCAGATAGCCGATCTGGCCCTGAGTCTCCGCGCCCAGGACGTCGAGCGGCGGCGCCGGAACCACGGAGGCAGCCATCTCGGCCCCGATCGCGAGGAAGCCGACCTGCGGTCCGTTGCCGTGGGTGATGACGATCTCCGCCCTGCTGCCCTCGGCGAGCGTGACGATGCCTCTCGCGGCCGCCACGAGGTTCCGGCGCTGGACCTCGGTAGAGCCGGCTTCGCCTCGCCTGATCAGAGCGTTTCCGCCCAGGGCGATGGCGAGACGAGTCATCGCATGGCCCTCGCGGTCATGGCAGGCGCTCCCCGCATCGAGGGGCGAGATCCAAGGCGACGCCCACGTTCTTCATCCCAGCCGCTCCCCGCGTTCGTCGCCGGTGATCAGCATGTACAGAAGAGCCTGCTCGGTATACCAGCGATTCTCGGCCTCGTCCCATACGCGCGACTGCGGGCCGTCCATCACCTCGTCGGTGACTTCGTCGCCGCGATGAGCGGGCAGGCAGTGGAGGAAGATCGCCCGCGGAGCGGCCAGCGCCATGAGCGCAGCGTCGACGCGATACCCGGCGAAAACCCGTGCCCGCTCCTCGCGCTCCTTCTCCTGGCCCATGCTGGCCCACACGTCGGTATACACGGCGTCCGCGCCCTCGACGGCCACCCGGACGTCGTGGCCGAGCTCGATGCCGCCGCCGTTGACAAGGCAGTTGGCTTGCGCCGCCGCGACGATCTCGGCGTTGGGCTGGTAGTCCTCGGGCGTCGATATGGCGAGCGTGAAGCCGAGGTGCCCCGCGGCCTGGATGAGCGAATGGCAGACGTTGTTGCCGTCGCCGATGAACGCGATGCGGAGGCCGGCCAGCGACCCGAACTCCTCCTCGAGAGTCATGACGTCGGCCAGAGCCTGGCAAGGATGGTGGTCGTCGGTCAGGGCGTTGATTATCGGGATCGTGGCGTAGCGAGCCAGCTCCTCGACTTTCGCCTGCTCGAAGGTTCGGATGACGACCGCGGAGAGGTAGCGAGACAGGACGCGAGCGGTGTCCGCGATCGTCTCGCCGCGGCCGATCTGCAACTCGTCGGGGCGGAGGGCGATCGGCAGCATGCCCAGACCCCAGATCGCGGCCTCGAAGCTGACGCGCGTTCGAGTCGATGGCTTGTCGAAGATCAATCCGACTCGGCCGCCGGCCAGAGCGTCGCGGGTGTCGCCCCCGCGGGTCTTGATGCGGGCGGCCATCTCGAGGTTGTGGCGGATCCCGTCCCGCCCAAGGGAATCCAGAGTCAGCAGGTGCCGAGCCATCGGGGTATCTCCCTCAGCGATTAGTCGCCGGCGTCGAGGCCGCGCGAGCCTTTTCCACGATACCGCGAAGCAGGTCGACCAGGCGCGGCTGTTCCGCTTGCCCGGGCTGAGCCAGCGAGCCGGTCATTTCCTCGAGCTCGTAGCGAACCCGAACGACCGGCTTCTCGAGCTTGAGGACGCGGGTGAGGTCGATAGGGGTCGCCGAGAGGACGAGGTCCGCCGGCATGGCGTTGAGGGTCGTCTCGAGTTCGTGCATCTGTCCCTGACCGTAGCCCATCGCCGGGATGAGGTGCTCGAGGGCCGGGTACTTGTGAAGCGTCGCGGCCAGCTCGCCCGTGGCGTACGGCACCGGATCGACGAGTTCGGCGGCGCCGAATCGCCGGGCCGCCACGACCCCGGCCCCGAAGGTCATGCCGCCGTGCGTGAGGGTCGG
>PMBR01000032.1 GCA_003152995.1 Chloroflexota bacterium | reverse complement strand
AAGGGCCAGCAGGTCGCCATCGAGGGTCGCCTGCAGACCCGCCAGTGGGACGACGACCGCGGCGCGCGCCACTGGAAGACCGAAGTCGTGGCCACGTCGGTGGAGATGCTTTCAGGGCGGCGCAAGCGCGACTACGAGGCCGAAACGCTGGCGACTCAGGCGGAAGCCGATTCTACCGGCATCTCCCCGAATGAGGCGGCCGAGGTCGGTGTCATGACCATGGCCGACGCCGCGGCCGACGAACAGCCTCTGGCCGAAGACGAGCAGGTCCTCGTCCTGGCATAGTCTCGCGACCCCCGGAGCGCGGCGCGTTGCCCCCACACCGCCGCGCTCCGGCCCTTCGTGTGTCTACAGTCCTGCAACGAAGCGAGAGATCACCTGCGCCAGCCGTGGTCCGGCGGCCTCGGCCGCTGCCAGTACTTCGTCGTGACTCAACTTGGCGCCGGAAAGGCCGGCACCGGGGTTCGTCACGAGTGACACGCCGCAGACTCTCATGCCGGCCCAGCGCGCGGCAATCGCCTCGAGCGCGGTCGACATGCCGACGGCGTCGGCGCCGAGGCCGCGGAGCATCCGGACCTCGGCCGGAGTTTCGTAGCTCGGGCCGGTCAGGCACGCGTACACGCCTTCTTCAAGGGTCACTCGCTCGGCTGCACCGGCCTCGTGCAGGCGCTTTCGAAGGGACGCGTCCCAGACCTCGGTCATGTCCGGAAAGCGCGGCCCAATCTCCGCGGCGTTCGGACCCACGAGCGGATGCGTGCCGGTCAGGTTTAGGTGATCCGCAATGACCATCAGAGTTCCGGCCCCGTATTCGGGGTTGACGCCTCCGGCGGCGTTCGTGAGTACGACGACTTCCGCACCCAGTCGGGCCATCAACAGGACGGGCTGGACAACGAAACCGGCGGAATGCCCTTCGTAGAGGTGGAAGCGGCCTTGTTGGACCACGGCGTCGACTCCCGAGAGCCGCCCGAACAGCAAGCGTCCCGCATGGCCCGGGGCGGTCGCCTGGGGCCATCCCGGCAGATCCTCGAAGGGAATCGCCGCCTCCAACTCGAGAGCCTCGGAGAGGCCGCCGAGGCCCGAGCCGAGCACGAGACCAATCCTGGGCCGCAGTGAGGTGCGCTCGCCAACGGCACGCTCGAGGGCAGTCAGCAAGGCCGGCTGATCGGCCGGCGGTATGTCGCGGCCGAGAACGAAGCCGCGGCCTGGATCGTCGCGCCCCGCAGGGCCGCTCATTCGGCGATCGCCGACGACCCCGCGCCGGCCAGGTTTCCGGGTCCAAAACCGAGAGGCAGAAGATCGCCGAGCCGGGCCACGTAGACAGAATCGCTGAGACTGGAGGCCGCAAACACGAGAACGTCGGGGCCGAACTCCGCGAGGAGCTGGCGGCAAATGCCGCACGGGCCCGACGGGTCCGCCGTCGGAGTGACCACGACGCAGGCTCGAATCGCCGCCTCGCCGGCGGCTACGGCCCCGACCACGGCGCTCCTCTCGGCGCAGATCGAAGCCCCATACGACGCCGACTCGACGTTGCAACCGGGGAACGCGGCGCCGCTTCCGCCGAGAACGGCTGCCCCTACGCTGAACTTCGAATATGGAGCGCGCGCACGCCCTTGAGCCGTCAAGGCCAGGTACAGAAGGTCGCCGAACTCCGGAAGGCGGGCGCCGGCCTCGGCCCGGTCGATCAGCTGTATCCCACTTCCCGCCATGGCCGACACCTCACCACGCGACTGCCGTTCTGGAGTGATAGCGTCTACAGCGACGACCGAGCCACCGCTGACGGAGGATAGGACCACCGATGGACACCAGCGGCCCCAACCAGTCTCCGGCCCAGCGTCGGGCCGATGCTCCCACCAACGAGACGGGAGCACAGTACCACCTGCATCTTTCGGTCGGGCAGATCCCTTCTACGGTCTTGATGCCCGGCGACCCCGGCCGTGTCCAGCGAATGCAAGCAAGCTGGGACGAGGGCGAGGAACTTGCTTTCCACCGCGAGTATCGCTCGGCTCGGGGCACGTACAAGGGCGTGCCGATCGGGGCGATCTCGAGCGGCGTCGGCGCCCCCAGCCTGGAGATCGCCACGCATGAGTTCGCCACTATCGGCGGCCAGACCATCCTGCGGGTCGGGACGTGCGGGGCACTGCGGGCCGAGATCGAGACCGGCGACCTGATCGTGCCCGTCGCCGCGGTTCGACGCGACGGCACGGCCGACCGGTACTTGCCCCTCGAGCATCCGGCCTTCGCAGATCCCGAGGTGTACATGGCGCTGATCGAGGCGTGCGAACGCCTTGGCTACCGCTACCACGTCGGCATCGTGTGCAGCGTCGGCTCGTTCTACGTCGGCCAGGAGAGGCCCGTGACAGGTGGTTTCTGGCAGTCCGGCGCCGACGGCCTGGTCGACGACCTGCGTAAGGCCGGCGTCGTCTGCCTGGAGATGGAGTGTTCGGCTCTGTTCGTCCTGGCCAGGCTGTTCGGCATGCGCAGCGGTGCGATCCTCGGAGCTGTGGCCAACCGGGTCACGAACGCCTTCGGCGACAACGGTGCCGAGGAGAGGGCTATCCACGCTGCCAACGAGGCCGTGGTCATCCTGGACGGCTGGCGGCAACTCAAGACCGCGGCCGGCAAGGCCAACTTCTACCCGTCACTGCTGCGCGACGCTTGAGCGCTGGGGCGATCGGGTGCCCGGAAGCCGCTAGAGTCGGCCTTCGCGGCTCTCGACCGATCGCCGGCAGCTAGCTTGCCGATTCGCGCTCGTACGGCTGGCCGTCCGCGGCCGGCGCGATGCTCCGACCGATCAAACCAGCCAGCACTACGATCGTGATGATGTAGGGCAAGGCTTCCCAGAACTCTCCCGGCACGCCGTTGATCAGGCTGCCGAGATCGCCAGTCGGATGGGAGATCGTCAGCGACTGGCTGAGGCCGGTGACCGAAGCGAACAGCAGCGCCGCGCCGAACGCCCCGAGCGGCGTCCACCGACCGACGATCATCGCCGCGAGTCCGATGAAGCCGCGGCCCTGAGTCATGCCGGCGTTGAAGTTGCCCGTCTGCTCCATGCTCAGCCACACTCCGCCGAGAGCGGCCAGCGCTCCGGAGGCCACGACGTTGCGGTAGCGGAGCCAGACCACATCGATCCCGACCGTCTCCGCGGCACGAGGATGCTCGCCGGAGGCCCGAGTTCTGAGGCCCCAGCGCGATCGGAAGAGCATGATCTGGAGGACGACAACGATTACGATCGTCACCAGGCCGATCGGTCCCTGGTCGAAGATCGCGTTTATGAGCCAGCCGACGACCGGGATGTCGACGACACCGGGGGGCACTTGCAGCTTCTGGAACTGGCCGGCTCCGACCAGGGACTGCGAGGAGATCAGGCTGTACAGGTAGCCTGTGATGCCCGCCGCGCCGATGTTGATGATCGTGCCGCTGATGATCTGGTCTATCCGCAGCGAGATGGACAGCCAGGCGTGCAGCAAGGACACGGCCATGCCGGCCACGAGAGCGGCGACCAGACCGATGACGAGCGGCATGGTGATGCCGAAGTAGGGCAACGGCGTCCCGGTCCCCATCGCCCCGGCTGCTTCGGCAGCGACGAACCAGCCGACGAAAGCGGCCGTGAGCATGATGCCTTCCAGACCGATGTTCACGACCCCCGATCGCTCGCACATCACGCCGCACAGGGCGGCGAGCGTGATGGGAACGGCCACCGCCACGGTCGTGTTCGAGACGTACTGAAGGTTCGCCAGCACGTAGCCGAACAACTGGAACAGGATCCCCAGGAGAGGGATGGCGTCGAGTGCCCCGGGAATGTCGCTCACTCCGACACCTCCGCCGGCACGGCGCCCAGGCCGTAGGGTTCGGCCGGTGCGACGGTCGGTGCATCGACGTGCCGCATCGCTCTCCAGCGGCGCAGCAGGTTGATTACCAGGAACAGCAGGATCACGGCCTGCAGCGCATCGACCAGTTCGCCGGGCACGCCCGGGGATATCTGCATCGACTGCGCACCAGCTCGCATGCCCCCGAGCAGGAGGCCCGCCAGGGCGATGCCGATCGGGTTGGAGCGGCCGAGAAGCGCAACGGTGATCGCGTCGAACCCGATCGTCGTGTCGTAACCGGGAGCGATCTGGTGCACGACCCCGAGCAGTGTCGTGCCGCCCGCCAGACCGCACAGCGCGCCGGCCATTGACATCGTCAGGACGACGAGCTGGCGGGTCTTCATGCCCGCGTACCGGGCCGCATCCGAGTTGGCTCCGGCCGCACGGATTTCGAAGCCGAGCGTCGTCCGGTAAAGCAGGAACCAGAGCAGCGGGATGCCCAGAACCGCGAGAAGGACACCCCAGTGGGCATCACGTCCCAAGAGGTTCCATCCCAGGATGTTGATGGTTCCCAGGGCGGAGGCGCGCGTGCCAACGTCCACGGTGATCGGTTGCGGCGAGTGAGGCAGCCGCAAAGGACCGCTGATAGCCCAGTACGTCGCGAACACGAACACATAGTTGAGCATGATCGTGGTCACGACTTCATGGGCACCCGAGGTGGCCTTGAGGACGCCGGGGATGAAGCCGGCAAAGCCGCCGAAGATCGCCGCCACGGCCAGCGCCAGCACGATCGTCGCGAGCCCGGGCAGGCTCTGGCCGAAGAGCGTAACAACGGCCATCGCTCCGATCGCTCCCATCAGGAACTGGCCGCGGCCGCCGATGTTGAAGAGCCCGGCCTTGAAGCCCAGGCCGACGCCAAGCCCGGCGAGGATGAGCGGAGTGGCATACGAAAGTGTGGAGCCAACGCCGTTGGGATAACCCAGTGCACCGGACCACAACGCCCCGTAGGCGGCAATCGGCAAGCCGAGGTCAAAGGCGGAGTGATTCGGCAGCAGCCCGCTGAACAGGAATATCCCGATGCCGCCCAGAACGACGGCGAGGAGTATCGCGACAACCGACTCCGCGAACGTCCAGAGCAGAGACCGGATCCAGACTCCCAGCAAGTGCCGGGATGAGGCCGGGCGTCCGGGCGTGCTCATGCTCTCGCCTCCTCTGGCCTGGCGTCTCCGCCTGTCGCCATTAGCAACCCGACCTGGCTCTTGTCGGCGGTCCGCCCGTCCATCTCGGCGACGATGCGGCCGCGGTACATCACGGCGATCCTGTCGGAGATCTCCATCACTTCGTCGAGTTCGGCTGAGACCAGCAGGACGGCCGTGCCCGCATCGCGCTTGGCAATGATCTGTCGGTGGATGAATTCGATGCTGCCCACGTCCAGGCCTCGCGTCGGCTGGTCGAGTACCAGCAGCTTCAGCGGGCGGTCGAATTCACGCGCGACGATCACCTTTTGCTGGTTCCCGCCCGAGAGTGTCGAAGTGGCGACAGTAGACGACGGCACTCTGATGTCGAACTTCTCGATCTGGGCGTCGGCGGACTCGAGGACGGCCGAATCCTGGCGAAGGCTCCCACGGGCGAATGGCGCCCGGTAGTAGCTGGTGAGAATCAGATTGTCGAACACCGGAAACGCAAGTATCAAGCCGAACCGATGCCGGTCGCCGGGCACGTAGCCGACGCCGGCTTCGTTCATCGCCCGCGGCGAGAAGCCGGTGACGTCGAGGTCGCCGAGTCTCACCTTGCCGGCGCTCGGCTTGCGCAACCCGATCAGCGCCTCGATCAACTCGTCCTGACCGTTGCCGGCGACGCCGGCGATACCGAGAATCTCGCCGGCTCGAATCTCGAACGTCGCGTTGGGCACCGCTTCGTGCCGGTCGTCTCCGACGCGCAGCCCCTCCACCTGGAGCATCGGGGCGCCGGCGTGCGACTCGCCCCGATCCACGGTCAACTCCACCGCTCGCCCCACCATGAGCTCGGCGAGTTCCGCCTCGCTTGTCTCGCCCGGCTTGCGCTCGCCGATCACGCGCCCGCGCCTTATGACGGTAATACGGTCGGCGACCGCAAGGACTTCGTACAGCTTGTGGCTGATGAAGATGATCGACCGCCCATCGTCCGCGAGCTTGCGCAGCAGCGCGAAGATCTCCTCGGTCTCCTGCGGAGTCAGGACGGCGGTAGGCTCGTCCAGCACGAGGATCCTGGCGTCTCGGTATAGAGCTTTGAGTATCTCCACTCGCTGCTGCTGCCCAACCGACAACGTGCCGACTTTGGCCTCCGGATCCAGCGCGAATCCGAAGCGCGCCGCGAACTCGGCGATCCGCTTGTTCGCTTCCCGCGTGTCCAGGAAGACGCCGTTGGCCATCGTCTCCGCGCCCAGTACGACGTTCTCGGCAACCGACAACACGGGCACCAGCATGAAATGCTGGTGGACCATGCTGATTCCTCGACCGATCGCGTCCGATGGTCCTGCGATTTCGACGGTCTGGCCGTCCAGTAGGATCTGTCCCTCGTTCGGACGCGCCAATCCGTAGAGGATGTTCATCAGGGTCGTCTTGCCGGCGCCGTTCTCGCCCAATAAGGCGTGGATCTCGCCTCGTCGCACGTCCAGATCGATGTGGTCGTTGGCGACGACACCGGGATAGCGTTTGGTTATGCCGCGCATCTCGAGCGCGGGAATGGACGCTGCCTCTCCAGTCAAGACTGCCTCACTGGCGCCCGATGCCCCTGTGCAACGAGCGGGCCGCGCCTGGATGGCGCGACCCGCTCGACAACGTAACGAGAGCTACAAGATGGCGACTACGGGGCCCAGGTGCCGCACGTGGTCGGGCAGGTCTTCAAGGTGCCGGCCTTCATCTGGAGGAGAGCCGCGTCCAGCTTGCCCTGGACATCGCCCGGGATGGTGATGGCGGTGTTGTGGAACGGCGAGATGCCGATGCCATCGTTGGCGGCGTTGAACTTGGAGACGCCACCGGCGGCGGTACCCTTGGAGATCGCCGTTATCGTCTGATTGACGGCGCTCGACAGGTGCTTCTCGGCCGAGGTCACGATGCACTTGTCCGCGGTCGGGTACGAGAGGTACTCGTCAACGTCGACGCCGATGCCGATGATGTTGGCTGCGCAGGCCGCGTCGAGGGCGCCGTTGCCGGTCCCACCGGCGACCTGGAAGAGGACGTCAACGCCCGTCTGCGTGATGAACTGGTCGCTGAAGGTCTTGCCGAAGCCCGGATCGCCGTAGGCCTTGCCCAGGTCGCCGGTGGAAAAGAAGTCCGTCACGACCTTTATGCTCGGGTTGTAGGACGCAGCACCGAGCTGGTAGCCCTGCAGGTATCGAACCACTGCCGGGTTGTTGTTGATACCACCGAGCTGGCCGATCGTGCCGCTCTTGCTTACTGAGGCGGCCACGATGCCCGCGAGGTAACCGGCCTGGTCTTCCTGGAAGGTGATGCCGATGAGCTTGGGCAAGAGCTTGGAGGCGTCGCCGGCGCAAGTGAAGGTGCTGTCCGGGGCACCGGTCGCGTCAACGCACGGGGCGACGTCAACGGCGATGAACCAGATGTTCGGGTTGGCCTTGGCAGCCTTGATGGTGGCGTCGCCGAGGTTGAAGCCGACCGTGACGATGACGTTGTAGTTCTTGTCGACGAAGCTCTGGATGTCCGTGGTGTAGTCCGAGGCGTCCTTCGGTACGACGTACTCGGCCGTTGTCCCGAGGGCCGCGGCCGCAGCCTTGGCGCCTTCGTACGAGTACTGGTTGAAGTTCTTGTCATCGACTCGACCGACGTCAGTGACGACGCCGATCTTCAGGCTGGGACTCGGCACGGGCGTGGCCGAGCTCGAGCACGCCGCCACCAATACTGCAGTGGCTAGAAGCCCGAAGGCTGTCCTGAGCTTGCCGGTCATGTGACCCTCCCTATGGTCGCAAACGACTGAGGTTCTTGGGCGAACCCTTTCTATGCAGATTGTATAGCGGCCCGGCCGCGCGCCCGGTTTTGGCCGAGGAGAGCGCCGACGGTCAATCGGGGCGGTACAACTCGCGACGGCGCATTCCCGTGGCAGCGGCCACCTCGCGAACGGCGTCGGAGCGCTTCGCTCCACCGGCCACCAGACGGGCGACCTCGGTGCGGGCGTCGGCCATGGACGCGTGCCCTTCCGCTACCTGTCTTGCAGCGACGACCCCACCGGAGACTGCCTCGACCATGATCACGAATTCGCCGCGGAGCGTGATCTCCCCCGCTGCGGCACTGGCGGCGAGTTCGCCAAGCGGGGCCCGGACCACTTCCTCGTGAATCTTGGTCAGCTCGCGGCAGATGGCCGCGCGTCTCTCCCCGCCGGCGACCGCCGCCGCGGCCGCGAGATCGGCGAGCGTCGCAGGAACCCGGGACGGGGCTTCGTAGATCACACAGGCGCGTTCGTCGGAGGCGATGCGGGACAGGCGATCGCGCCGCTGCCTGCCGGAACGGGGCAGGAACCCCTCGAAGCTCCAGCGCGCCGCGGACAAGCCGCTGGCGACGAGCGCGGCGAGCACCGCGGAGGCTCCGGGGATCGGCACCACGGTGCCGCCCTCAGCCGCCCACGCCGAGACCAGCTCTTCGCCGGGGTCGCTCACCAGCGGAGTGCCCGCGTCGGTGACAAGCGCCAGGTCGCGGCCAGCCCGGAGATGGTCGAGCAGTTCGATTTGACGACCTCGGCCGCTCCGGGCGTGATAGCTCACCAGGTGCGTCGTGATCTCGTAGCGGGCGAAGAGACGCCGCGATAGGCGAGTGTCCTCGGCCGCGACGAGAGGTACGGTCCTCAGGACCTCCACGGCGCGGTACGTTACGTCGCCAAGGTTGCCGATCGGCGTAGCGACCACGAACAGCCGACCGCCCGCCGAACCCGCGACCTGGCGGCTGGATCCGGCGGCGGCGTTTGGCCCGGCGCTCGGCCCCGGGGCACCGGCGCTCGGCCCCGGGGCACCGCCGCCGGCAGCCGCACCGCTCCCGTTGCTCACCGGCGCGCCACTGGCCTTGCTCACCGGCGCGCCGAACCGGGCCGCCGCCGCGGATACAGGTAATCCACGCCCGTGGTGCGTGGCCCAAGCTTCGCCACGGGCGGGACCTGGCGTTTGAACTCCGAGATGGCGACAAGGCGCTTCACCCGCTCCACCGTCGTGCCCGGAAAGCCCATGGCCAGCAGCTCCTCGTCCGTTCGACGCTTGTCGATCATCCAGAACAGCAGCCTGTCGAGCTCCGGATAGGTGAAACCGGCTTCGGCCTCGTCGGTTTGTCCGGGCCACAGATCGGCCGACGGCGCCTTGCGGATGATCTGCTCGGGCACCCCGATCGCCGCCGCTACCTGCCGCACCTGGCTCTTGTAGAGGTCGCCGATCGGATTAAAAGCGCACGCGGAGTCGCCGAACAGAGTCGTGTAGCCGATCAGGGATTCGGTCTTGTTCCCCGTCCCAACGACGAGCCCGCTCCACGTCACCGAGCGGTCATAGAGCACGCACATACGTTCCCGGGCCATCAGATTGCCCCGCCTCAGCGGACTGGCTTCCTCTTTCGCCGCGCCGGTCGCTCCGGGCTCGCCGTCGCGTCCGAAATAGCCGTCCACCATCGGACTGATGTCGACCAGATCGCTGGCGCAGCCGAGCCGCTCGACCACGACCCGGGCATCTTCGACCGATGCCGGGGAGGATGTTCGGTAGGGCATCAACACGCACAGCAGATTCTCGGGCCCGACCGCCTCGGCCGTCAGATACGCAACAAGGGCCGAGTCGATGCCGCCCGAGAGGCCCAGGAGACCGCGAGCAAAGCCGGCCTGACGGAGCTGGTTCCGGATGAAGTCGACGATGACCCGCCGCGCGATATCGGTGTCTATCGCCAGCTCGGCCGGAAGCTCGAAGAGCTGTTCGGCCCCGTCGTTCGGCCCGTTCTGCCGGCCAGCGGGCGCCTCGCTCATGGCCGCTTCTCGCCCCGGCGTGCCGCGTTCATCCCAATCGGCCCAGCCACTCGGCCCTCGAGCGGGTCGCTCGCCTCATCGATCTCGAGCCCGGTTCGTTCGGCGAGGATCCGCCGCAACTCACGCAGATGCAGCTCCGGCCGCTCGTCGCGCAGCAGAGGCAGGCCGATTCGCTCGCGCCGCACGTCGCCGAGCTCGATGTCCACGGTGTACAGACCCTCGTCGAAGAGTGGCGCCGTGAANNCCGATGACCTCGGAGCCGCCCCAGAAACTGATCGTCTCGTCCATGCCAACGCGATTGCAGAAGACTACGAAGCTCGTCGTCAGCTGGGCGTAGGTTCGCATCAGCGTTCGCCACGACACGGCCGTGCCCAGGCCGACTTCGTGGATCGCCGCCAGATCGCGGCCCGGGGAAGACGACACGTTGATCAGTAATTGCGCCCCGTCGAGCGCCAGCGTCTCCGGAACGCTCAGATGCCAGAAGTCTTCGCAGATCGCGATCCCGAGTTTTACTCCCAGGCGCGAGTCCACGGTCCGGAGCCGATCGCCAGCGGCGAAAAAGCGTCGCTCGTCGAAGAGGCCGTACGTGGGCAGGAAGAGCTTGCGGTGTATGAACCGGACCTCGCCGTCTTCCAGCAGCGCGGCCGATATGAAGAGTCTGTGGTCCACCGCCTCCTCGACGAACGAGACGACGGCCGAGATGCCGTGCGTCTCCGCCGCGAGGCTCAGAAGACGCGGATCGTCCTCTCGCATCGCCACTTCGGCCGCGAGGTCCTGGAGTTGGTAACCGGTCAGGCCGAGCTCGGGAAAGACGACCAGGCCGGCGCCGGCGGCGCGCGCTAGCCCGAGAAGGTCCCGATGGCGGGCCAGATTCTCGTCGAGCAGGCCGAGGCGCGGCGCCGACTGAACGAGAGCGATGCGAAGCGGCTTCACCAGCTGAGTTTAGCCCCGGTCGTGCGGTCGGGGCGGTAGTCCAATGGGCAGGGTCGGCGTGGCAGGCGCGGGCGCCGATGTGGAACCTGCAGCAGCCCGCACTGCGGAGCCAGGCCCGTCAGAAGCGGCGACGCCGCCCGTCCCCGGACTCCGACCCGTGACCTGGACCTGTTCGGCGGAGCCATCCACTTCTTCTGCGAAGTGGCAGGCGACCTGGTGGCCGCTGCTCAACGGACGGAGCGCGGGGTCCTCGACGATGCAGCGCTCCGGGTTGCCGAGCCTCTCGCGCAGCCAGCAGCGCGTATGGAAATGGCAACCCGAAGGCGGATTGGCCGGGCTCGGGACGTCGCCGGTGAGAATGATCCGCCGCCGCCGACCCTCTACGACAGGGTCCGGGATCGGCACTGCCGAGAGCAACGCGACGCTGTACGGGTGGAGCGGTCGCTCGTACAACTCACGCGACCCGACCAGCTCAACGATGCGACCCAGATACATCACCGCGATCCAGTCGCTGACGTGTCGCACCACGGACAGATCGTGAGCGATGAAGAGGTACGTCAGCTTGAACTCGGACTGGAGTTTCTCGAGCAGGTTGATGATCTGAGCCTGGATCGAGACGTCCAGAGCGCTGATCGGCTCGTCGGCGATGATCAGCTCCGGGTTGACCGCGAGTGCGCGTGCCACGCCGATGCGCTGCCTCTGGCCGCCGCTGAACTCGTGCGGGTAGCGGTTCAGGAAGTTGGGATTGAGGCCCACCACGTCGAGGAGTTCCGCGACGCGTTCGCGCCGCTCCGTGCGGCTGCCTATCCCGTGCACGGCAAGCGGCTCGCCCACGATCCCGCCGACCGTCATCCGCGGATTGAGGCTCGCGTACGGGTCCTGGAAGATCATCTGCATGCGCCGCCGCATGTGCCGCAGGAGCTCGCCTTCGAGCGTCGTAAGTTCGACCCCGTCGAACTGCACCGAGCCGCCGGTCGGAGAGTACAGCCGCAGAATCGCCCGTCCGGTGGTCGATTTGCCGCAGCCCGATTCGCCCACGAGGCCGAGCGTCTCACCGCGTCGAATGTCGAATGAGACGCCGTCGACGGCGCGCACATCGCCGACGTGCCGCTCGAGGATCAGCCCCGACGTGATCGGGAACCACATGCGCAGGTCGCGAACCGCGAGCAGCGGCGCCTCGGCGCCATCGACTTGGCGGACCTGGGGCGCGGCGGCGTTCGCGTTTTGAATGGCGGTCACTCCTGGCCTCCGAGCGCCACGGCCGCCTGCGCTGCCCGCGTCTGGGCGGCGGCCGAGACTGCGGATATGTGGCCGCTGGCGGGCATCCCGGCTCGGGCCTCTTCGTCTGTGGCCGGATTCCAGCAGGCCGCCACATGCGTGCCCAGAGGCAGATCGGCGGCCGCTTGCGCCGTGCCGGGAACCGTCAGACTCGGGTTCTCGGCCAGACAGCGCTCGATTGCCCAGGCACACCGGGGAGCGAATGGGCATCCGGGAGGCAGCCTGGTGAGGTCGGGCGGCAAGCCATCGATCGGGATGAGTTCGCGCGAACCGCCGTCGTCGAGGCGCGGGATCGAGCGCAGCAGGCCCACCGTGTAGGGGTGGCGCGGGTGAGCGAAGAGCTCGTCTGTGGCTGCCGTCTCGACAATCTGGCCCGCATACATCACCTGGATTCGTTGCGTCATGCCGGCGACCACACCGAGATCGTGCGTGATGAGCATCACCGCGGCGCCTGTCTCGCGGGCGACGCGTGCGATCAGGTCCAGGATCTGGGCCTGGATCGTGACGTCAAGGGCGGTCGTGGGCTCGTCCGCAATGAGAAGCTTGGGGCCCAGGATGAGGGCCATCGCGATCATGACCCGCTGCCGCATGCCGCCGGAGAACTGGTGCGGAAAGTCTTTCAGGCGGGCCTTCGCGTTGGGCAGACCGACGAGCTCGAGGGTCTCGAGGGCACGCTTCTCCGCAGCCTGACGACTCATCTTTGTGTGGCTCCGGACGACCTCGGTAAGCTGCTCGCCGATCGTGGTTACCGGATTGAGCGACGTCATCGGGTCCTGAAAGATCATCGCCACCTGCCGGCCGCGAAGATCGCGCATGTCGTCGTCGTCGAGGCCGAGAAGGTCGGTCCCGTCAAACTCGACCTGCCCGCCGACGACCCGACCTGCAGGCTTGGCCAGGAGGCGAAGTATCGCCAGCGAAGTAACGCTCTTGCCGCAACCCGACTCGCCGACTATCCCGAGCAGCTCGTGCGGCTGAAGCTCGAAGCTGACGCCGTTGACGGCGTGGACGCGACCCGAAGAGGACGAGAACTCGACTCGCAGGTCGCAGACCTTGAGCAGAGGAGTGTCGCCGGCGCTCGGGACCGCGCTCGTGGTGGTGTCGATCATTCGGGTCATCGCTTCAGCCTCGGATCCAGGGCTTCGCGCAGGCCGTCACCGAGAAGGTTGAAGCCCAGAACGGCCAGGATGATGGCGATCCCCGGGAATAGCGCGGTGAAGGCAGCGCCGCTCGTCAGGTAGCGCTGGGTGTCGGTCAGCATGGTCCCCCACTCCGGCGTGGCGGGATCCTGCGGCCCGAAGCCAAGGTAACCCAACCCGGCGGCATCGACGATGGCGGTAGCCAGGGCGAGGGTGCCCTGGACGATGACCGGGGTGAGGGCATTCGGCATCACGTGCTGCAGGAGGATGCGCGCCTGGGAGGCCCCGATGGACCGCGCCGCCAGGACGAAGTCGCTCTCCTTGAGGGCCAGGATTCCGGAACGCACGAGCCTTGCGAAGATCGGCACGTTCTCGATGGCGATCGCCAGCGCGATGGTGTTGAGGCCGGGGCCGAGGAACAGAACGATGGTGATGGTGAGCAGCAGGCCGGGTAGAGAGAGGACGATGTCGACGGCGCGCATCATCCAGAAATCGACCCAGCCGCCGAGGAAGCCACTGATCGCGCCGAAGCTGACACCGAGCGTCAGGCCGATCGTCACCGAAAGGACGGACACCCACAGCGACGACCGTGCGCCCCAGAGGATCCGCGAGAAGATGTCCCGGCCCTGCAGGTCCGTGCCCAGCAGGTGGGTCCCGCTCGGCGGCAGGAAGCGGTGAATAATCGTGCCTTCGGTGGGGCTGTAGGGCGAGATGAACGGCGCGAAGACCGCCACGAAGACAAAGGTTCCGATCAGAAACAGCCCGAACATGGCGGCCGGATTGCGCATCAGACGCCGGGCAGCGTCGCGCCAGAGACTGGAGCCCTTGATCGGCGCCTCGAGGACCTGGGGAAGAGCCACGCCGGCCATCAGGAGTACCTGATCCTTGGATTGAGATAGGCGTAGCCGATATCCACGACGAGGTTCACCAGGACGAAGATCGTGGCCAGGATGAGGGCGCCGCTCTGGATCACGACGAAGTCCTTGTCCACGGCCGCCTGGAAGAGCCAGTTGCCAACGCCGCCCCAGGAGAAGATCTGCTCGGTCAGGACGGCTCCGCCGAGAAGTAGCCCGGTCTGCAGCCCGATGACCGTGGAGATCGGAAGCATGGCGTTGCGCAGTACGTGGCGGTCGTCTATCCGCTTGGATGTCAGGCCCTTGGCTCGGGCGGTCCTGACGTAGTCCTCGGACAGCACTTCCAGGACCGCGGAACGGGTTATGCGGGCCACGACCGCCAGCGGGATCGTCCCGAGGGCGACGGCGGGCAGGATGAGGTGGCGCAGGACGTCCGCGAACTCGGCCAGGTTGTGGTTGATCACCAGCGATTCCCAGAGCAGGAAGTTGGTGCCCGCCCCGTCGTAGCTATATGTGGCGAGGTCGTAGCGCCCGGCCGTGGGTAGCCAGTGGAGCCATACCCCGAAGAGGTACTGGAGCAGCAGGCCCAGGAAGAAGATCGGGATGCTGATACCGATCAGCGACGCGACGGTGGCGAAGTTGTCGAAGAGCGAGTACTGGCGCTTGGCGGCCGCCACGCCCAACGGAATGCCGACACCGATCGCGAGAAACATCGCCGATACGGTCAGTTCGAACGTAGCTGGGAATCGAGCCGCGAATTCGGTCGTCACGGAAACCTTGTTCGTGGCGGAAACGCCGAGGTCCCCATGCAGGAGGCCGGCCATGTAGTCGAAGTACTGCTGGTAGATCGGCCGGTCGAGTCCCAGCCCCGTCCGGCAGCGGGCCAGGTTCTCGGGCGTCGAGTGCTCACCCAGGTTGGCGCTGCACGGATCGCCGGGCAGCAGGTGCAGGAAGACGACAAGAAACAGGGAAAGCCCGAGCAGAATCGGGATCAGCAGCAGCAGGCGTCGAACGATGTACTTGAGCACGAGCGGCGTGGGCTCCCGGGGCGGGGGTCAGGGACTCTTGTCGATGCGGCGCGTCCCCGCGGGTCGAACCCTCGGGGACGCGCCAGGGCTACCGAATTGGATCGATCAGGACTTCCAGACCGAGTTGTAGTACTCCGTCTGAGTTGGGCTCGGGACGAAGCCGTGGATCTTGGTGGTCATCCCCAGTGCCGAGCCGGCCCACACGAGTGGCGCATCCGGCACATCGGCGTTGAGCAGGGCCATAGCGGCTATCCAATCCTGGGTCCGGGTGGCCTCGTCCGGCTCCGCGATGGCCTTGGCCATCGCGGCCGCGACGGCCGGGTTGTCCTCTGCCGCCTCGCAGTTATGAGGCGTGGTCGGTGTCTTGCTGCCGCACTTGGCCAGCGAAGTGGAGAAGAATATGCCGGGGCCGTCGGCCGGATCGGCGTAGTCGTAGATCCAGCCGATGAACGCCAGCCCGTAGACGCCGTTGGCTTCATCGGTCAAGTAGCCGCCCTTCCAGGGCTTGTGCTGAGGAGTCACCTGGAACCCGGCGGCTTCGAGCATCGTCCGGATGGCCTCGAACTCGCCCTTTGGATCGAGCATGTACGGGCGAGAGACGCTGTCGGGATACCAGAAGTCGATCTTGCACGGAGCCTGGCAGTTCGAGGCCGCCAGGGCGTCCTTGGCCTTCTGGAGATCGAAACCGGTCACAGTCGCGTTCTTCTGATAGGCGGGCATGCTGGGCAGCAGGTCCGAGTCGGCCGGCTGGCCGGCGCCGTTGGGGAAGAACGCGTCGATGAGCGACTGGCGGTCTATCGCGTAGTTGATCGCCTTGCGAACGTTGATGTCATCGAACGGCTTGACGCTCTGGTTGATGTTCAGGCGTCCGATGTCGAGCGGCGATCGCGTGACCAGCTGCAGGGTCGAGTCGCTCTTGATGTCGTTGAGCTGGTTGGGGTCGACGAAGTCGATGGTGTCGACGGTGCCGGACTTGAGCGCGGTCAGGCGCTGCGCCGAGTCGGCGATGGGCTTGAAGATGATCTTGTCGAGATGGGCCGCGTTAGCGGTGTCCCAGTAGGTCGGGTTCTTGACGATGGTGTAGTGATCGCCCGGCACGAAGTCGCCGGCGAACATGAACGGGCCGGTGCCAGTCGGCGCCTTCTGCCAGTAGTCATTGCTCGCGTCGGTCGGCGCCTTGTCGGCGTTATGAGCCTGAAGCGCCGCGGGGCTCTGCATCGAGAACGCGGGCAGCGACATGGCGGTGAGGAAGTCGGCCCGAGGCTTGGTGAGCACCATCTGGAAGGTCGCGTCGTCGACCTTGGTGACGGAGCTGATCAGCGACTGGTCGCCGTAGCCGCCGAAGACGGTGATGTCGTAGTAGTCGCTGCCCTGAAGCGGCACGGGCAGGTTCTTCCAGCGGTTGACGTTGTAGACGGCCGCGTCCGCGTTGAAGGCAGTGCCGTCGGTGAACTTGACGCCCGCCTGCAGATGGAACGTGTAGGTCAGGCCGTCGGCGCTGGCTTCCCAGCTCTTGGCGAGCCCCGGAACGAGGGTCGAAGCGGACCCGGGCTCGAGCTTGACCAGCGTTTCGTAGATCTGCTGCGCGATGCGGATCGACTCGCCATCCTGCATGAGGATCGCGTCGAGCGTCGTCGGGTCCGAGGCCGAGCCGAAGACCCAGGTCCCGCCGTTGACGGCAGTGGAGGTCGGCGCCACGGGAGTGCCCGTGACTGCCGGCGTCGCGACCGGACCTATGGTGGGATTCGTGGTTGCGCCGGGCGTGCCGGGAACCGGCGTCGCGCTGCCGCTGCACGCCGCCGCTGCAAGGGCGGCGATGGCCAGCAGCGAGGCCAACTTCTTCCTCATGTCCTCTCCTTCCAGAACTAGAGATTGCCAGGCCGGTGGTGGCGTCGGTTGACGCCTCGGGCTCCTCCGTCCTCACGTGAATGTCGCGATATTGGGCGCGACTTTCATCCAAATCAAGCCCGTCCGGAGTTGGCCGCTTCTCGGGCGATGCGGCGGTGTACTCCTAGTCGGGCAACGCCGTGGAAGTCTCGATTGCCGATTGCGCCGCCGCTGCGTCCTGGGCTGCCTGAGCGGTAACCTGTTCGGCAAAGTGACAGGCTGCCATCTGGCCGCCGCCCAGGTCGCGGAGCGGTGGATCGATCGTCGAGCACTGTTCAGGGTTGCCGAGATTCTCACGCAACCAGCAACGGGTGTGGAACCGGCAACCGGAGGGCGGATTCGCCGGTGAGGGAACATCGCCTCTGAGCACCAGACGCTTCTTGCGGACCCGCGGATCGGGCACCGGTATGGCCGACAACAGGGCCACCGAATACGGGTGCAGAGGGTGCTCGTACAGGGCGTCTGTAGTGGCAATCTCAACGAGCTTGCCCAGATACATCACGCCGATCCGATCGCAGAAGTACTGCACCACGGAGAGGTTGTGGGCGATGAAAAGGTACGTCAGGTTGAACTGGGACTGCAGATCCGACAGTAGATTCAGGATCTGGGACTGAATCGACACGTCCAGTGCCGAGACCGGCTCGTCGCAAACGACGAATTCCGGATCCATGGCAAGAGCGCGGGCGATGCCGATGCGCTGTCGCTGACCGCCGGAGAACTCGTGAGGGTAGCGCCGCGCGTAGTCGCGCCGGAGCCCAACGGCCTCCAGGTAGTCGCCCACACGCTTGTCGCGGACCGTCCTGACGCCCCACGTGTTGACCTTGTCGGCCTGCGCCAGGAGGCCTTCGCCGATAATGTCGCTGATCGGCATGCGCGGGTTGAGGGATCCGTACGGGTCCTGGAAAATGATCTGCATGCGGCGCCGCATCTTCTTGAGAGCGCCGCCCTCGAGCGCCAGCACGTCCTGCCCGTCCATCGTGACGCTGCCGCCTGTGGCTTTCTCGAGCCGGAGTATCGTCCGTCCAAAGGTCGTCTTGCCGCAGCCGGACTCTCCGACCAGGCCAAACTTCTCGCCGCGGTAAACCTGCAAGCTGACGTCGTCGACCGCATAAACGCTGCCGATCTGGTGGCGCAGGATGCCGCCCATGATCGGGAAGTACTTCTTGACGTGGACGGCTTCGAGAAGGACCTCGTTTGCGGCTGGAGGGGCGACTGCCGGTGGCTGCGCGGGAGATGCTTGCTCGGCCCGGTTCGACACGTCGCTCACCTCAGCCGACCATGCTTTCTACTGTCTTGGCCACAGCCTTTTCGAACGCCAATCGCCGCGTGGCGCCCTCCGGCGCGTGCAGGAAGCAGCGGGACGTCGCCCCGCTGGCAGTCGGCATCAACGTCGGCTCGGACGCGGAACAGCGGTCCCACGCGAACGGACAGCGCGGCTGGAATTTACATCCAGGCGGCATGCGGAACGGATTGGGAACCACTCCCTTGATCACCGAGAGAGCCTCGCCGCGCTTCTTGACGCCAGGTATCGAGCTCAGCAGACCCTGGGTATACGGATGCTGCGGGCTGAGCAACACCTGCTCTACCTTGCCTGTCTCGACAATTCGACCGGCGTACATGACCGCGATCGTCTCAACCGTTTCGGCCACGACGGCGAGGTCGTGTGTGATCAGCAGTAGAGCCGTGCCCATCCGAGCCTGGAGCTCCTTGATGAGCTCGAGTATCTGGGCCTGGATAGTGACGTCGAGAGCGGTGGTCGGCTCGTCGGCAATCAGCAGCTTGGGGTTGCAGGACAGGGCCATGGCGATCATGGCCCTCTGCCTCATGCCGCCCGACAGCTCATGCGGGTATTGCTTGACGCGCCGTTCGGGGGCTGAGACGCCGACCAGACGAAGCGATTCGATCGTCCGTTCCAATGCCTCCTTCTTGTGCGGTTTGGGCGTCGTGTGAAGCAGGACGGCTTCGGAGATCTGGTCCCCGATAGTGAATACCGGGTTGAGGCTGGTCATCGGCTCCTGGAAGATCATCGCGATCTCCCCGCCTCGAACATGCCGCATCCGGTTCGTCGACACCTTGAGAAGGTCAACGCCCTCGAACAGAACCTCGCCTCCGGCGATCTCGCCGGGCGGAATGTCGATCAGGCGCATGATCGAGTGTGCCGTGACGCTCTTGCCACAGCCGGACTCGCCGACCAGGCCGACCGTGCCGCCGCGAGGAATCGAGAAGTCGACTCCGTCGACGGCCTTGACCGTGCCGTCCATGACGTGGAAGTAGGTCTTCAGGCCACGAACGTCGAGTAGCGGCGACTCTTCCGCCGCCGTCGTCTGGGCGGAGAGCTGATTGGCTGTTTCGGGTTGGCTGCTCACTCGCGGCTCCTGGGGTCGAGGGCGTCGCGTAGGCCATCGCCCATGAAGTTGATTCCGAGAACGGTCAGGACGATGGCAAGGCCCGGGAAGAGCGGCCACCACCAGTTGCCCTGAGCAATGAAGTCCTGAGCCGCAGTGAGCTCGTTGCCCCACGTTGGCGTCAGAGACGGATTTACTCCATAGCCGATGAAGCTGACGAACGCCTCTCCGATGATGACTCCTGCGACCGATAGGGTCGTGGAGACGATGATGGGGCTTATCGCGTTGGGGAGGATGTGCCTGAAGATGATCCGGATATCGCTAACGCCGACGGCACGCGCCGCATCGACAAAGACCTCGGTGCGGAGTGTAAGGAAGAGGCTCCGGACCAGGCGCGCGATGCCCTGCCATCCGAATATGGCGAACACGATGAGGATGACTTTCCAGTCGCCGTTTCCGAAAACCTCGGCGCAAATGATGATCACGAAGAGGATCGGAATGCTCAGCATGATGTCGACGATTCTCATGAGGACGTTGTCGAGCAATCCGCCGAAATAGCCCGCGACGCCACCGACAATCGTGCCGATGATGGCCGAGAAGATAGACGCCCCGAGGCCGATGATCAGCGAGACGCGAGCGCCGTTGACGACGAGAGTCAGGAGATCGAGTCGCAGGCTGCCGGTCGTACCGAGCAAGTGTCCGGGCGTGAGGGGTGGGCAGCCGCTATACGCGAGTTGCGTGGTGCTGCCAGGGCAGAACAGCGAATCGGGCGGCGGCACAAACGTCGGATCGTACGGCAGGAAGAAAGGCCCGAAAACCGCCAGGGCGACCATCCCCAGGAAGATGCAGGCGCCGATCAGGGCCAGACGATGTTTCTTGAACCGCCTCCACGCCAGCTGCCACTGGTTCAGGGAGACCAGCGCAACTTCATAGTCTGGCGAGGGCCCTCCGGCCCCGCTTCTATCAACTTCCTCGATGCGAGGGTCCAATGTGGCGTCCTAATCGTACTTGACGCGTGGATCGACCACGGCATACATGATGTCGGCAAACAGGTTCGCGAACACGACGATGACCGATGTGATGAGCAGTATGCCCATCAAGACCGTGTAGTCGTTGTGCCCGACCGACTCGACGAACTGCCGCCCCATTCCGGGCCACGAGAAGATGGTCTCAGTGGCGATCGCACCGCTGAACAGGAACGGAATCTCCAGCCCGACGTTCGTGATGACCGGCAGCAGAGCATTGCGGAGAGCGTGCCGGAAGACGACCCGTCGCTCCGAAAGACCCTTGGCGCGAGCAGTCTTCACGTAATCCTGGTTGAGGGCATCGAGCATGCTCGAGCGAATGAATCGCGAGTCACCGGCGACGCTGACCAGCACGAGAGTCAGGACTGGCAGCGCCAGGTGGCGGGCCAGGTCGGTCAAGGCGGTCAGCGGATTGGCGCCCACAAACGCCCAGTACTGTCCCGTTCCGAAGATAGGTACGGTCCTCGCGTCCCACATGCCGCTGGCCGGAAATATCTTCAACGGCGGCACGGATAGGAATGCGATCAACATCAGACCAAGCCAGAACGTCGGCAAGGAATACCCAACGTAGTTGAATATGGTCAGAGTGGAGTCGAACTTGCCGTACCGTTTGACAGCCGCGTACACGCCCGCAAGGAAGGCGATCGTGATCCAGATCGCGTACGCGGTAAGGGCGAGGATGATTGTCGGCAAGGCCCGGTTGGCGATTATCGTCGTGACCGGTTGGCCATCGAAGATCGAGAACCCAAAGTCACCGTGAATAACGCCGTTGTCACCACCCGGCAGCCCGATAGAAACACCAGCGATGTTTGCCTGGCCGCCCGGAAGGGCATTCAAGACGCCCTTGTCTCCGCACACTCCCAGCCACATGCAGTACTGCACAGGCAGCGGCTCGTCCAGGCCCCAGCGGTGCTTGAAGGCCGAGATCTGAGCCTGTGTGATCTTCGGGTTCTGAGCGAACCTGTCGGCCGGATTGCCCGGCTGGAGGTGCATCAGCATGAAGCAGACGACCGTGATGCCGAAGAGAACCGGGATCGCCTGCAGTGATCGTCTGACGATGTACTTGAGCATTCCTGCGCCCACATGTGCGAGAGGGCGGCGAGCCGGGGGGCTCGTCGCCCTCTCTATCGGGACCTAGATGTGGCGACCGATCGGAGGATCAGCCGGCATTACTGGATCAGCCGACCCACCAGTCGCCGATGTTCCACTCACCGGCGGAGGTCGTCGGGTTGCCCGTGAAGTTGTGCAGCTTCGGGGTGACGAGCCACACGTCCTTGCGGTTGTAGAGCGGAAGCTCGTACGTGTTCTGGCTGGACACGTAGATGTCCTGGACCGTGAACATGGACTGACGCACCTTGGCGAAGTCGACGCTCGACTTGACTGCGTTGTACGCGGCGTCGAGTGCCGGGATGCTGGTGCGAGTGACGTTTTGGCCGTTGTGCGGCGCTGCATCCGGGATGCCGATCGAGTTGTAGACGTTGTAGCCGCCCAATGGGTCGAGCGGGGAGACGTATGCGAACTCGGCGACGTCGAACGTGCCGTGGACCAGGTTGCACGGAGTCGTGGCCGGCACGTCGTTCCAGCCCGCGAAGATGTTCGGAGTCTGGGTCGTGTCGGCCTTGATGCCGATGGCCTTGAGCTGAGAGGCGATGAGCTTCAGGGTGTCACCGCGGACCGCCTTGGTCGTGGTGCAGTACTGCAGCTCCAGCTTCTTGCCGCCCTTGGCGAGGATCCCGTCGGAGCCCAACGCCCAGCCGGCAGCGGTGAGGAGCGAGGTTGCGGTGGCCGGGTCGGCTGCCGTGGAGCCGCCCTCATCCTTGTAGTACCAGGTCAGCGGAGAGATGAAGTTGTTGGTGACCGTGACGTTGCCGCCGAGCGGACCCTTGGCGATGGCCAGCCGGTCCGTCGCCAGCTTCACCGCGTTGATGATGGTCACGGCGTCGGCGCCGTACTTGTCGGTGAGGGACTTCTTGTTGAAGGCGTTGAGTTCGTAGGTCAGCGAATCGTGGATGACCTGCTGGGCCGGATCGATCCCGACGAGAGACGGGATGTCGGCATTCTGGAGGTCCTGTCCGAGATCGTATTCGCCAGCCTTGAAGCCCTGGATCATGGCATCGGAGGTGCCGTAATACTTCCAGATCACCGAGCCCAGGTACGGTGCGTGACCGCCGATGGTCGACCAGTTCGCGTTCGGCACGAGAGTGATCTGGGCGTCGGCCCGCGCATCAGTCGGGATGTAGGCGCCGCTGTAGACGCCCGAGCTGAGGTTGGTCAGCGGATACAGCTTGGTGGGGGCGTCGGCGACGCTAACAGTGGTGATGTAATGGGCGGGGAGGACCGGGGAGACGAGGCTCAGATAGCCCTCGTACACCTTGCTGAAGTGGATCACGCAGTTGGTATCCGTGCCGCCGTCGACGCCGGAGATGTCTTCCCAACCGGTGGTGCCACCGGCGAGGCCGGTGTTGGCCGGGTCCATGACCCATTTCCAGGTGGCCTGGACGTCGTTGCAGTTGATGGGCTGGCCGTCGGACCACTTCATCCCTGCACGCAGGGTCCAGGTGACGTCCATGCCGCCGGCGGTGGTGAGAACGACCCCGCCGTTGTCAACGGTCGGGACGTTCGTCGCCAGGTCGGGGACGTACTTCAGGTCGGGCGTGACGTTCAGGAGGCTGTCAAACATGCTGCCGGAGACTTCGATGTCAGTCTCGGCCTGGGCGAAGTACGGGTTGATCGTGTCCGGGTACTGCCACTCGGCGAGGACGATCGATCCGCCGGTGGTGCCGGCCGGGGTCGCCACGTAGGTACTGCCGGTTATGGCGATCGGCACGGCGGTCGGCACGGCGGTCGGCGTGGCCGGGGTAACCGCCGTCGCGACCGGGGTCGGGACCGCAGTCGGGGCAAGAGTCGCCAATGGCGACGGTGTGCTCGACGTGCTACAAGCAGCGACGAGCAGAGCTCCGACGCTGAGAACACTGATCAGACGTTTACGCATCTAGGCGCCTCCCTAACGAGTCCAACCCAACCGTCGAGGCTAGGACCTCGACGTCTCGCCCTCCAACAAGAAAAGCCGCCAAAGGACGGCGCTTGCAGTTGGGCCATGGGCATTGTCGGGTTGTCACTTGGCCGTACTATGCCGACGCACCGGCAGAGTGTCAAACGTGCACGACTCAACTACCCGGTCTGGACGAGCGGCCGGCCGGCCACACTGCTCCAGCGATAACCGATTTGCAACAATTGTGGCCGCTTAATACTTGTTTGTTGACTGCGTGGTATTGGTTGTCAGCGCCAATCTTCCAGAAACGTTCTATTCGGGACACATTCTTCAGTCAGGGCATGGCGTCTGACCGCCGGTCATGGCGCGCCAGCGAAGGTTCGGCTGTCGGGCAGCAGAAGTCTCATCGAGACGGCGCACCGGCGAGCTATGCGGGGCCGAATGAAGAAGATCCGGATCGACATGAGCCTCATGCACGATCGCCCGAAGAGCCTCCACGAATGCGTCGAGCGTCTCGATCGATTCTGTCTCGGTCGGCTCAATCAGAAGGGCCTCTTCGACGGTCAGAGGAAAGTAGATCGTCGGCGGGTGAAAGCCCAGATCGATGAGACGCTTGGCCACGTCCAGCGTACGTATTCCGGTCTCGGCCTTGAGTGTCGCCGACGAAGCCACGAACTCGTGCATGCAGTGGCGAGCGAACGGCACGTCGAGCACGCCGGCAACCTGCGACTTCATGTAGTTTGCCGCCAGGACGGCGTCGTCAGACACCTCACGCAGCCCGGATGCACCGTGGGCGCGGATGTAGGCATAGGCCCGAACCAGGACCGCGGTATTGCCTGCGAACGAGCGAATACGGCCGATGCTGGATGGGCGCTCGCCCGCATGTTCGAGGCGGAAACGGCCGTCGGACTCGCGCAGAACCCGCGGCGAGGGCAGGAACGGCAGCAGCTTCTCCCCTACCCCGACTGGCCCGGCGCCCGGCCCACCGCCGCCGTGCGGAGTGGAGAACGTCTTGTGAACGTTGATGTGCATGACGTCGAAGCCCGCCTCGCCGGGCTTGAAGCGGCCCATGATCGCGTTCAGGTTGGCACCGTCCATATAGGCGAGAGCGCCAACGGCATGGACCGCATCCAGCAGCTCGCCGATGCGCGACTCGAAGAGGCCGAGCGTCGACGGGTTCGTGATCATGACCGCAGCAGTCCTGGGCCCTAGCGCCGCCCGGAAGGCCGCGATATCCACTCCACCGTCCGAAGCGGACGCAATTGAAACCGTTTTGAAACCCGCCATGGAGGCCGTGGCCGGGTTGGTGCCGTGAGCGGAGTCGGGAACGAGGACCTCGCTCCGCTCCAGGTCGCTACGGCTGCGATGGTAGGCCCGGACCATCAGAATGCCGGTCAGTTCGCCCTGGGCGCCGGCCGCGGGCTGGAGAGTGACGGCGCGCATGCCGCCGATCTCGGCCAGGGCCTGCTCCAGCTCCCACAGCAACTGCAGCGACCCCTGGGCCAGCTCGTCCGGGGCGAAGGGATGCAGCGAGACGAAGCCGGGCAGTCGGGCGGCCCACTCGTTGACCTTCGGGTTCCACTTCATTGTGCACGAGCCGAGCGGATAGAAGCCCGAATCGATGGCGTAGTTGAGCTGGCTCAGGTTGATGTAATGGCGCGTCAGCTCCGGCTCCGCGACTTCCGGCAGATTCGGACCCTCGGTGCGGAGCTGATCTGCCGGGATGCGCGCCAGCGCGTCCTTGGGCGGATGCGGGATCTTGCCCCCGCCTCGGCCGGGATGGGAGCGCTCGAAGAGCGTTGGCCCGAGGCGATCTCCGGCGGCCGTCATCGCGCGTCCTCCGCCAGACCCGGAAGGCTCAGCTGGTGCTGACGCTCGATCTCATCGCACAAAGCCCGGGCGAAGACCTCGATGTCGTCCGCGGTGGTGACCTCTGTGGCGCAGACCAGCAGCGCGTCGGCGAGGGACGGATCGTCCGGCTCCGCCTCGACCAGAGCCAGGCCCGCCAGGACGCCGCGATCGAGAAGGCGGCGGTGCACCTCGTGCGCATTCGGAACTCGGATGGCGAACTCGTTGAGGTACGGCGCCGAATGGAGCCGCGGCGCGCCGGCCTCGGCGAGAGCCAGCTCCAACTCTGCGGCGCGGGCAGCGCCAAGAGCTGCCACGTCGCGCAGCCCATGCGGCCCGATTGCGCCCAGATATATGGATGCGGCCAGAGCGCACAGGGCCTGGTTGGTGCAGATGTTGCTCGCGGCCTTCTCGCGGCGAATGTCCTGCTCGCGGGCCCGCAGAGTCATCACGAAGGCACGCCTGCCATCCACGTCTTTCGTCATGCCGACCAGGCGACCCGGGATCTGCCGGACAAGGGACTCGCGGCAGGCGAGGATTCCGAGGTATGGGCCGCCGTACGCGAGCGGGATCCCGAGCGGCTGCCCCTCTCCGCAGGCAACGTCGGCGCCGTATGACGAAGGCGGCGCAAGGACGGCCAGCGAAACCGGCTCGACGACCGAGACGAACAACGCGCCGGCGGCATGGGCAAGCCGGCCGGCTTGGGCCATCGGCTCGAGCAATCCCAGGAAGCTCGGGTTCGCAACGACCACGCCGGCCACCGGGCGTTCGGGATCTGCCAGCATGCGCTCGAGAGCCGCGAGGTCCGTCGTGCCGGCAGCCGGTCCTTCGGCCACGAGCGGGATCTCATCGGCCACGAGATCCCCGCCGCCGAAGTACGTGCACAGAGTCTGGCGGTAGTGCGGGTGCACGCCGCGGCTCACGAGCACGCGTCCACGCCGCGTGGCCCGGCAGCTCATCAGGGCGCCTTCCGCCGTCGCGGTTGCCCCGTCGTAATGCGAGGCCGAAACCACGTCCATGCCCGTCAGCTCGGCCATCATCGACTGGTATTCGTAGATGGTTTGGAGTGTGCCCTGACTGATCTCGGGCTGGTAGGGCGTGTAGGCGGTGTAGAACTCGCCGCGCAGGAGAATCTGGTCGACGACCGCGGGAATGAAGTGGCGGTAAACCCCGGCGCCGAGGAAGCTCACCAAATCGACCCGATTGCGCTCGGACAGCCGCTGAAGCCGGCCCGCCAGCTCGGCTTCGGATTCGGGCGGTGGGAGCCTCAACTCTGAGGCCCGCATGGCCTCCGGAATGTCGGCGAAGAGCTCGTCTACAGAGGCGACGCCGATCGCCTTGCGCATGGCTGCGCGATCCTCGTCGGTGTGCGGACCGTAGGCCATCAGCTCAACTCCGTTGTCATGGCGTCGCGACCAAGCGCGCGGGCCGGGGAACCGGGCATCCCGTCAAGCCTCTCGCGTCAGCTCCTCGTAGGCCGCCTGATCCAGCAGACCGTCGAGCTGGCTCCTGTCCGCGATTCGGATTCGAAGCATCCAGCCCTTGCCGAATGGATCGCCGTTGACGAGCTCGGGGCTGGACGCGAGTTCGGAGTTGGTCTCGACGACCTCGCCAGAGACGGGCGCGAAGAGATCGCTCACGGCCTTCACAGATTCGATCACGCCGACGGAGCCCGACTGGGCCAGCGACCGCCCGACCTCAGGCAGCTCCACGAAGACGATGTCGCCCAGCTGCTCGGCGGCATAGTCAGTGATTCCGACGATGGCCAGATCCCCCTCCACCCGAACCCACTCGTGCTCCTTGGTGTAGCGCAGATCCTGAGCCACCTTCTCCTCCGCTCCTCTAGTTAGCTGTGCCGAACGGAACGCCGGGCCGCAATCAGGTGGCTCGACGGTAGAAAGGGAGAACCACGACTTCCGCGGGGACGCGCTGGTCGCGGATTCCAACCTCGACTATCGTACCGGGCCCCGCGTCGGAAGGCGCCACATAAGCCATCGCGATCGGCTCGCCGAGCGTAGGCGAGAGGGTCCCGCTCGTAACCACCCCGGTCCGGCGGTCGCCGGCGAAGACTGGGTAGCCGTGGCGGGCGATGCCACGACCGCGAAGCACGAGCCCGACCAGCTTCTTGTGCGGGCCGTCTGCCTCCGCCTTTTCGAGCGCGGCCTTGCCGACAAAGTCACCTTCCTTGCCGAGCTTCACCACTCGACCCAGGCCTGCTTCGTATGGCGTCGTGTCGGCGCCGAGCTCGTTGCCGTAGAGCGGCATCCCGGCTTCCAGACGGAGCGTATCGCGGGCGCCGAGCCCGACGGGGACGACGCCCACCGAACGGCCGGCTTCCATCAGCGCGTCCCAGACGCCCCCGGCCGAGGCCACGTCCACAAAGACCTCGAAACCGTCCTCCCCCGTGTAGCCGGTCCGGGCGACAAGCGCCGGCACGCCGGCCACATGCCCCTCCGCAATGGCGTAGTAGCGCAGATCCGCGATCGCCACGTCGGTCAACGGCGCCAGCACTGCCAGCGAGAGCGGGCCCTGAATGGCCACGAGAGCGGTCGCCAACGAGCGGTCGTCGAGGACCACGCTGAAGGCCCGAAGCCGCTCGGCGAGGGCGTCGCTCACGGCTGCGGAATTGGACGCGTTGGCTACGACCATGAACCGATCCTCGGCCAGGCGATAGACGATCAGGTCGTCCAGGATGCCGCCTTCCGGAAAGCAGATCATCGAGTAATGCGCGCGGCCGATCTTGAGCGTCGCCGGCTCACCGACCAGCGCGTAACCCAGGCCCCGCGCCGCGTCGGTTCCTTCCACGAACAACTCGCCCATGTGAGAGAGGTCGAAGAGCCCGGCTCGGGTCCGAACGGCGCGGTGTTCCTCGAGAATGCCGGCGTACTGGACCGGCATCGACCAGCCGGCGAACTCGACCATCCTCGCGCCAAGCGCCACGTGGCGACTGGCCAGCGGTGTCGCGAGCAATTCGCCCTGGACCATAGAGGTCGACCTCCCGTCTTGCAGGTTTCGCCGAGACGCTCCGGGGCGGACGTGCCTCTAGCTTGTGGCGCTTCTGAACTCGGGCAGCCGTTGTGCTGCCAGGCCGACGAGCGAACGTTCAGTATCGAACGAGAGGAGTGCGGGAGCCTCTTCGAAGCTGACCCAGCGAACCTCTTCGAACTCGCGGTCGTGGTCTTCCATGCTGCCGCCGATCGGCTCCATCAGGAAGTAGTGAACCGTTTTGTAGATCCGCATGCCCCTCTGAACGAAGGTGTAGTCGATCGCGTCCAGGGGCGCGATGATCCGAACCCGGAGACCTGTCTCCTCGCCGACCTCGCGCAGGGCCGTCTCCTCCAGAGTCTCGCCTGCGATCGGGGTGCCCTTTGGCAGGGTCCACGTGGCGCGGTCACGCTCACGTTTGCGGCGGCCGACGACGAACTGCGGAATCGCGTCCTGGAAACGAATGACGATACCGCCGGCGGAGGTCGCGGTGGCGGCAATCAGCCTCGCCACGGGGCCGGCGCGAGGGTCGATCGACGTTCCGTACGCGGCCGCGCGATACCGGCCCAGCTGATCGTCACGGCAGGGCGGATGACGCCACTCCGGGGCGCCCTCGAGTTGGCGGCCACCGGGCGCCACCCGCTCAAGTGGAGGCCGCCGTGCGAGGGACGCAGGATCGTGACGCGCGTCGCTGCACGCTGGAAGCTGAGGCTGGCGTGAAGCCCAAGCCGCCGCTCCCGCTCGCGCCCGACCGGCCGGACGAAACAGGCAGCGGGGCGAGCTGCGTACTTCGCCGCGATGCTGTGCTGCATGGCGCCAATCGTACCCGGTCAGGCAGGCTTTGCAAGCGCGGCCCCGACACGCTCAATCTGCTCCGGTGACAGCGTGCGCCGGTCCTCGGCAAGTCGGAGCTCCCTTCGGGCGACCGCCAAATAGAGCTCCATCGTGTCCGGGGCGAGGCGCGCCACCGCGGCGAGGTGGGCCTCGACCGTGCAGGCGTCGCCTCTCGTAATCGGGCCCGTGAGGGCCGCATTGACGCCGATCGCGCGCGCGTTGGCAAGGGTCTGCTCCACGAGGCGTCCGTAAACGGCGAGCGAGCCGCGCTCATCCATTCCGGCGGCTGCGCCAAGAGTGACGATGGCGTCGAGTAGCGCGACGAGTCCGCCCGAGGCCAGCGTGGCGGCCGCGTGGTAAGCGGGCTTCGTGCCACGTGGCAGGCGGACCGGCACCGCACCGAGCGCTTCAGCGAGGTCCGCCAGCAGCCCCAGGAGACGATCGTCGCCCTCCAGGGCGATCGTCGCGCCCTTGATCCCCGCCACGGACCGCTCTACGTCTGAGGTGAACGAGACCAGCGGATGGAAAGCGCCGATCTGGCTTCCGGCGGCGAGGGCGGGCAACAGCACCTCGGCGCCGAGCAGGCCGCTGGTGTGAACCAGGCATTGGCCGCTGTAGAGACGAATCGATTCGGCGACCGCAGCAATGACATCATCTGGGACTGCGACGATCACCAACTCCACTTCGTCGAGAATGGCGGCCGGCTCCACGAACGCTCTGACACCTGGAACCAGGCTGCGGAATCGCTCGCGGCGGGCGGCGTCGCGGCTGGCCACGGCGACTACCGGCCAGCCGGCGCGCGCGATCGCCACTCCCAACGCCGTGCCTACCGGCCCCGCTCCGACGATGCCGACGCTGGGGACGCCACGAGCGCCACGGTTATGCGGGTGCGGCTCCAGGTGCGAGTGGATCTGGTCGCCGTGATGATGGCGCCCCACACCGCCTCCGAGCGCGGGCGAATTCGCGCCGTCCCGAGCGCCGGGCGGGCGTTCACCTTGATACCCCGCGGGTTCTCGCCCCTTATCCAGCCCCTTATCCAGCCCCTTGTCCCAGCTTGCGCCGTCGCGCCACAGTTTCACGCGACATTCCTCCCCGTCCCGCGGACTCGCGCTATCCTTGCGCCGGATCTGCACCTGACGGCGTATCGATTCCGGGTCGCGTCGAAACGCGGCGAGACGGCAACCGCCGTGCCGAGTGTAGCGCGTCCCCGGCGGCCGAGGCGCTCGGCGCGAGCGCAATCGAACGGCATTCGGTTCGCTCGGACCGGCTGACCGAGCGAGATTCGGACTTCAGAGGAGACGTCGTGACCGCCAGGGATCCCTTCGGCGCTCGGGCCCCGCTCGGACCCGGCCTGCCGGACTTCTACCGACTCTCGGCCCTGACCGGCACGGCGAAACCGGCGCTCGAGCTGGGACGGCTGCCGGTGACGGTCAAGATCCTCCTTGAGAATGTGCTTCGGCACGCCGGTGACGGAATCGTCCGCGAGGCCGACGTGACGGCCCTGTCGGCCTGGCGGCCGGGAGCCGCCGAAACCACCGAGGTGGAGATCCCGTTCCTGCCGGCCCGGGTCATCCTCCAGGACTTCACCGGAGTCCCCGCCGTGGTCGATCTGGCGGCCATGCGCGACGCAATGGCCGCCCTCGGCGGCGACCCGGCCCGGGTCAACCCGCTCGTGCCAGCGGATCTGGTCATCGACCATTCGGTCCAGGTCGATCACTACGGCACCGCGGATTCCTTCGCCTTCAACGTCGGGCGGGAGTACGAACGGAACGGCGAGCGCTATCAGCTGCTGCGCTGGGCCCAGACCGCCTTCGACGATCTCAGAGTCGTTCCGCCCGGAACCGGCATCGTCCACCAGGTGAATCTCGAATACCTGGCGTCGGTGGTGGCGCGCCGCCGCGACCCAGACGGCAGGGGCGAAGTCGCGTTCCCGGACACGCTCGTTGGGACCGATTCGCACACCACGATGATCAACGGACTCGGTGTCCTGGGCTACGGCGTCGGCGGAATCGAGGCCGAAGCCGTGCTGCTCGGCCAGCCGCTGTACCAGCCGATGCCGAAGGTCGTCGGCGTCCGCCTCTCGGGCGCGCTGCCGGAAGGGTCCACGGCCACGGACCTCGTCCTGGTGGTGACTCAGATGCTCCGCTCGTATGGCGTCGTCGGCACGTTTGTCGAGTTCACCGGCGACGGACTGGCGGGGCTGGCCCTGGCCGACCGGGCCACGATCTCCAACATGTCGCCCGAGTTCGGCGCGACCGCGACCCTCTTCCCGATCGACGATGAAACGCTCGCGTATCTGCGCCTGACCGGCCGAGCCGCCGAACACGTGGCACTTGTAGAACGCTACGCGAAGGAACAGGGCCTGTGGCGCGAGCCCGGCGTCACGCCGGAGTTCGACGCGCTGTTGACCCTGGACCTGGGATCCGTGGAGCCCTCTCTGGCGGGGCCCCGCCGACCGCAAGATCGTGTCGCCCTGCGAGATCTCGGATCGAACTTCCGCGCGGCCTTCCCCAAGGGTCTCGAGGAGAAGGCCGGGGCCGGAGTCGCGGCCGGACCGTTGAGCCCTGGCGATTCCGCCGGCTCAGTGGCCTCCCAGAGCGCCGCGGCCGCGGCCGCGGCAACGTCCTATCCGACCGTCCGAGTCGAGGCGGCCGGTCGTTCAGTCGAAATCTCGAATGGCTCCGTCGCCATCGCGGCGATCACGAGCTGTACCAATACCTCGAATCCAACGGTCATGGTCGCTGCCGGCTTGCTCGCCCGGAACGCCGTCGCGCGCGGCCTGACCGTCCCACCGACGGTCAAGACCAGTCTGGCGCCGGGTTCGCGGGCGGTGACGCAATACCTGCAAGGCGCGGGTCTGATGGAGCCGCTCGAGAAGCTCGGCTTCGCGCTGGCCGGCTACGGGTGTACGACCTGCATCGGCAACAGCGGTCCTCTCGACGCCCCAGTGGCCAAAGCGATCGAGGAGAACGATCTCGTCGTCGCGGCCGTGCTGTCGGGCAATCGCAACTTCGAGGGCCGGATCCACCCGCTCGTGCGCGCGAGCTATCTGGCTTCCCCGCCGCTGGTCGTGGCCTTCGCGCTTGCCGGCACGGTGGACATCGACCTTGCCACGCAGCCGCTCGGCATCGGAGCGGACGGAAAGCCGGTGTTCCTCAAGGACCTGTGGCCGTCGGCCGCGGAAGTTCGGACGACCGTCGGTTCGGCCGTGAACGGCGAGCTATTCCGCAAAGCGTACGAGTCGGTCTTCGACGGCGACGCTCGCTGGCGTTCGCTCGACGTCCCGGCCGGGGATCGATATCGCTGGGCGGACGACTCCACGTACGTTGCCAGCCCCCCATTCTTCGCCGGTCTGCGGGCCGAGCCCGACCCGATCGCGCCGATCGAAGGCGCCCGCATCCTCGCGCTCCTGGGCGACTCCGTGACCACCGACCACATCTCCCCCGCCGGGTCGATCGCGCCCCGGTCCCCCGCCGGCAAATGGCTTCAGGCACACGGCGTGCCGCCGCTCGAGTTCAACTCGTATGGGGCGCGGCGCGGTCACCACGAAGTCATGATGCGCGGCACCTTCGCCAACATCAGGCTCCGAAACGCCCTGGCCGACAAAGAAGGGCCGTTCACGGTGCACCTGCCCGACGGCGAGGCCACCACCATCTTCGACGCATCGGTTCGCTACGCCGCCGAGGGCGTGCCGCTCATCGTGATTGCCGGCAAGGAATATGGTTCGGGCTCGTCGCGCGATTGGGCGGCGAAGGGGCCACGGCTGCTTGGCGTGCGGGCGGTGATCGCGGAGAGCTTCGAGCGAATCCACCGCTCGAACCTGGTCGGGATGGGCATCCTGCCGCTGCAGTTCCTCCCCGACGAGAGCGCAGCGACCCTCGGGCTCACCGGCCGCGAGGCCTACACGGTCTCGATTCCGAGCGCCGGCCCGGCTCCGCGGTCGCGGATCGCGGTCGTCGCGCGCGCCGACGACGGTTCGGAACGCCACTTCGAGGCGATCGTCCGCCTGGACGGCCCAATCGAACTCGATTACTACCGCCAGGGCGGCATCCTGCCGGCGGTCCTACGTCGACTCTCCCGGGAGACGGCGCGGGCGTAGCGGGCGTAGCCGGAAGCGCACGGCCGCCGTCGAAGCTTCGGCTACCGCGTCTTCGTCGCCCGCTCCCAACGGTGGCGCCGCAGTTCAGCCATAAGCTCCGGCGGCAGCGGCCCCGCGTCGCTCGCGGCCGTGTTCGTCTGCACGTGGGACGGCTTGCGCATGCCGGGGATGACCACGCTCACGTCGGGATTCGAGAGGATGAAGCGGAGCGCCATGTCGGCCACGGTCATGCCCGCCGGGACGAGCGGCTTGAGGGCATCGGCACGAGCGACAGACTGGGCCAGGTTCGCCGGGTTGAAGTACCGCCCGCGCCAGTCGCCCTCGGGCCAGGTGGTCTGGAGGGTGAGGTTGCCGATCAGGCTTCCTTCGTCGAACGGACAACGGGCGATGACGGCGACGCCGTTCTCACGGCAGGCCGGGAACAGCTCGTCTTCGGCCGCCTGATCGAAGACGTTGTAGACGACCTGGACCGCGTCGACGAAACCGGCCCGGACGGCCTCGATACCGTTCCACGGCTCCCGACGGTTGAGGCTCAGGCCGAACGCCCGGATCGCGCCCGCGGCCTTGAGGTCGGCGACCGTCTCCGCCAGCTCGCCGCCGGCCAGCCAGTCGTCGTCCCACTGGTGGAGCTGGAGCAGATCGATCGTTTCGACGCCCAGTCTCGCGCGGCTGATGTCGACACTCTCGCGCACGAAGGTGCCCGGGAAGACCTCTCGCAGTGGGACTCCCGGCCGGGCCGGCCATTCGCCGTTCTTGGGCGGGACCTTGGTGGCGATGAATACGCTGCCGCGGTGCCGGGCCAGCAGCGGAGCCAGAAGTCGCTCGCTCCGGCCGCCGCCGTAGGACTGGGCGGTATCGAAGAAGTCGACGCCTTTCGAGACCGCAAGCTCGAGCGAGGCCAGCGACTCGGCATCGTCCGAGCCGGACCATTCGCCCATGCCCCACGTGCCGTAGCCGACCTCGCCGACCTTCCATCCCATCCGCCCGAACGTCCGTTGGCGCATTCGACCTCCTACGGGTGAGACGCCGTGGCCGGCGTCTGGCAAGCTTGCTCGGGCATCATCCTAGCGCCGGGCGGGCCGTCTTTGCGCCGCTCGTCGGGCAGCCTCAACGGAGGAAAGCCATGGCCGAATGGATCTACTTCCTGCACGCCCCGCGCGACGACTTCGCCGCGACGATGACTGCGGAGGAGGAGCGCGTCTGGGCGCTCCATTTCGAGCGCCTCAAGCGCCTGCTCGCCGATGGCACGCTGATCCTGGCCGGGCCGACCCTCGGCAGGATCAACACCGGTATCACCGTCTTCGAGGCGCCGGACGAAGCCGCCGCGCGCCGAATCATGGACGAGGACCCGGCGATCGCGAGCGGCTTCGCCACGGGCGAGTTGCGCGGCTTCCGGGCGTCTCTGCTGCGAGGCCGCGACTAGATCGATCGCGGCCCGGCAGTGCCGTTCACGACCAATCCTCGGTCTTTGCCGGCCACGACGCACCGCTATGACGAACCCGCCCGTCCGTCCGCCCGGCGACGGGTGTCGGCGTGGGCTACTTCCCGAGCAACTCCTCGCTGGTCAGGACGCGGACCCCGGCCGACTTGAGCGCCTCCAGGGCTCGGTCCGGGTCTTCGAAACGGAAGATGATCGCGGCCTTGTCCGGAGTGGCGCGGGCGGCGAAGTCGTACATGTACTCCACGCCCAGCCCGGCCGACTCGATCGCGGCCAGGACCGCGGCCAACCCGCCGGGCCGGTTGTCGACCTGGATCGGCACCACATCCGTCGTGCTCACGATCATGCCCTCCGCCTCGAGCGCCTTCCGGGCTCGCGCGGGGTCGGCGACGATGAAGCGCAGGATGCCGAACTGGGCCGTGTCCGCCAGGGTCATAGTCAGGATGTCGATCCCGGCGCCGCCCAGCGTTTCGAGCGGCGCGCGGAGCTGGCCGGGGCGATTCTCCAGGAAGAGCGAGAGCTGCTTGAGCTTCATTTGAGGCCTCCATCGGCGGGGCACTCACCCCGCCGTACGACCGTCGATGCGTCAGAGGTTGCGTAGGTCCGTGACGCGCTTGGCTTTGCCCTCGGATCGGGCCAGCGAGCGCGGCTGGACCAGGGTCACCTTCACGCGCAGCCCCAGGATGTTCTCGATCGAAGCTTCCAGATTGTGCTGGACCGCCTCGAGCTTGCGGATCTCGTCGGAGAACACTTCGGGCGTGACTTCGACCTTGACCTCCATCTGGTCCAGACCCTTGTCGCGAGTGAGGACGATCTGGTAGTGGGGCAGCGTGCCTTCGACCCGCAGCAGCGCCGTCTCAACCTGGGACGGGAAGACGTTGACGCCCCGGATGATGAACATGTCGTCCGAGCGGCGACCGATACGGCGGATGCGGCGCAGGGTGCGTCCGCACTCGCACGGCTCGCCCATGATCGAGGTCACGTCACGAGTTCGATACCGGATCATCGGCATTGCCTGCTTTGAGAGCGTCGTCAGGACGAGCTCGCCCTCGGCGCCGTCGGGCATGACCTCGCCCGTCTCCGGATCGATGATCTCGGGGTAGAAGTGGTCCTCGAAGATGTGGAGCCCGTGCTGGTGGGCGCATTCGACGCCGACTCCGGGACCGATGATCTCCGAGAGGCCGTAGATGTCGTGGGCGCGGATGCCGCTGTCGGCCTGGATGCGATCGCGCATCGAGTCGCTCCACGGCTCGGCGCCGAAGACGCCGACTCTGAGCCTGGACAGGTCGATCTTCGTCTCCCTGGCCGATTCCAGGAGATGGAGGAAGTAGCTCGGCGTGCAGCACAAGGCGGTCACGCCGAAGTCCTGGATGACCATCAGCTGGCGCTCGGTGTTGCCGCCGCTGATCGGGATGACCGTTGCTCCGAGCGCCTCAGCCCCGTAGTGGGCACCGAGGCCGCCGGTGAAGAGCCCGTAGCCGTAGGCGTTCTGGATCACGTCGCCGCGATGGAGCCCGCAGGCCGCGAAGCTGCGGACCATGACTTCGCTCCACACGTCCAGGTCTGCCTGAGTGTAGGCGACGACTATCGGCTTGCCCGTGGTGCCGGACGAGGCGTGGAGACGGACGATCTCCTCCATGGGGCTGGCGAAGAGCCCGAACGGATACGTGTCGCGAAGATCGGCCTTGACCGTGAACGGCAGCTTCGCGATGTCCGCGAGCGAGGCGATCGAGGCGGGAGTGAGGTGGCGCTCCTCGAGCCGCGATCGGAAGAGCGGCACGCGGTCGTAGGCGCGACTGACAACAGATTGCAGCCGTTGCAGCTGGATCGCGGACAGCTGCGGGCGAGGCAGGTAGTCCGGCATGCTCACGGGGAGGAATCCGCCCGGCGGATCGTTCCAAGCGCTCACGAGGCCTCCTCTGGCGACGGGGCAGAGCTTCGGCGATAGCCCCTACGGTCGGGCTTCCGACTAGCGGATTGTGCCCTGCCGCGCGGCGAGTTTTTGGCCCAGCGCGAACGCCTGCTCGTTGACGTGGTGGAGCCGCTCGGGGAGGGCCGCACGAACGGCGTCGAGAAGCGTTTCCGCCGGGATGTCCAGATAGCCGCTGAGGGCCCCGAGCAGCGCCACGTTCAGGCTTCGCTTGTTCGGCAGGTCCGCCTCCGGGACGAGATCCGGCGCGAGCAGCACGCCGTCGGGGCGGAGAAGCGGCCTCGTGACTTCCACCTCGGACGGCGCGAGGACGACGAGGAAGTCCGCCTCTCGCTGCGGCACCATCGGCGAGAGCACCTTCCGCCCGAAGCGGACATCGGAAGTGACCGAGCCGCCGCGCTGGCTCATGCCGTGGACCTCGGCCTTCTTGACGTCGAGACCGGCGCGAAGCGCGGCGTCGGCCAGGATGTCGGAGGCCTTGATGACGCCCTGGCCGCCGAGGCCGGCGAAGACGACGTTGGTGACCGCACTCGCGGATCGGCCATCCGGCGCGCTCATTGCTCCCCCACCGGCAGGTCGAGGTCGACCGGCAGGTCGTACGCCGCCTGGGCCGGCGCCTTCGCTCGAAGGTCGGCCGCCTGCTGCTCCCATTTTCGAATGTCGGCGGCGGCGAGGATGCACGGCCGGCGGGCGACGATGACCGAAAGCTCGGGCGCTGCCAGGCGTTCGAGCAGCAGCCGCTCGAAGCCTTCGGGGTCGGCATACGGGTCGATGACGGTGACGCTGCCGATGCCGATTGCGCTCGCGACGCCCTCGATCGAAAGCTTGCCGGTCTGGAGGTGATCGAGGGTGCGGCCGGTGCCGGGGTGTTCCTGTTGGCCGGTCATCGCGGTCGTGCCGTTGTCCAGGACCAGGACGACGTGGCCGGTCGGCGGCGGGTTGTATGCCATTTCCACGAGGCCGCTGATGCCCGAGTGGACGAAAGTGGAGTCGCCGATCACCGACACGACGCGCCGCGCCTCAGCCGGCGGCAGGACGTGGCGCAGCCCCAGGCCGACGCCGATCGAAGCGCCCATCGCGACGCACGTGTCCATCGCTTTGTACGGCGGCAGAACGCCCAGCGTGTAGCAGCCGATGTCGCCGGCGACGATGCAGTCGTGCTTGGCCAGGGTTCCGTACACGGTGTGGTACGGGCAGGCCGGGCACAGCTCGGGCGGCTTGCCACGGGGCGGAGCCACTTCCGGGGAGTCGTCGCGGGCGACGATGCGCCGGACCCGCGGTACGTCAAGCTCGCCGAAGCGGTACATCTCGGCCTTGGATTCCACGGGGATGCCGGCGGCGCGCAGGGAATCGGCAATGATAGGATCGCCCTCTTCGATGACGATGCAGCGTTCCACCGAGGCGGCGAAGGCGCGGGCGCGCTCGAGCGGCAGCGGATTCACGAGCCCGATCTTGAGGATGCTGGCGCCGGGCGCGGCTTCGGCGGCGTGCTGGTACGAGACGCCGCTGGCGATGATGCCGAGTTCGCCACTCCCCGGAGCCACGCGGTTGAGAGCGCAATCCTCCCCCCACGCCGCGATCTCGGCGAGCTTCGCCCGCAGGCGGCGATGCGCCGGCCGGGCATTGGCGGGGATCATGACCCGGCCCGAGATGTCGTGCTCGAAATGCGGCGCTTGCGGAGGCGCCACTCTCCGGTCTCCGGCGGCTCGGTCGCCAGACGCGACGACCACCGATTTGGAGTGGCAGACGCGGGTGGTCATCCG
>PMBR01000030.1:9752-33506 GCA_003152995.1 Chloroflexota bacterium | reverse complement strand
GCGGCGCCCGCCACGCCCGCGGCGCCGACGCCATCTCCGCGGGGCGAGTAGCCGCCAGCCCGTCTCTTTCCGAGCGCCGCCGGCTGCCCCAAGCGGGCAGCGGAGGTCCGGCGCATCCAGATAGGTGGCGGATTCTTCACCGTCCGAGGGCTGGAACGTGAATGGCGGCAGGTCCATGCTGTCAGACGTCGCGTACGCGGCCAGCTGCCGTGCCTCCGGGCGCGATTCTTCGCCTCGCCGTGGCACTCCCCCCCCCCGACCATCCAGACGTCGCCAGGACTTCGAATCGTCAGATGACCGAAGCCAACCGCTACGAGCCAGTGCCGGAGCAGCGTCCGCCCTGGCAGGCAGGCCTTCCGCCCGCGGGATCGACCCCCGAGTGGTGGTTCGAACCGGCCCCGCCGGCCGCCCCGCAGCCGGAGCACGGCGCGGCGAGCCGCGGTCTGGTCACGGCCCTTCTGGCGACCTCAATCGTCGGCGCGGTTCTGGGCGGCGGGGGGACCTACCTGGCGCTCCGGGGGACCGGAGCCCTGGACCAGCGGGTCGCTGCTGCGTCCACGGGAGGGGCGGTCAACGTCCTGGTCCAGTCCGAGTCGAGCCAGATCATCGCCGCCGGCGTGAAGGTCGGACCCTCGGTCGTGACCATCGTCGCCCGGCAGGCGATCGGCCAGTCCGTCGGTTCGGGCATCATCTACGACGCGGCCGGGTGGATTCTCACCAACAAGCACGTGGTGGCCAGCGCAACCGGCATGGACGTTCGGCTCAAGGACGGCCGCGACTTCAAGGGCACCATCTACGGCGTGGACACGCTCACGGATCTGGCGATTGTCAAGATCGACGGCGCCAGCGGCCTCTCGCCGGCCCCGATCGGGACCTCGACCGGGCTGCAGGTGGGCCAGCTCGCGATCGTGATCGGAACTCCACTCGGGGTGGACTACCCCAACAGCATCACGAGCGGCATCATCTCGGCCCTTGGTCGCGACATCACCGTCACCAACAACTCGGGTCTATCGGGCACCAGCCTTCACGGTTTGATCCAGACCGACGCCGCCATCAACCCCGGCAACAGCGGCGGCCCGCTGGTGGACGATTCCGGTCGCGTGATCGGCGTCACCACGACGATGGCGGACTCGGCACAGGGGATCGGCTTCGCCATCCCGATCGACATCGCCAAGCCGATCATGCAGCAGGCCCTGGCCGGCACGAAGCTCTCTCGGCCCTTCATCGGCATCAGTTACCTCCAGATCGATGCCGCACTGGCCCTTCAGAACAACCTGCCGTTGAACCACGGCGCGTGGGTTCACAAGGAAGACGCCAGCGGCAACTCCGTCGAGGCGGTGGTGGCCGATGGACCGGCCGCACTGGCCGGCATCAAGACCGGCGACATCATCACCGCGATCGAGGGCCAGCAGATCAACGCCACGGATTTGCTCGAGGACCTGCTCGTGCAGTTCGCTCCCGGCCGAACGGTCAGCATCGACCTCTTCCGCGGCGGCCAGTACCTCACCGTCCGCCTCACCCTGGGCACGCGCCCCACGGCCACGAGTTAGGCGTCGCGGGCCGGTTGGTGACGGCGGATCGGTCCGGGACGCAGGCCGCTACCGCTCGCGGCGGCGGGTGATCTCGACGGAGGCGTGGTCGAAGCGGCCGGGGAGGGGAGCGTGGGGCTTGCGAACGCGGACTACGACCTCGGTGGCTCCGGCGGCGGCGGAACGGTCGAGGACGGCGGTGGCGATCGACTCGGCCAGGGTCTCGATGAGCTGGCGGCTCGGGCCCTCGACGATGGAACGGCAGATCTCGAAGATGTCGCGGTAGTCGACGGTCTTTGACAGGTCGTCGGTGAGACCGGCCGGCCGGGTGTCGAGGTGCATCTCGACGTCGATCTCGAACGGCTGCGGGTTCGAGCGTTCCGCCGGCCCGACGCCGTGGCGGCCGTGGAAGACCATGTTCGCAAGCACGATCCGGTCGGTCACGGGGCGACTCTTCGGACGATTGCATCGGCCATGCGGGCGGACCGAACGTTGGGCAATACGTCATGGACACGGACGATGTCGACGCCCGCGGCGATGCCGAGCGCGGTGGTGGCAAGGGTCGCCTCGAGGCGCTCTTCCACCGGCACTCCGCCGAGGACGCGGCCCAGGGTGGACTTGCGCGACGTGCCCAGGAGGACGGGATGGCCCAGCGCTCGCAGTTCGGCCAGGTGACGCAGGGCTTGCAGGTTTTGCTCGGGCGTCTTGCCGAAGCCGAAGCCCGGGTCGACGATCAGGTTCTGCCGCGGGACGCCGACTTTCTGCGCCCGATCGAGGGCGGCTTGCACGTCGGCGATGAGCTCGGCCACGAAGTCCGAGTAACGGGCGGCCTGGCGATTGTGCCCGACGATGAGGGGGACCTGCCGCTCTCCGGCGAGGCGGGCCATTGCAGCATCGCCGCCGACGCCCCAGATGTCGTTGAGGAGCGTGGCGCCGGCGGCGATGGCGGCGGCCGCGACCTCGGCCTTGGTCGTGTCGACGCTGATCGGGACGTCCGGCAGCTCTCCGTGGATCGCGGCGATCACCGGAACCACGCGGGCGGCTTCCTCAGCCGCCGGAACCGGCTCGTGGCCGGGCCGCGTGGATTCCCCACCGACGTCGAGTATGTCCGCGCCTTCGCTGACCATGCGCCGGGCCTGGATAACCGCGGCCTCGACCGCTGCCCCGCCGCGGCCCGCGACCGTGGCCAGCAGGCCGTCGCCGGAGAACGAATCGGGCGTGACGTTGACGATGCCCATGAAATACGTGCGGCTGCCCCACTCGAAGAGGCGCGCGCCGATACGGGTCGGGGGCAGCGGCGAGGGCGCGGCGCTCATCGGGGCGCGGTCTCCAAGGTGGCGAGTGGCGGATCGGGCACGAGATGTGGGTCCGCGACGAGTATGGCCCGCGCCGCGCCTACTAGATAGAGGGAGCCGGCGACGATCACGGGGCCGGGACCGGAGCCACTCGCCAGCGCCGCGTCCAGCGCGGCGCGAGGATCGGCGATCGCCTCTACCGTGGCGGCCCGCGCTTCGGGTCGCGCGGCCACTCCCCGTTGATCGGCTACTTCCCGTTGATCGGCCACTCCCCGTTGATCGGCCACTCCCCGTTGAGCCGCCACGGCCGCCCAACGCGCGGCAAGCTGCTCGGGCGGGAGCGCCCGGCCGCCCGCCGGGGCGGTACATATGACCCGCGCATCGGCCAGCAAAGCCGCTCCCGCGAGCGCGCCCACCACTCCGTCCACGTCCTTGTCGGCCATGATCGCCAGGACGAGTGTCGGGCGGCCGGGCGCCAGGAACGGGGCCAGGTCGTCGAGCGCGTCGGCGAGAGCTGCGGCCCCGGCCGGGTTGTGAGCACCATCCAGAAGCACGTCGCGTCCCTCGACTGAGAGCAGCTCCAGGCGCCCCGGCCAGCGAACGGCCGCGTATCCCGCGCGCCGTGCCGCGTCTGGAACGCGGGCAATCCCCGCGGCTTCCAGGGCGTCCAGAGTGGCGTCGGCGACCGCCGTGTTTGCCGCCTGGTGGCGCCCGCGAAGTCTCACGCGGACCAATCCCAGCCGCCCGAGCTCCACCTCGATGCCGTCGCGGTCCAGACCGCGCAGCGGCGCCGGCGGCGTCACGGTCAGCGGAGCCGCAACTCGCCGACTTCGGCGCTCGATCACATCGAGCGCCCCACCCCAAGCACCCGTCACCGCCAGATCGCCGCGCATGATGATCGCCGCCTTCTCGCGCGCGATCGCCTCGACCGTCGATCCCAGCCGCTCCATGTGGTCGAGCGAGACGTTCGTTACCACCGCCACGCCGCCGTCCCACGCGTGAGTGGCATCGAGCCGCCCGCCGAGGCCGACCTCGACGACCGCCAGATCAACCCCCGCCTCGGCAAACCAGCGGAACGTGATCGCCGTCAGCAACTCGAATTCAGTCGGTTCGCCGTGGCGCCGGGCCACGCGGTCGGCCAAAGCCAGCACTTCCGCCGCGACTCGGGCGAACGTCTCGGGGTCAACCGCCACGCCGTCGATCTGGAGCCGTTCGCGGTACGTGACCAGATGCGGCTTGGGCGTCTCGCCGGTCCGGTAGCCCGCAGCCTGCAGCGCAGCACCGACGAGCGCCAGGACGCTGCCCTTACCGTTCGTGCCGGCGATCAGCGCGCCGCGGAAGGAACGCTCGGGATTGCCGAGTGCAGCGAGCAAAGCCCGGGTCCGCGACAGCCCGAGATGGATTCCGAATCGGCCGCGCGACTCGAGCGCGGCGAGGGCTTCAGGGTAACCGAGGGTCGCGCCCGAGCGGTCGATCCGGGTCGGCGTCAATCCTTCGTCAGTTCGTCTTCGTAGAAGACGCACTGGTTGAACCTCGGCGTCAGGCAGACGTCGTTGACGTAGCCCTGCTCGAGGTGGACACCACCGCGAAGCTGGCAGCGCGAGACGTTCTGGTCCTGGCGGATCAGGGCCTTGAGCAGATGCGGGGCCTGGATCGGGATCGCTCCGCGGCAGCCGGTCATGTAGAAATGCGGGCAGACGTTGCGTCGCAGGCTCGGCAGCCCGAAGCCGGATCGGATGCCCGGCATCGTTGGGTAGCGGGCCGGCGGGCCGGATTCGGAATGGGGGAGCATCGGCACAGTGCGCGTCAGCGGGCGCGTTACGACTCGACCGGACGGCAGGAATTGGCCGAAGTAGCTCGGATCGCGCACCGGCCGGGGCGAGGCAGCCCCGCTTCCCAAAGACGAGGCCTGGCGTCCGGCACTGCCGGCGCCCCGGGCGTATGGGCGATCGGGTTTGGGGTTACGACCCTCCACCAGTAAGCCTCTTACCGTAGCGGACAGGCCTGCACGTCCGCTCTCTGCAGCAGAGTACATCCATCTGCCCGAAACGCGCACGCCCGTCACGCGGGGCGTGGAACGATCGTACTAATGGTGTCGGTCACGACCGGCCGAATACAAGCGAGCCACGGCCGCCCCGAAAGACCGCCAACTGATGCGACAATGGAGCCATGCCGATGCGAGAACGCCGAGCGGCCCACGTTCGACCCCTGCCGCCATCGAACGAGCGGCTGCGGTCGCATCAGATCAGAGCCTCGTCTCCGTCATTTGATCGGGTGCGCCGCTACCGGCCGATTCGTACGAACAGCGGAGTCCCGGCCCCTATCGGCCTGGGCGTCGTTGCGATTTTCCTCGTTCTGGGAATCGTGATGCTCGTTGTGGGCGGAAACATCCTCGTGAGCGTCGCGGGCCAGCTCGGGCGCGCGTTCGACAACGCGATCTCGCGGGTTTCGTCTTTGCCTCCCGCCACCATTGCGCCCTCCGGCGTGGCGCTCGACACCCCGGTCCTGGACACTCCGGACAACGATGGTTATACGAACCAGCCGGAGGTAGCCTTGTCCGGCAGCGTCCCGGGCGCGGCAGTCGGCGCCAGCGGCTATACCGTCCGCGTGTACGCCGTCGCTTCGGATGGCAAGAGAAGTCAGGTGGCGGAGGTACAGGTCGGAGCCACGACGCGCTTCACGACGGCCGCCGTGGCCCTGGTCGAAGGCCCGAATACCTTCGTCGCTTCATTGGTGACGCCGGGCAGCGAGGGCCAGCCGTCGCCGGAGGTCGTATACATCCTCGACACCAAGCTGCCGACGCTCTCGGTCGCCTCCCAGCCCGACAACAACTCGCAGACGGGCGGTTCGGTCGTGATCACCGGCACCACCGACCCGGGCGTGACAGTCACGGTCCTCAACAGGAGGGCGCCCGGCAGCGGCGGTCAGAGCAGCGAGATCGTCGGCCCGGACGGTCGTTTCGCGCTCACCGTGGGCGTCGTTGCGGGATCGAATCCGATCCTCGTGACGGCTCAGGACCAGGCCGGCAATGTGTCGACGGGCACTGTGACCGTCAACCGGTCATTGGGCAAGCTGGCGGCAACCTTGTCGGTCAAGCCGAGCAGGTTCAGGGGCAAGGGTCCAACGACGCTCACGCTCACGGTCCATGCGACTTCCGTGAATGGCGGCCCGCTGGCCGGCGCGAGCGTCACTTTCCAGGTGAATGCGCCTGGGCTCGGGCCGCTCCAGGGGACTTCGACGACGAACCAGAGCGGCGTCGCGACCTGGAATGTGACGATCTCCGGGGCGACGGCAGGCGTCGGCAGTGCCACCGCATACATAACGACCAGCAATGGCGACCCGATCCAGAAGCAAGTGCCGTTTACGACGACCTGATCGGGGCCGCCGCTTCCCGGCCGCGATCGCGGCTCGGTACGGCCGTCGGCCGTCTGTCGCCACCCCACGCAGCGACGTCCGGTCGGGCGATTTGAGGATCCGGGCTACGGAGCCGTCGGGGTTGGGGTCGGCGAAGGCGTCGGGGTCGGCACGGGCGTCGGCACGGGGGTCGGCACCGGAGTTGGCACGGGTGTCGGCACCGGCGTGGGTGACGGGGTCGGCGTGGGCGTGGGCGAGTCCGTCGGGGTGGGCGTGGGCGAGTCCGTCGGGGTGGACGTCGGCTGGGGACCCATCGACACGACGTAGTCGACGGCGGAGCCCCTCAGCACGTGCAGATCCTTCTTGGGGTTGGTGCTGACGATTTGACCGTCTGGAATCGACGGGTCGTAAGTCTCGCTGCGGTTGCCCGCCTGTAAGCCCGCCGATGTCAGGGCATTCAGGGCATCGCTCTCGACCAGACCGACAACATTCGGGACGACGACCTGAGAAGTGCCGGTCACGACCGTAACGAAGATGGTGTCGCCCCTGTTCATCGCCATCCCGGCCGCCGGGTTCTGAGAAAGGATCGTTCGGTCGGTCTGGCTGCCGTTGTTGGTCGCAGTGGCGGCCACCGAGATCTGCAGTCCGTAGGCCTGGGCGGTCTGCTGGGCGTCGCTGTACAGGACGTTCACCAGATTCGGGGCATAGACCGTCGAGCCCGATGAGCCGCGGCTGATCAGCAGGTAGATCATCAGACCCAGGAGGGTGACCAGGAAGAGGGCGAGGAAGCCGGCAACCCAGGCCCAGGTGCTGGTCGAGGAGGTGTCGTCATCCTGCGGCTCGGGCTCCGAGTCGATCGGATTGATTCGGCGAGTGGCTCGCTGGGGGATGCCTTCGGGTGGATAGCCGGCCTGGCCGCGTGGGTCGGCGGGGAATTCGTCCTGCGCCGCGGGATTGGTCGCGTAGGCGTCCGCGGCGTAGGTCACGCGAGCCGTCGGGTTGGAGCGGCGGACCACCGGCGCTGAAGGCGGAACCGGCGGCGGTGCAAGGGGCGGAACCGGCGGAGGTGCAAGGGGAGCGGCGCGCACCACCGGAGCGGCCGGCGTTCCCGGCCTGGCATAGGGCGAGCGAGCGGCCTCGGTTTCGGCGGCCACGACGGCTTCCGCCTCCGGCCCCTCTTCGACCTCCGTCTCATCCTCGGCGGCGACGTCGACCGGAGCACTGAGCCGCGCGACGGTGAGCGCCAATTCTTCTGCCAGTGCGCCGGCCGACTCGAACCGCGCCGCCGCCTGGGGCGCCATCGCCTTGCGGTCGATCGCCTCGATCTCGGCGGGAACTCCGGCCTGGAAGTCGGACGGGGCCGGGTTTGGTTCGGCGAGCCGGGCCTTCGCCACCGCTTCGGCGGTATCGCCTTCCCACGGACCGTGGCCGGTCAGCAACTCGAAGAGCAGTACGCCCATGGCGTACATGTCCGAAGCGTCGGTGGCGCGGCGACCCCTGGCCTGCTCGGGGCTCTGGTACCACGCCTGTTCGACCGAGAGAGCGGGCCGCAGCGACGCCTCTGCGACGGCGCGGGCAAGACCGAGATCGGCGAGCTTGATCTGGCCGTCGCGGGTGACGATGACGCTGCCGGACCGCACGCCGCCGTGGACTATGCCGCGCTCGTGAGCCGCGGCCACCGCCGTCGCCACGACGCTCGTCACGCTGGCGGCGCGCCGCGCCGGAACGGGTCCGTTTCGAGCCAGGAGCGAGTGCAGGTCCTGTCCGTCGATGTATTCGTTGACGACGTAGGCGTCGGAGCCGTCCGTCCCGAAGTCGTATATCGCGACCAGGTTGGGATGACTCAGGCCGGCCGCGGCCCGCATGGCGAGTCGGAACTCGGCGACGAAGTCCGCGTCCGTGCCGAGTTCGAGGCTCAGCACTCTGACGGCGACGGGGCGGCTGCTCTGGGAATCGAGGGCGCGGAAGACCGTCGAGATTGCATCCTCGCCGCGCAGCTCCATGAGCCGGTAGCGCCCTGCGATCACCTGTCCGATCTCGGCCACAAGAGTCCTCACGATGCCGGCCCCATCTGGCCGGAGCTTGATTCAATGCCAGCGGCCGGCGCGAAGCCGGTCCGGTGGGGCAGGCTAGCTCAGATCGAGCCCCCGCAAGTATCGCCTGAACTCCCCGCCGATGTCCTGACGCTGCATTGCCAACTCGACTGACGCCTTGAGCCAGCCCATTGTGGTGCCGGCGTCATAGCGCTTGCCCTCGACGGCGTATCCGTACACTTCCTGCTCCTGCATCAAGGCTTCGATCGCGTCCGTCAGCTGGATCTCTCCGCCGGCTCCGCGCTGCGTCTGCTCCAGCTTGTCGAAGATCTTGGGGGTCAGAACGTAGCGGCCGATGATTGCCAGATTCGAGGGCGCGTCTGCCGGATCGGGCTTTTCGACCAGGCCAGATACCTTGTAGAGGAGCGGGTCGAGGCCGCCATCTGCGAGTCGGCCGTCGATGATGCCGTAGCGGCATGTCTCCTCATGGGGAACTTCGGCCACGGCCACGACCGAGGAGTGCGTCTGCAGATAGGCGTGGATCAGCTGGCCTATGCAGGGCCGCTCGCCGACGATCACATCGTCCGGAAGGATCACTGCGAACGGTTCGTGACCGACGAGCTCCTTGGCCACGAGAACCGCATGGCCCAGACCGAGTTGCTCCTTCTGGCGAACGTAGGAGATCTGAGCCAGGTCCGAGATGGCCCGAATCTGGCGCAGCATCTCGATGTCGCCGCGAGATTCCAGGAGCTGCTCGAGCTCAAGGTTCAGGTCGAAGTGATCTTCGATNNTACTGGATGACCGGCTTGTCGACGAGCGGGAGCATCTCCTTGGGCAGGGCCTTGGTGGCCGGGAGAAAGCGGGTTCCCCAACCCGCAACGGGAAAGACCGCTTTGCGTACTCGCATTTGCCCTCAGCTTCGATCGGCCGCCACGGCGGCCGCATCCACAAACTCGTGGTCGTCGCGGTGTAGGCCGTCACACAGCCCCAACCGGCGCGGCTCGACGGGCAGCCAGACCGGTCGCATGATCTCACGGACCTGGGATCGACGGCAGAAGAGCAGCCCGCGCCCGGCCATCCAGGCGCGCACGTGGCTCGGATCGCTGTGGAACTCGAACGGTCCAGGATTGATGCTGGCGGTCTCCGTCCAGGAGACGGGCACCTCCGGCGCCACGACGTCGAGGATGCTGACCCGCCACGGCTGCCCTTCGATGATGTCGCCGCAACCGGCACAGCGGACCGCGACGTTGTCGGTGACTATCGTCGGTATACGGACGCCGTAGAGTTCCATCTGGGCAGGATCGTAGCAGGTCGCTCGAAGATGGTCCGGCACGCTGCAGCGGCGATGATCACCGCACCGAGCGCACCCGGAGGTGCCCTGGTGAGACGCGCAGGAGACGACGCAGAAATGGGCCGGTTGACCGGGCGAGATGCAGGCGGCGATCCAGTGGATCCGGGCTCGACGGGCGAAGACGACCTCTCGCCGGTCGAGACGGCGCGGGAGAAGAGGCGCGATCGAGACGCCGAGGCGCAAGCGAGGGCCGGAATGCGCACCGGTCTCGCCAAGCAGTTCAAGCAGGTGCTCGACGTCCAGCGAGCTCGCGCCGACGAGGTCGAACGCCGCCAGGGGAAGTCCGCAGGCCAGCCCGAAGCCCATGGCGCGCGGCATGGGAAGAGCCGGAAGACCTAGCCGACGGGGCGGCCGCTCGCCGATGTCTGAGTGGTCGGGCGCGCCCCCGTGGTCGACTGCACTCGACCGTTCGGCCGCATCGGGCCGTTCGGCCGCACTCGACCGTTCGGCCGCGCCGGGCCGTTAGGCCGCGCCGGACCGTTCGGCCGCACTCGACCGTTCGGCCGCGCCGGGCCGTTAGGCCGCGCCGGACCGTTCGGCCGCACTTGACCGTTCGGCCGCACTTGACCGTTCGGCCGCACCGCGGCCTCAGTTCATCGTGAAGTAGCCCGAGACGTCCACAACGACGTCGGCATGGGTCCCCTTGGTGCCGACGAACGTGACCCACAGGCCGCCGCCCGTTCCAAGCGGAATCGTGACCGCGTTCGCCCGGATGTCGCCCATGGGGAAGTTGAGCGTCGAGGTGGTGGGCACTCCGCCGGGGTTGGCCGGGGTCAGGGCGAAGTAGCCCTTGGAGCCCTCGTCGACGGCCGTGAGGTTGCCCGTGATCCCGACTGCGTCCGCCGGGACGTTGAGCGCCACGTCGACCGAACGACCGGTCACGGCGAACCGAACCGGCACCTGCGAAACCAGCGGCGCCGACAACCCGATGTGCGCTCCCAGACGTGAGTCGACCAGGCGGCTCGGCGTCAGGGCGACGTACGTTGCGCCGCTCGTGTTCGGAACGAAGTAGCCGGTGACATCGAAGACCGCGTCCGCCTTCGTGCCCGGCGTCCCGACGAAGGTGATCCACAGTTTCCCGCCGACGCCCAGCGGAACGGTCACGCCGTTGGCCCTGATGTCGCCGGCCGGGAAGTTGACCGTCGAGGTTGACGGCGTGCCGGCCGGTTTTGCCGGTGTCAGGCTGAGGTATCCCTTCGAGGCCTCGTTGACGGCGGTCAGGTTGCCCACGACCGCGAGCGCGTTGGACGGGACGTTGAGCTTGGGATTGGCAGACCGCCCGGTCACCTGGAAGCTCGCCGGCGTGAGAGACGTGAGCGACGTAGACATACCGAGCTTCAGCGCGCTACGCGAATCCAGGATCCGGCTCGGAGTGAGTGGCAGGTACGTGGCGCCGCTCGTGTTGCCGACGAAGTAGCCGGTGACATCGAAGACCACGTCCGCGTACTTGCCCGCCGCACCGACGTAGGTGATCCACAGCTTTCCACCCGCGCCCAGCGGAACGGTGACCGCGTTGGCCCGGATATCGCCGGCCGGGAAGTTGAGCGTCGAGGTCGACGGCGTCCCAACGGGTTTGGACGGCGTGAGGCTGAAGTAGCCCTTGGAGCCCTCATTGACTGCTGTCAGGTTGCCCGTCACGGCGACCGCGCCGGTCGGGATGTTCAACTTGGGGTCCGTTGAGCGGCCCGTGACCTGGAACGACACCGGGACCTTGTGGCTCAACGACGCCGAGAGACCCAGGTGCCAGCTGGATCGGGAATCCACCAGCCGGTTCGGGGTGATGGTCACGTACGTGGCTCCGGCGAGTGGCATGGCTCCGAGCGACGCACTCGACGGGCCGCTCGTCCCGGCGACGTTGGTGGCCGTGACCTTGAAGGTGTAGGTGGCGCGGTTCGTGAGTCCCGAAACGGTGCAGGAGAGCGCTCCCGGCGAGTGGCATGTCCTGCCGTCGGGCGTGGATACGACGTCGTATCCGGTCACAACGCTGCCGCCGCTGAATGGCGGAGAGCCCCAGGACACGAGAGCCGATCCGTTCGACGCCAGCGCAACGACACTCACGGGAGCGTCGGGTCGGGTCCGCGGCGTCACCGCCGATGACGCAACAGATGGCAGGCCCATGCCCAGGGAGTTAGTCGCGATGACCGTGAACGTGTATGCCACGCCGTTGGTCAGCTGGGTCACGGTGCAGCCGATCGTGCCGGCGGTGCTGCATGTCTTGCCGCCGGGCGACGAGGTGGCCGTGTAACCGGAGATCGAACTGGAACCCGGGTCGGCGGGAGCGGTCCATGTCACCGCAACGGTCGTGTCGCCGGCACTGCCCGAGACCGCCGTCGGACGGCCCGGAACGGGCAGAGGAGTCACTGAGTTGGAGGCGCTCGAAGCGGGGCCCGTGCCCACCGAGTTGGTGGCTCTGACGCTGAACGTGTAGGGAGTCCCGTTGACCAGCCCGTCGACGATGCAACTCATGGCGCCGATGGTGCTGCAGGTCCGGCCGCCCGGATCGGAGGTTACGCCGTAGCCGGTGATCGGCGCGCCACTGGCCGGCGCGCTCCACGCGACACGAGCCGCGCCGTTGCCCGCCGTCGCAGTTACCGATAGCGGCGCGGAGGGCGGTGGCACCAGCGTGGCGGTAGCCGTCGCGGAAGCGCCCTCCAGCCCCGCGGTGTCGACGGCCCTCACGGCGTAGGTGTGCAGACCGCCGATGCCGAGCGCCGGGTCGGTGAAGGTCAGGGCGGTCCCCGAGACCTCGCCGATCCTGGAGCCGTCGCGGTAGATCCGGTAGTGGGCCAGGCCGAGGTTGTCGGTCGCGGGCTGCCAGTCGAGCTGGGCTCCGCCGGTCGGGATCGCGGTCGCTTCGAGCGAGAGCGGCGCGGTCGGGGCCATGGTGTCGCCGATGGTCACCGAGGCGCCGGACCCGCCGGCCGAATTCACCACGATCGTGAACCCGCCGATCGGATCGCTGAAGGTGCCGCCCGCTTGTAGCGGCGCGTCCCAGAAGTCGACCCCGGTCGTGCTGCTGCCATCGGGAACGGTGTCGATCAGGTAGCTCGGCCCGAGCGCGTTGTCCTGGCGGAACTCGTCCTCGGAGTACCGAATGGACACGCCGGTCGTCACCGTTGAATACGGCCAGCCGACGAACTGATCCCACGGGGTTCCGGTGAGCGTAGATCTGATCTCCAGCGTCCAGGAGCCGGATTGTTCGTCGGCGATGACCGGAGTGGGCCTGGGGATCCGCAGCAGACGGACGCCGGGCGTGCTCGAGTAGACGGGTACGAGTGAGTACGTGCCGATGCCGGTCACCGTCTTCGATTCGCCGGTGTCCAGCCAGCCGAGCGAAGCCAGACGATCGGCGTCGAGCAGAGCGTGATCGGGCGCGCCCGCGGCTCCCATGGTCGAGTACTCGTCCCAGTACTCGGCATCCACGCAGCTGCCCTGGAGCTCGACCTGGTTTCCGGCGGCGTCGTAACAGGCGAGGCCGTTCGAATGGAAGAGGCCCAGATTGTGTCCCAGCTCGTGTGAGGCCACCATCGACGACAGGACCTCGCCGGGATATTGCGCCCAATCGACGGCGATCTGGACGTAGCGGCCGGGAACATAGCCGACGCCCGCCCAGCCCTGCTGGCACGGCTCCTTCGTCCACAGGACGATGTCGTCGTACGAGGTGAGGTCGATGCTGCGATTTCTGGCCGCTATCAGCGCCGCATTCAGAGAAGTGCTGAACGACCAGCTCGTCGAACCGCCGGGGCACTGGCTGATGCCCAGGTGCCAGGGCCCGAGGACGTCTGTGGTGGTGGCGAGGCGGCCGCGCGACGTGGCGTCGAAGTAGGAATGGACCGATGCCGTCGAGCTGGTGAAGGTGCTCTTGGCCTGGGCCACGGTGACAGGCCAGCCGGCCAGGTCCGAGTAGTCGGCGATGATGACGGCGATCTTGCGCGTCGCCGTTGCGGCGAGAGGGATTGCGCCGCCGGCCTGAGCATCGATGCCGAGGGCGGCCGCGTCCGGGTTCGCGGCCGCAGTCTTCTCGACGACGAACGAGCTCGCCGTGACCGCGAGGCTCCCGTCGGCCTGTCTGCGGCCGGACACGCGAACGAGCGCGCCGTCGAGTTGGTCCACGTCCTCGCCCGAGACGGTGATCGGCGTTGATCCGGAGGCGTTGTCGATCGAGTAGAGAGTGTGAGAGCGGCCGTTCGTGAAGTCGTCGGCGATTGCCAGGCGTAGAGTGCCTGTAAGGCTGACGGCGTCGGGATCGGCGATCGGGGCGGCGGCCGTGGTGGCCGTGGCGGCCGTGGTGGCCGTGGCGGCCGGCAGGGCGACGGCGGAGGCGACCCACGCCACGGGTGCAGACTCAGCCGCAGGCTTTGCCGCGGCGGCGGAACCAGGTATTGCCAGGGCTACGACCGCGGTCAGCGCCACCATTGCCCGGATCCACCGCCTTGAACTCATTTCGCGCCTCTTGATCTCGTACTCGGGCGCCGGCCACGCGTGCGAGAGATCCGCGAACGGCGTTTCGCGGTCACGGCCTCACACGACGCGGCATCAACGCCACGACGGTTGCCATGTTCCGGCGGCCAAAGGAATGCGGCAATGGACCTTTCGTGCCAGTCCGGCCCCACGCTGTCCGGCGCCGAAGTGCGGCCGCCCCGTGTCCGGCTATCCCGCCGACAGGTCGACATCGGTCGAGACCAGGACCATCTGCGTCTGCGGGTCGCCGCCGCTCGGGTCCAGTTGCACGTCGGGCCCGCTGAGCAGCTGTCCATGCGTCCCGTAGCGGTCGACCACGTCTGTGGGTTGGCTGGAGCCAATTTCGAATATCGCCGTGACCGTCACCGTGCCGGCCCCCCAGCCGGTCAGATCGAAGCTCCCGCCGAAGCTCCCGTTGGCGACCGTGAGGTTGGCCGTGTCGGTGACCCAATGCTGGTTGTAGCCGGTGCCGAAGTCCTCCGCGGAGACCTGAACGACGGCTCCGTCGGGCAGGCTGGTGCTGCCCGACACGATCAGGGTCGGCTGGTTGATCTCGGCATTCAGACAGAGTTGCGGGTCCGCGCCGGACAGCCAGCTGGGAGCGCACTGGCCGAGAATAGCCTCGGCGCCGAACTTGACGACGATCACGGACGCGACAACGAAGGCGGCGACGACGACGCCGACGAAGACGGCGCTCACGGCTCTTTCGGCCCGCCTCAGTCGCGGGTCCACCAACGGCGCCGGCTCGTCGTAGATGCTCACGGCCGCTCCAGAAGCGTACCGCGACCCGGGCTCACACCCCCCACCACTGGCACCAACCCTCCCTAACCGACGCCGCCACGACGGGGTCAGTCTAGCGGTCCGAGTCGGTCTGCGCGACCAGGAAAAGCGCCGCAGAGTCGTCGGCGGGCCGGGCCGGGTCAGCCTCCGAAGGTGAAGGCATAGGCGCGGGCACCCGGGGCGTTGAACGTGATCGTGACCGTCCCGCTGGCCGCGGTGTCGAGGTGAACCAGGTGGTACAAGCGGGCCTGGCCGACGGTCAACGCGCCGTCAGCCGCTACGTCTTCGGTCGCGAGACCCTGGACTCCGCTGACTGTGACCGTGGCCGGGACGGGCGAGTCGGCGGCCATTACGAGGTAGACATCGCGGGCATGGAAGGACATCTCGAGCTTGTCGCCGGCCTGGGTGGAGGCGACGTACTGCGGCTCGAAGTCGAATGTCCCCGACAGAGCAAATTCGTTGTCCGGCAGCTGATCGGGGAAGGAGTACTTCCTGGTCCCGGTAGCGATCAACGCCTGAGATGCGAAGGCATTGGCTCGATCGGAGCCGAGATAGGTTTCCTGTGTCTCGCTCGCGACAAAGGGTGGCGTGGCGGCCGATGAGGCGGGAGTCGGCAGCGCAGCCTGGCCGGCCTCGGTCAGGAGGCTCCGAATCTCGCTCTCGGTCTTGAGGTAGTCACCTTCGCCGAAGTGGGTATCCCGGATGTGGCCGCCGGCGTCTATCAGGTAGTCCGCCGGCCAGTACTGGTTGCCGTAAGCCGTCCACGTGGCGTACTCGTTGTCCTGAGCGACCGGGTACGTGAGCCCGAAGCGGGCGATGGCGGCGGCCACGTTGCCGGTGTCGTGCTCAAAGGCGAACTCGGGCGTATGCACACCGACGACGACGAAGCCCTGCGGACCGTACTTCTGGTACCAGCTCTCGACGTAGGGCAGCGTCCGGATGCAGTTGATGCAGGAGTAGGTCCAGAAGTCCACGAGCACCACCTTGCCCCGAAGACCGGCGAGAGTCAGAGGACCGGAGTTGAGCCACTGGCCGACGCCCTTGAATTCCGGTGCCACAGGCCCGACCTCGAGGTAGGAACTCGCCCCGGGAGCCTGGCTCCCCGCGGCCGATCCGCGCAGGTCGTTGAGAGCCGATTGCACCGGGTTCGATCGCTCCAGGGATTGCAGCGTGCCGGTCCAGTCGGGCAGGGCGCTCGTGAGATCTGCCGAGATGGCCGTGTCGGCGCCCACTGCCATTAGGCCGGCGGTCGCCAGAACCAGGACCCCGAAGACCCGGCTCGCCCGGGCCGAGGCCGCTCGCAGATGGAGCCGGGCCAGCGCCGCACGGCCGCCGAGGGCGATTCCCAGCAGCGGTATTCCGGCCCCGATTGCATACGCGACGACGAGAGCCAGCGTCGCCGATGAATTCGGGGCGGTCACGGCGAGGCTGGTGATGGCGCCGAGTATCGGCCCGGCGCATGGAGTCCAGACCAGGCCGAGGCCCACGCCGGTGATCAGGCCGCCGGCCACGCCGGGCCTGGCCAGGCGAGCCCCGACCGCCGGAACCCGGGCCGTAGCTCGCTCCCACGCCGTGGCCAGAGCGGGCACGAGCAACGTCAGTCCGAAGACCGCGATCACCACGATCGCAGCGTCGCGCAGCGTCGAGCTGGGCAGGTGCAGCGCCTGGATGATCTGGACGCTGGCCAGGGTGAAGAACGAGAAGCTGGCGATGAGCCCGGCGATCACGAGATACGGCCTGCGCCGATCGCCGTCCGCTCCGCTCGCCAGGACGATCGGCAGGATCGGCAGGACGCACGGTGAAACCGCGGTGACGAGACCAGCGATGAGGGCGACAAATATGAGCAGGATCATGGTTGATTCTGCAATCGCGGACCGTGGAACGTCAAACCTCTAGGGGTGGGGGCCCGCCGGCCGATCCGATCGTCGAAGCCTGGCGCTCGGCCCGATCGGCAGGCGGACGGTAGAGGCTCAGCGCTCAGGGCTCAGGGCTCAGGGCTCAGCGCTCAGGGCTCGCCCGGCTGGGACGCGGCCGGGTGTCGGCGCGCTGCAGGGTTGGGTTCGACTCGGCTGGCCACGGCAAGAACCGGACGTTTCCCCTAGCATCGGCGCTGGGGCGATGCCTGAGCGACGCCGATGAGGTTCCCAGGATGCGTTCGAAGTCATGGCTGCGGACACCGACCGGGGCTGCGCTGCTGTCGTTCCTGTTCCCCGGCCTCGGGCAGGCTGTGGCAGGCAACCGCGAGCGCGGCGCAATCGTGGCCATCCCGATGGCGGCCATGTTGGGCTCCGGCGCAGTCGCTTTCCTGTTCGATCGCAAGGCCGTCTTCGACGCCCTGATTCGGCCGTCGTCTCTGACGATGTTCCTGCTGCTCGACCTGGTCGTCCTGATCTACCGCATCTGGGCCATCGTGGACGCCTACTTCGTGGCAAGCGGACGGCAGCCTCGACCGGCCGCTTCGCGGCGGCCCTCGAAGTCCGCGGCCGCCGTGCCTCTGGCCATCCTGTTGATCGCAGCGATCGTCCCCCACGCCGCCTTAGGCGCGGTCGACATGCAAGCGCAGAGCGCCATTTCCTGCGTATTCAACCCGGACGCGCCGTGCTTCTTCCAGGGAGGCGGCAATCTGGCGGCCGGCGAGACCGTGCCCGTCTACACTCCCGAGCCGACAGACACGCCTTCGGGCTCCGATCCATCCGTCGTCCCGTTGCCGAGCCTGCCGCAGTACACATTCCCAACCTTGCCGCCGGTCGCGGGCGGCAATACCGGCTGGGCGTCGGACGGGAAACTCGTCCTGCTGATGGTCGGCGCCGATCAGGGGGTGGGCCGGTGGAGTCTGCGGCCCGACACCATGATCGTGCTCGAAGTCGACATTGCCAGCGGTCGGGCGGCCATGTACGGCATCCCGCGCAACCTGGAGAACGTGCCGCTCGGACCCGAGGCAGCCAACGCGTATCCGTGCCACTGCTTCCCGTACCCGAATCTGCTCAACGCACTCTGGCTCGACGCCGTCAGCAAGCCGAAGGCCTACCCGTACCCGGGCACCGACTTCGTGCGCGGCTTCAAGGCTCTCGAGGGCGCGGTCGGCGCTCTGACAGGGCTTCAGGTGGACGGCGCGGTCGTCCTGAACCTGATGGGTTTCGTGAACCTGATCGATGCTCTGGGCGGGGTGACGATCGATGTCCCGACTGAGTTGAAGGACAGCCAATACTCGCGACCGCAAGACGGGAAAGACATCGCGATCGACATCAAGGCCGGGAGCCAGCACATGGACGGATTGACCGCCCTCGAGTATGCCCGCAGCCGTCACCAGGACTCCGACTACGGTCGCATGGTCCGTCAGCAGCTGGTTCTCAAGGCGCTCCGCGATCAAGTCCATCCCTGCTCGCTGGTCTCGAAGATCCCCGACCTTCTGGGCGCCGTGGGCCAGGCGTTCTGGACCGATATGTCGCTCGATGATGGGCCGACGCTCCTGGCTCTGATGGAGCATGTCGGGACGGGCAACCTGAAGGGCTACGAGCTCACGCCGGACGTGACCGGCGCGACATACGACTACCTCACCGTCTCTTCGGTGAACACGATCCGCAACATCGTTGCCCACGGCCTCGACGGCGTGCCGGCCGGGATCAGCGGTGGCGGCGCCGGCGGTGGCGGCGGTCTCAGCTGCTGAGCCTGGGCTGCTGAGCGACTCACGTAGCGGCCAAGCAGCTTCCAGCGTCACGGAACGCTCGGCCGAGGCTAGACGCCCGGTCCTCCGTACGGGAACATGCGCGCAGGATCACGAAGTGGCGGTTCGGCGGCCGTTCCGGCCCCGACCGCGCGATGGTCCGGTCTCGGCAGCATGCGGCCGCATTGCCGGCAGGAGGAGCGCCATGAGCATTCAGTTCCAGCACGTCCCGCATCCGCACATCGCCCTGCGCAAGAAGACGGGGCCGGCCAAGACGACCGACGAGCATGTCGGCGTCAACGGCAAGATCGCCCTCGCCCTCACGACGATCGTGGGAACGATGTGGTGCGCCTACGCCTTTTCGGTCCTCGCATTCTTCGCGCTGCCGTCGGCCATCAGCTCGGGTTCGGTCCTCCAGCTCATCCAGTGGCTGAGTCAGACGTTCATCCAGTTGGTCATGCTCTCGGTCATCATGGTCGGCCAGAACATCCTCTCGCGAGCGTCGGATAAGCGGGCCGAGATGACCTACCAGGATGCCGACGCCACATTCCACGAATCCGAGCAGATCCAGGAGCACCTGCTCGAGCAGGACCAGGCCATCAACACGCTTCTCGACAAGATCCTGAAGCTGGAGACCGCTCTGGCCGCGAAGTAGCCGACCCGCTCGTGCCGGGCGGCCGACGGAGCCGTTCGGCTGCCACGAACTGCTCGGCCCGACACGGTCGCCGACGTTACGCCTGCCCGGGCAGGTACGAGAGCCAGGCGATCGCCGATTTGATCGCCATATGGCGCCACGCCGACGATGGCGGCGCATTCGACGCGCCGCCGAAGGGACGTGAATGAGCGACACGCTGGAGATGATCCAGGCCGTTGCCCGCCAGGCGGGGGCCGTGCTGATGGACGGGTTTGGACGTGTGACGCACGTCGAGCACAAGGGCGCGACGGATCTCGTCACCGAATACGACCGCCGGTCCGAAGATTTGATCGTGGCGGCGCTGAGAGCGCGCTTCCCCGAGCACGCGATCCTGGCCGAGGAGAGCGGAGCGACCGGCGACGGCTCCCTATCGGGTGGCTACCGTTGGGTCGTGGATCCGCTCGATGGGACGACCAACTTCGCGCACGGGTTCGGGTTCTTCGCGGTCTCGATCGCGCTGACTCTGGACAACCGTCCGGTCATCGGCGTGGTGTACGACCCGCTGCGGGACGAGCTCTGGTCGGCTGAGGCCGGCAGGGGCGCGACGCTCAATGGCGCCCGCATCCATGTCTCTTCTCAAGCCAACCTGCGTGAGGCTCTGCTGGCGACAGGGTTCACCTACGATCTCGCGAACGCCCCGCGCGACAACTTCAAGGAATTCGCCGAATTCGCCCTGAAGGCGCAGGGAATCCGGCGTGCCGGAGCCGCGGCGCTCGACAGTGCCTGGGTCGGCGCGGGACGAGTCGACGGGTACTGGGAGTTCGGGATCAAGGCGTGGGACATCGCCGCGGGAGCGTTGATCACGCAGGAAGCCGGCGGGCGGGCGACCACGGCCGACGGGAATCCGGATTTCGTCGGCGCCGACTCGATAGTCGTCTCCAACGGCCACATTCACGACCAGATGCTGGCGATCCTGCGCTAGTCGCGTTCGGCCGGCGCGATGCGGCAGCGGTTCGGCCGCGACTCAGGGCAGCGGTCGCCAGGCCTTGCCGAGCATGATGGCCAGCCCGGCGAGAAGACCCCCGGCTCCGACAAACGCGAAGCTGACCTCGGTCGCCTCGTGCTTCGTGATCAGGTTTGTGGGGAGGTTCTGGAAGACGCTGTCGAGCTGGCTCGCGCTCTCGGCCGGGTGGTAAGTCCCGCCGGTCAGGTCCGCGATCTGCTTGAGCGTCGCCTCGTCGATCCCTCTGGGGAAGCCGCCGCCACCGCCCCCGCCACCGAAGCCGCCGCCACCGCCACCGAACCCGCCGCCCTGGCCGGCGCCCGGTTCGCGACCGACGAACTGCGGAGCGCACGTCGGGCTGAGAGACCCGCCGTTCGCCGTTCCGAAGCCGATGGTGTAGATCCTCACGCCCCGATCGGCTGCCTGTTGGGCGGCGTCGAGCGGCGGCGTGCCGGTGTTGCTTGCGCCGTCTGTAAGCAGAACGATGATGTCGGGGGCGTAGTCGCCCTTGGGCACCGGCGCTGGAGCAGTTCCCGTGCTCGAGTCGGTCTGGCTCTTGGCGACGGCAGGATCGATCTGCGAGACGGCGTCGATCGAGGCGAGAATGCCGTCCCCGATGGCGGTCCTGCGGCCGGTCGCGAGACTGCTCAGGGCGTTGAGCAGCGCCGTTTGATCGTTCGTGGGCGCCTGGATCACTTCGGCGAAGCCGCTGAAGGCGACGATCCCGATCTGGGTCGTCGACGACTGGCTCTTGATGAAAGCCGCCGCGGCGGCTTCGGCCGCCTCGAGCCGGCTGGGCGGGATGTCGGACGAGCACATGCTGCCCGACACGTCGATCGTCAGGATGATGGTGGTCTGGTTCGATGGCACGGCGAGAATGACGACCGGTCGCGCCATGCCGACGACCAGTGCTCCGAGCGACGCGAGGAAGAGGGCGAAAGGCACGTGCCGCCGCAGTCGCGACGACCCGGGCATGGCGTCCCGAACCAGGGCGAGACTCGAGTATCGAACGCCGGACTGACGACGGCGTCGCAGGCTCCAGATGTAGGCCGCCACCAGCAGCGGCAACACCACAAGCGACGCGAGCAAGCTCGACCACAGAAAGTCCATCTATCGCCGTCCTGTCAGGCGCGGGGGATCGTAGCGCTCGGTCATGGCATTCGACCGAGCCAGGCGAGCGACGCGAGAGCGCCGGAGAGCAGCATCAGCACGCCGAACCCCGCGAAGACCGCGGTGATCTCCGTCAGCTGGGGTTGGAGCACGAGCTGAGTGTCCAGGTTGTCGTAGATCGAGCGGAGCTGCTGAGCGTCGGTGGCGCCGTAGTACGTGCCGCCCGTCACCGCCGAGACCTGCTGGAGCATAGCCTGGTCGAGCTGCGTGAAGACCTTGAAGCCGTTGATGTCCAGCGTGGCGCCGGCGGCGCTGCCGATCCCGACCGTATAGATCCGAACCCCTTGATCGGCGGCCGTCTGCGCGGCGGCGGCGGGATCGGGGTTCTCGTTGTTCTCGCCGTCGCTGAGAAGGACGATGACGGCGGGCGCGTGGTATCCCGCCGGAACGGGCGTCGGTGTCGGCGCCGCCGACTGCGCGGGGCTCGCGTTACTGTAGTAGTTGTTGGCGTACGGCCCGGCTTCCGCGACGGCGATGGCCTTGAGCGAGGCATCGATGCCCTGAGCCAGCGAGGTCCCGCGTTGCGGCGCCAGGCGGTCGATCGCGGACACCACCGTCGCCTGATCGTTGGTGGGCGTCTGGACCGAGATGCCCGAGTCGCTGAACGCCACGACCCCGATCGTGACGCTGGACGGCTGGCGCGCAACGAAGTCCTTCGCCGCCGCCTTTGCGGCGTCCATCCGCGTCGGTGTCAGGTCGGTGGCGGCCATGCTGCCCGAGACGTCGAAGGCGAGGATGACCGTCCCTTCTTCCCGGGGCAGGCTCACGACGGCCTGGGGACGCGCCATGGCGAGGGTCATGACCGTCAACCCGACGAGGATCAGCGCCACGGGAACCCGGCTGCGCACGCCCGCCGGTCGGCGCGTGATCCCTTGAGCGAGCCCGGAACCGCCGTAGGTGGCGAGGCGGCGGTGGCGTCGCCGGTCCAGGATTCGATACAGCAATACCCCGATCGGGATCAGCGCGACCGTGAGCAGCATCGGCGGCCAGATGAACGACACCGGCTACCTCCGGCGCCGGCGACGAATCGTCGCCATTCGCACGATGGAGCGGACGAGATCCTCGTCCGTAGAGAGCGACAGGGCTTCGACCCCCGATCGCTTGAAGGCGCCGCTCACTTCCGACTCCCGCCGCTGCGCCGCGTCGCGGAAGCGTCGGCGGAACCCGGCGTCATGGGTGTCGACATAGAGCTGCTCGCCGGTCTCGGCATCCTCCATGATCAGCGCGCCGACGTCCGGCAGTTCGATCTCGCGCGGGTCGAACAGGCGCACGGCCACCACTTCATGCCGCCGATTCAGAAGGCTCAGCGGTCTCTCCCAACCGGGCGCGCTGATGAAGTCGGAGACGATGAAGACGAGCGAGCGGCGTTTGATCGTTTGCTGGCCCGCCTCGAGCAGGGGCACCAGGTCGGTGAATGGCGCGTTCAGCAGGCGCGGCTGCGCAAGCAGGTCTTCGATGAGCCGGAGAACCTGGTCTCGCCCGCCTCGCGCGGGGAGGATGCGCTCGACCGTGTTGCCGTAGAACATCGCCCCGACCCGGTTGCCGCGCCTGGTCAGCAGCCTCGCCAGCGACCCCACGAAGTCGATCAGAACCGTGCGTTTGACGCGCTCCGCGTCCACGCTCCCGAAGTCGACCGAGGGACTGAGATCGAGCAGGAACCAGGCCGTGATCTCGCGGTCCTCGACGTACTCGCGAACGTAGGGCGTATCCATCCGCGCGGTCACGTTCCAGTCGATGGCCCGGACATCGTCGCCGGGCTGGTATTCGCGCAGGTCCACCAGATCGATTCCGTTGCCGCGGAACAGGCTCCGGTAGTCGCCCTGGAGCACGCCGTCGAGGCGGCGAATCACCTGCCAGTCGAGACGCTGGAGGATCCGCTCGGCGGCCGCGCCCGATCGTTCCGGGCGCGACTCGTCGACCTCGTGCGGCTCATCGGCCTCCGGAGGCGAAGCGGTCCAGACGATGCCCTCAGGCGCCGGCGCGGACGTGGGAACGCTCCCGCAACGGCACCACCGGCACCGGAGTCTTCTTGAGGATCGCCGTCAGCACGTCGTCGGCGGTCACGTTGTCCGATAGAGCCTCGAACGACAGGACCAGACGGTGGCGCATCACGTCGCGGGCCATGTCGAGCACGTCCTGCGGCAGCGCGTAGTTCCGACCACGCACGAACGCCAGCGCCCGGGCCGTGAGGATCAGGTTGATCGAAGCGCGGGGGCTCGCCCCGTACGTGACGTACCGCTCCATCTCGGGCAGGCCGTGCAACTTGGGGGCGCGGGTGGCCGTAGCCAGGCGCACTGCATATTCCATGAGGGCCGGATCGACGTAGACCTTGTCGGCCTCCCGTTGCAGTTCAAGCAGCCCCTTTGTCGTGAGAGCCTCCTGCACCGGATCGAGCCGTCCGGTCATCCGCTCGACGATGACGAACTCCTCGTTCGCGCTCGGGTAGCCGACCAGCACCTTGAGCATGAAGCGGTCGACCT
>PMBR01000030.1:0-9719 GCA_003152995.1 Chloroflexota bacterium | reverse complement strand
CTTCTGGTTGTAGATCCGCGTGCCGATCAGATCCGCGGGGACCAGGTCGGGCGTGAACTGGATGCGCCGGAACTCGCCACCGATCGCCTCCGCCAGAGTCTTGATCGCCAGAGTTTTAGCCAGCCCTGGGACGCCTTCGACCAGGACGTGGCCCCTCGCGAGCAGTGCTACCGCCAGTCGTTCCAGGAGATGATCCTGCCCGACGATGACCTTCTTCACCTCGTACAGAACGCGTTCCATCGGCACCGTCGGCGCCTCGACCGTCTGTTCGTGCACTGCTTTCACCTCATGCGCCTGGTTGAGGCGAGTCCTGAGTCCGGGATTCGCCTTTGGGCCGCTAGTCCGGCGGCAAGCCTGCGGCTCCGCCCGCAACCGTGATCGGCACGGCGAACCCGATGCCTATGAACACGCCCTGTTGAGTCGGATTGACGAGCCCGGACACGATTCCCACCACCTGGCCTTCGCGGTTGACCAGTGGACCGCCCGAGTTTCCGGGGTTGACTGCCGCATCGACCTGGATGAGACCCTGGAGTTGCGGCCCGTTGTTGGGGAGCTGGAACGACCGATTGAGGCCCGAGACGATGCCCGCGCTCATCGAGTCGTAGAGGCCGAATGGGCTGCCGAGGACGAAGGCCTCGCTGCCGACCTGCACGCTCCTGGGATTCCCGAGGACTGCCGGCACGAGATTCGCCGGCGGCTGCGTCGCTCGCAGGACCGCGATGTCGTTCTGAGGTTGCGTGCCCACGACGTCGGCGGGCGACTTCGTCCCGTCGGCGAAGGTCACCTGGATCGACGCCGCGCCGGCGACCACGTGCAGGCAGGTCAGGATGTCGCCGGCATTGTCGACGACCACGCCGCTGCCCTGGGTGCCGTCTGCCGTCGTGGCGCCGGCCGGGATACCTGAAGCGCTGGGCGCGGGAGTGGCGCTAGCAGTCTGCGTCTCCACCAGCACCAGTGAGGGTTCAACCGCCTGGTAGACCTGTTGCGAGAAGGCCGGCGCGGGAGTCTGCGACGCGAGCGCCCGGGTGACGACCCCGCTCATATCCTGTTGAGTGAGGGGCCGCGGGCCGGGAACCATTACGCCGTACAACACGACGGCGATGAGCGCCGCAGCGACGCCGGAAGCGAACGGGAAGGTCCGGCGAACCCGGGATCGGACGCGGGCAAGCCGCGCCGACCATCTATGGCTCGCTGGAGGGGCAGGCGTGTCCTGCGGGTGAACCATGCGCAGACCGAACTCCAGTCCGTATCGCCGGCCGATCGAGTTGGCTGTGTCAATGAGGGCGGAGAGCGTCCCTGCAAGGAGAGTGGGGAGCAATGCTGCAAGCTGCCTGAAAACCCGAGCACGCAGCGCCGGCGAGGCGCACGGGCCGGGACGGCGAGCCGCGGACTCGGTCCTTTGACTCAGCCGGGCAAATTCGACGTCGGCGCGACGTCAGCGCGACGTCGGCGGGACCTCGGCGGACCTCGGCGGCCAACCTCGACGGCTGGCTCCGTGGTGAGCGGCGGGGCAGGCCGAAGACGGCGACGGAGCGATGGTGCTGCCCTGATCCGCCCGGAGCATGCCTCCCACCGGGCGGCGGACCTCCTACGTCCCGGGGCGTGGCTCACGTCACGGCGTGCCACGAGTCGCGGCAAAACGGCCTCGCGCACGCGTCGTGGCGCCGGTGTCGTCCGGCGAAGACGCTTCAGTGCGCGTCGATCACCTGGAGCGCGGGGTCTCCTGGGCCGACCGGCCAGTTGTCTGTGGTCGACGCGGAGTTGTTCCACGACCAGACCAGGAAGCCCCGGACGCCGGCCTTGAACATAGCGGTCAGCTTCGTGTCGAAGGCCGCCGCTCGGGCCGCCAGGGTGCCACCGACGCTGGTGGCCTTGATGCCGGCCTCGCCGACGAACAAGGGCTTGTTGAGGGTGTTGCAGGCGGCGATGTCGGACACCAGGTGGGCCGGTAGAGCCTCTGTTTCGTGGCCGTAGTCGTGGTACTCGCACACGTCGATGGTCGAGACGGCGTTGATCTTCTGGTAGTCGCCGCCCTGAGAGCCGCACTGTCCGGCGCCCATCGTGCCGAGCGAGATGAGATGGTTCGGGTCGATCGACTTGATCAAGCCGGAGACGTCGGACGCGAAGTTGACCAGGTCGGCCGTGGGACCGCAGGTCGATGTGTTGTCGAGCTTGATCTCGGCCTCGTTCATCAGCTGCCACATGGCGATGGTGGAGTCGGTCTTGTAGCGGGAAACTACTTCCGCGACCCACTGGCGATAGGAGACGGAGTTCTCGGCCAGTACCTGCGTCTTGTAGCCACCCGTGTACCAGCTGTCCCACTTGTACTGGCTCGTCGGACTCTCGCACGAGCCCCACTGGTTGCCAAGGGTCACGATCACCTTGACGCCGTGGGCCTTTGCCACGGCCAGGGTGTGGTCGAAGGCGCTCCAGTCCCGCTGTCCGCCGGTAGTCGCCAGACGCTGGAAGAACCATGCCCGGAAGACCTCGGATCCCGACCCGGTGGTCGTGAGAGCCGTGTCGAGCGCACTGCCGGTGCCCATCGTGTAGGAGCAGTTGGATCGGCTGTTGGCCTGGTAGATGTTGAAGCCCGTGAAGGTGAACGGCTTGCCGCCGAGCGTGAGCTGGGTGCCCGACCGGCCGACGAAGCCGCTGGGCAGGGGCGACGGAGAGGGTGAGGCAGAAGGCTTTGGGGTGGGGGTCGCGGTCGGCTTTGGGGTGGGGGTCGCCGTCGGCTTGGGCGTGGCCGTCGGCTTGGCCGTGGCTGTCGGCTTGGCCGTGGCGCCGACGCCGACCGTGAAGGCCGTCGTAATTGTCGTCGTACCGGACGACGTCACGATTTGGGCCGTGATCGAATGTCCGCCGCTGGCGACCCCTGTCGTGTCCCACGGCAGCGCCGTTCCATCTCCGGCAGTTCCGACGAAATCGAGCGGCGCGGAGTACTCCACGTGTCGCGCCGGCCCGCTTGCCGCGGTGTCGTCCAGCCAGAAGCTGGCCTTCGTCGCGCCGGTTGCAGGCGACAGGAAGATGTACGAGCTATTGCCGATCTGGGCGGCCGAAAGGGCGAGCGCCGAGCTTCGATCGGGAGAACGCGAAGCCATGAGGACGTACGGCGAACTGCCGGCCGCCTGAGCCGCGACTGGGACCAGCAGCGCCGTGAGAATGGCGGCGAGGAATACGAAGCGGGGCACGCGAACGTGCAGCTCTCGAGATGTGGGAACCATCAGCTTGTCTCCGAGAGAGCCCGCGGACGGTGCGGGCACGCCGGTGCCTGGTGGGGCGGCGTGGCTGGGGCGTTGCCCAAGGTAGTGCGTCGAACCCTGCGCCCGACATGACCCAATGGGGCCTGCGGCCGGTCGCCCGATGGTCATCGACTTAAGATGGCCCGTAATAACCACGCGTTGAGGCTGCCGGCGCCGCGCGAAGCCCCGACGGGCCCGTCCGAGGCGATCAGCGGTCGGCTTGATGCGCTGGCCGAGCCCGCCGTCTCATTGCTCGACCCTTCGATTGACTGGGCAATCGGAGCCATCGAATGCTGTCTTCGCCACGGACGGGCTCTCTTTGCTGCCACAGGAGACCCCGGATCGATTCAGGCGTCCTGGTGCCGCGAGGCCCACTTTCGATCAGGGAAATCCTATGGCCGTGATTACTGAACCTATGCCCCTCGCTTCTCTGCCCGCACCCGCCACCGACAGAGTCCCGTCGTGAGCGCGGACACCGCTGTCGGGGTCGACTGGCCTCGAGGCCGGGTCCGGTCGGGCCCTCTGGCTCTGCACTTCGCTCGCCCCGGAGAGCGCTCGCTGGTCGCTGGTCTGGCCTGGCTTGCGTACATGGCCGTCGCCGCAATCGTCGTCGTCGGGGCGCACAGCATCATCGGCGACGCGTGGAGCCGAGTCGCGAACGCCTACTACGTTCTCTACAGCCGCGATCCCCATCTGGCTGCGATCGGCTTCGTCTGGAACCCGCTGCCCTCTCTGGCGGTGATTCCGCTGCTCCCGCTCAAGACCGTCTGGCCCGACATGGTGGCGACGGGTTTCGCGGGCAGCATCATCTCGGCATTGTGCATGGCCGCGGCGGTTTGGGAGATACACGGAATCGCCGCCGACTGGCACGTCAGGCGATCGGCCAGGCTGCTCGTCACGCTTCTCTTCGCGTTCAATCCGATGACGCTCTACTACGGCGCCAACGGCATGAGCGAGGCGATGTTCATCGTGACTCTCGTGGTTGTCGTGCGCTACCTGGCTCGCTGGGCGGCGACCGGCCAGACCCTGCCGCTTGTAGTCGCGGGGCTCGGACTGGCGGCCGCGTATATGACCCGCTATGAAGCGGTCGTGGCTGCGGCAGGCGCCTTGGGCGTGGTCGTTCTTCTGTCCGCACTGCGCCGGAGGGGCCACGTCCGCGAACGGATCGGCGAGGGCATTGCCGACGGGGCCGTGCTGGCCGCTCCGTTCGCCACCGCGTTCATCGGGTGGGCCGTCGCCAGCTGGCTGATCGTCGGTGACCCGTTCCAGCAGTTCACGTCCATCTACGGAGTGGTGTCTCAGCTCGCCGTGGCCCAATCCAGCGTGGCCCAATCGACCGGCCAGGGCACTTCGGCGGCCTACGTGTGGATTGCACGCCAGCTACTCGGGCTCGAGCCGGGGATCCTGCTGCTTGGACTTCTCGGCCTCGCCGTCACGTTCAGGGGAAGGTGGGGACTGACCATGCCCGCGGTGGCCATCCTCGGTGGAGTGGTGGTCTTCGCGGTATTCGGCTTCCTCACGGGCAGAACCCTCGGCTGGCTGCGCTACTCGATAACCGAGATCCCGCTGGCGTCGATCCTGGCACTTGCGGTGCTCGCGCCTGATCCGGGCGGAGCGGCTCAACCCCGGCTCGGACGAGCGCGCACCGGCGCCATCGTCGGCAAGGCGATGGGCCTGGCAGCTGTGGCGATGGTCGCGCTGGCCGTGCCGGTAGGGGCGATGACGATGCTCAACCCGGCCGACAACCCGTCCTACGGCGGAGAGGCCTTCCAGCTGCGCCCGGTCCTGTATCCGAACGAGCCGATCGGCGCGATCACGCCGTTCGCACAGTACGAGATCGGCAGTCAGGCGGCGACGTACCTCGATCAGATGAATCTGGGAGGCGGCGCGGTCCTGGTGGACGGCGCGATGGGTTTCCCGATCATTCTGGAATCCCGCAATCCCGGCCAGTTCATCACCACTCCGGATCGAGATTTCCAGTCGGCTCTGCTGGATCCGGTCTCCTTCGGAGTGAAGTACCTGCTGGTGCCGGAGGACGTCGGCTACCAGAGTCTTGATGCGGTGAACAGGGCCTACCCGGGCATCTACGACACGGGTGCCGGCATCGGCCAGCTCGAGGCGCAGTTCTCCTCCGGGGGCAACAACTGGCGGCTTTATCAGGTCTTGTCGTGATCGGCCGCGGACTCCGGTCGGTGGTCGAGCAGGAGTCGGGCGTCCGCGATTCGGAGGTCCAGTGCGTTCGGAGGCGTCACCCGTGAAACGATCCGCCGTGGCTTCGAGATTGGCCGCTCTGGTAATTCTGGCCGTCGGCGCGGCCCTGCCGGGCTCCTTCCTGGCGCCAGCTCCCGTCGCCGCGGCCGGGACCGCTACGGACTGGCCGATGTATCTCCACGACGGCACCCTGTCCGCCGCCAGCACGGAGACGATTCTCACTCCTGCCGCTGTCCCGAATCTCCGACCGCTGTGGACCTACAAGACCGGCGGCATGATCGCCGCGTCGGCGACGGTCGTCGGCGGCGTCGCGTATGTCGGGTCGTGGGACGGATATGAGTACGCCCTCAACGCAACCACGGGCGCGCTGATCTGGAAGACGTACCTGGGGATCACTTCGGCGCCGGCCTGTTCGCCGCCGCAGCTGGGCATCTCGTCGATCCCGGCGGTCGTGGGCGGCGTGGTCTATGTCGGGGGCGGCGACTCGAACTGGTATGCCCTCAGCGCCGCGACCGGCTCGGTGCTCTGGAGCGTGCCGACCGGCGACAACAGCGCGACGGGTGGTCACTACAACTGGTCCAGCCCGCTGATCGTCGGCAACTCCGCGTACGTCGGCATCGCCAGCCTTGGCGACTGCCCGCTCGTTCAGGGCCAGTTGCTGCGGGTGGACCTGACCACCCACACGGTCGTCGCCACCGTCAACTTCGTCCCGACGGGGCAGGTCGGAGGCGGGATCTGGACCACGCCGTCGATCGACACTTCGACGAACACCGTCTATGTCACCACCGGCACGTTGAACATGGTGACCCAGACGACCTCCGAGGCGATGGTCGCCCTCGACGGGACGACACTGGCCATCAAGAGCTACTGGCAGATCCCGCGCAGCGCGGCGAACGCGGACTCCGACTGGGGCGATTCGCCGATCCTCTTTGCCGATGGAAACGGCCGGGCCATGGTCGCTGGGATAAACAAGAACGGCTTCCTGTACGCCTTCGACCGCTCGAACCTGGCGCCCGGGCCCGTCTGGTCGGAGCAGATTGCCGTTGGGGGCATCTGCCCGACATGCGGCGACGCCAGCGTGGCATCGATGGCCTTCGCTCAGGGTCTGCTCTACGTCGGGGGCGGGAATACGACGATCGGCGGCGTGGGCTACCAGGGCGCGGTGCGCGCCATCAATCCGACCAACGGTGCGGTAATCTGGGCGACCGGTCTGGCCAGTCCGGTCATACCCGCGCTGGCATACGACAACGGAATGCTGTTCGCTGGGGTCGGTCCGCGCCTGGAGGCATTCGACGCCACCACCGGCAGCCGCCTGTTCAGCTACGCGACCGGTGCCGTCATCTACTCGCCGCCGTCAATATCCGGCGGGATCGTCTACATCGGCTCGGGCGACGGGAATGAGTACGCCTTCGCGCCGGTGACCCCGGCGGCGCCCCCGCCCGACGCTCAATGCCCGACGGGCCTGGTCTGCCAGGACATCGGCAGCCCGGCGGCGCCGGGCAGCGAAACGGTAACCGCAGGATCGTGGGCGATTGCCGCCGGCGGGGCAGGAGTCGGCGGCGCCTCCGACCAGCTTCGACTGATGAGCCAGGCATGGACGGGCGACGTCCAGGCTCAGGCCCGCGTCGTCGCCCAGTCAGTTGTCGGCGCGGGCACGGAAGCCGGCCTGATGGCGCGTCAATCGAACGATCCTGGTTCGCCGTTCTATGCCGTCAGCGTGGCCGGGGGCAACTCCGTGTCCGTGCAATACCGGACTGCATTCGGCGGCGCGGTCAAGTCGGTCAAGCTCAACGCGGCGACCTTGCCGACGTATCTCCAGATCCGGCGCGTTGGAGATGGCTTCAGCGCGGCCGGCTCGCCAAATGGGGCGACCTACACGCTTATTCCGGGCAGCTCGGTGACCGATGTCATGCCGGGCCGGCTCATGGTCGGGCTGTTTGCAACGTCCGGCTCCAACGTCACATCCGGCACCTCCGCGGTCGACTCGATCACGGTAGGCGCCCTCGGCACGGCGCCTTCGCCGCCCTCCCCGGCCTCGCCATGCCCGGCGGGCTGGTCCTGCGGCGACTTGGGCAATCCGGCCACAGCCGGGAATCAGTCGCTCAGCGCCGGTATCTGGACGATCAGCGGTTCCGGCACCGCCAGCGCCAACAACAGCTACGCCGATCAGTTCCACCTCGTCTGGCAGTCGATCGCGGGCGACGCAACGCTCTCGGCACGGGTGGCAACTCAACCCAACACTTCGGCCGGAGCACAGGCCGGGCTGGCGTTCCGCGGCGACGCGTCCACGCCGGGCGCCGTTTCGTACGGGGCTTTCGTGACGCCGACGAAGGGCATCCAGGTCGTGTACCGGACCTCTTCGGGCCTGCGGACGGTGCTCGCCGCGACTGCGACGGGCGTGGCGCCGGCCTACCTGCAGATCACTCGATACCAGAACACATACACGACGTTCACTTCAGCCGATGGAGTCGCCTGGTCGGCCGTCGTGGGCTCGAGCGTGACCTTCGGTTCGGGCGGCTCGATGGTCGCGGGCATTGCGGTCGACTCCAACCAGACCACGCTCGCGACCGACACCTTCGACAACGTTTCCCTCGTTGCGTCGGCAGCACCGCCGCCCAGCCTCTGCCCGACCGGCTGGACATGCCAGGACATCGGCAACCCCACGCCGTCTGCAGGCTCGCAATATGTGGTCGATCCCAACTGGTCGATCGAGGCGGGCGGCAGTGACATCTGGGCCACTTACGACGCCTTCAGACTGCTGAGCCAACCACTGGCCGCAGACGGGACCATGAGCGTCCGGGTCGATTCGCAGACGAACTCCTCGGCATGGGCAAAGGCCGGTGTCATGATGCGAGCCACGAACGACCCCGGCTCCCCGTACTTCGCGGAGCTCGTCACGCCCGGTAACGGAGTGGCGGTCCAGTGGCGAGGAACGCAGGGCGGAAGCAGCGCTCAGGTCGCCATCCCGGGCACCGCGCCGGCCTGGCTGGAAGTGGCCCGTTCTTCCGGGACGTTCACCGCCTACACGTCGGCCGATGGCGTCACCTGGACGGCAATCCCCGGCGCGAGCGTCAGCCTGACTATGCCCGGCGCGCTCCTCGCCGGGCTCGCCGTCACGTCTCACAACGGCGGTCAGATGGGCGCCGCAACCTTTGATACACCGACCCTGACCAACGCCTCGACTACGCCTCCGGGTGCGTGCCCGACGGGCTGGACCTGCGCCGACATCGGCGACGTCGGGGTCGTCGGCGCCCAGGCGCTGACCGCCGGCACATGGACCGTCCAGGGTGGGGGAGGCGACATCTGGGACGTCGCCGACAACTTCCATTTCGTCTGGCAATCGCTCGCCACCGACGGTGGAGTGAGCACGCGGGCCGTCTCGCAGATGAACACTTCGGTTTGGGCCAAGGCCGGAGTGATGCTCCGGGCCACGACCGACCCGGGCTCGCCGTACTATGCCGCGTTCGTGACGCCGGGCAACGGCGTCGCGGTGCAGTGGCGTTCGGCCCAGGCCGGGACGTCTTCTCAGGTCCTGGCCACCGGGACCCCGCCGGTGTACCTCAAAGTGGCCCGTTCCGGTGGGTCCTACTCGAGCTACACGTCGCCCGATGGAGCCACCTGGACGCTCGTCCCCGGATCCACGGTCAGCCTCGGACTGACCGGCACCGTCCTGGCCGGTCTGGCAGTGACGTCTCACTCCTGGGCTGTACTTGGCGCGGCGACGTTCGACACCGTCGTGTTCGCCCACATGCCGCCGCCCTGGCTCGACGCCGACATCGGCGCCCCCGCGGTGGCGGGCTCGGCGAGCTCGACCAGTGGCGTCTTCACCGTCAACGCGGCCGGGACCGACATCTTCAACACCACCGATCAGCTTCACCTCGCATATCAGCCGGCCACGGGCGACGCGACGCTCCAGGCACGGGTGGCGACACAGACGAACACGAGTTCGTGGGCGAGAGCCGGAGTCATGCTCCGCGGAACCACCGATCCCGGATCGCCCTACTACGCCGTCTTCGTGACGCCTTCCAACGGCGTGGCGGTGCAGTGGCGCAAGACACAGGCCGCGTCGACATCTCAGGCCCTGGCGACCGGAACCGTACCCGCGTACTTGCAGGTGGCTCGGTCCGGCAATACGTTCACGGCCTACACCTCGCCCGATGGAGTCACCTGGACCGCGGTCCCCGGCTCCAGCGTCACCTTCACAATGCCGACCACGCTCCTCGCTGGCCTGGCGGTCAACTCCCACACCAGCACCAAGCTCAGCAC
>PMBR01000089.1 GCA_003152995.1 Chloroflexota bacterium | reverse complement strand
ATGCCGGTGAGCTGCCAGGAGATCTCCTGGCCCGAGTTGCCGCCGGCGATCGAGAAGGCGTTCGCGTGCACCTTCGACTTCACGTATACCGGTGAGAAGGAGCCGATCGCCGTCAGCTGATAGCGGAAGTCCCGGTTGAGCGCCTCGAACCAGGCCGGCAGGGTCACCGTGGCCTCGCCCTTCGAGTCGAGCGTTGCCACTCCGTCGTACACGTTCTTCATGTCCGGCGATTCGACGAAGCTGTGGTACAGGAACTTGTTGGCCGGATCGAGGGGATGGTCGATCTTGAACGAACCGCCCGCCTTGCTGAAGCTGCCGGTCACGGCTCCGTTGCCGACCCCGTAGAGAGCGTAACCGGAGGAGCTGTTGGAGTAGCCGTAGACACTGTAGTTCGTCCCGCTCGCCGCCGTGGCAATTCCGAAGACGCCGTATCCGTCGGTGCTGTCGGTCTGGCCTTGGACGCCGTAGGTGGTGCCGGTCGAGCTCGTCGCGTAGCCGAGGACGCCGGCGCCGGCGCTGCCGGCGGCCACCCCTATGACGCCGGTGCCACCTATCGTGTCGGAGGAGGCCGCCCCGATGAGGCCGTTGGGTCCGGAGAACTCGCCCGCGGCGCGGTAGAGCTCGCCGTTCGGGTGGGTGTCGGCAGCAGCGCCCTGCGACGCCAGGCCCAGGACGGCCGGGCCCAGGCCGGGGATCGTCCCTACGGCGCTGTTCGTGGCCTTGACGGCGACCGCAGAGGTGGAGGCCGTAGTTGCGACTACGCCGTGGTTCTGCTCACCGCTGGCCCGGATCGCGGCGCCGCCGCCGTAGGTCAGAGCGTCGTTGCCGCCGTACACGCCGTATTTGGTGTTGTTGGCAGTGACACCCGATACACCGGGCCCGTTGGCGCTGGTGAAGAAGCCGGCGACGCCGTTGAGCGCGGTGGCCGAGCCCCGCAGGGCGGTACCGGATCCGGTCTGGGTGACGAGGAGGGCGGTGCCGCTCGAGGCCGTGGTTAGGCTGGTATTGGAAGTGCCGGCGCTGTTGGCTTGTCCGAGCTCGAGCGGATTCAGCACGGCGGCATCCGCCTGGGCCGGCATCCTGAAGGAACCCAGAACCAGCCCCGCCAGACCGGCGAGCCCGGCACCAAGGATCGAGCGCCGCGAACGGGCCGGCTCAGCCGGCGGAGCTTCTGGAGTAGGATCGGGCACGACGACAGGTTCGGTCAGCGGTTCGGCAGCCATTCGAGGAATCCTCCCAACGGCGCAAGTTCGCCAAACGCATGTGGCCGCACCGCCGGGCGGATCATTGTGCCGACAGGAGGCCCGTGCAATCGGGTGGGAGGATCGTCGCGCTGGCCGGTTCGGACGGGTGGCTAACCGCTCCGCGATCGTTCCATGGTGACGTCGTTCACGGTCGGGCACAGCAGCGACCGCGAACTTCGGCCGCAGCCAGGTGTTGGCAATATCGAGGGTCGGCCGGCCCGCGCCGAGCTTGTCGAAAGCCTCGGACTTGGCGGGCTCAAGGTGGGTGTGTGCGGTAGCGCGGGCGATCGGGCGTGCTTGGGCCCGGATCGCCGGGGCGGCTTGACCTGAGGAGAAAAGCGCGGGTAAGATCCACTTTCTCGTCCTTGGGGTCGAGGAGGTTTGGGACGGGCAGAGGGCCGCTGAGCGGGTTCACCTCCGGGGGTTTGTGCGTCGGTAGACGCGATGAGAGCGGTGCCGGGAGTTACCCGCAGCGATTTGGAACTGCGGCGCGAAGTGCCCGGCTGCGCAGATGATTCGGAGCGCCTGCGCAGGGTCTGCGCAGACTGAGAGGAGCGGGTTAGTTGAACTCATTCGTGGCGGCTGTCATCCATTCTGGCGCTTCCTCTTCGAGCCGGGCCTTCCGCCGGCTCCGAGGTATCGCTCCGGCGGCGCTCCTGCTGGGCGGGCTCCTGACGGTCGTGCCGGGGCCGCTCGCCGCTCCCGTGGCGGCAACTGCGCCGGCAAACACGGTCGCCGCCTGGGGTCTTTCCGGGGGAGGGTCAGACGGCCATGTCCCCGTCCCGGCCGATCTCTCGGGTGTCACCGCGATCTCCGCCGGCAGCTCCCACGGCCTCGCCCTCAAGTCGAACGGCACGGTAGTCGCCTTTGGCGGCGACCTCGCAGGCCAGAGCGACGTCCCGGCGGGCCTGTCGGGCGTCACCGCCGTGGCTGCGGGTAGCTGGCACAGCCTCGCTCTGAAGTCGGACGGCACAGTCGTTGCCTGGGGCGGCATTGGTGTGGACCAGGGTCAGGCCACCGTACCGCTCGGCCTGTCAGGCGTCACCGCGATCGCCGGCGGCTACTACCACAGCCTCGCCCTAAAGTCGGACGGCACGGTCGTCGGCTGGGGAAACTCCTGGGGGGCGACCGTCCCGCCCGGCCTGAAGAACGTAGTCGCGATCTCCGCAGGCGGCTACCTCAGCCTCGCCCTCAAGTCGGACGGCACGGTCGTCGGCTGGGGTCTAAACGACTACGGCTTCGCCACAGTCCCGGCCGGTCTGAAGGACGTAATCGCGATCTCCGCCGGTGGCGAATTCGGCCTGGCGCTGAAGTCGGACCACACCGTGGTCGCTTGGGGCTGGGACGTCTTTGGCCAGGCTGACGTCCCGATCGGCCTGAGCAACGTAGTCGCGATCTCCGCCGGCCAGCGGCACAGCCTCGCCCTCAAGTCGGACGGCACGGTCGTCGCCTGGGGTGAAAACGGCTACGGCGAGTCCACAGTCCCGACCGGTCTGGCGAACGCCACCGCGATCGCCGCCGGCTACGGCCTTAGCCTTGCCCTGGTGCCGGCCCCTTACTTCACCGTTTCCACCGCCAACCCGTGGCTTGCAGGCAGCGCACACGACGTGACCGTCACCGCCAGGGGAGCGCACGGCGGCGCGGCGTCCTGGTACATCGGCACGGCTCATCTCACGACCTCGGATCCGGCCGCGACCGTCCCCCTTAACTACACCTTCACAATGTTCGACGGCGGCGTCCACACGTTCGCCGACGACCTCGACCTGCCGCTCAGGCTCAAGACCGCCGGAACTGTATCGGTGACCGCCACCGACACGGCCAACTCCTCGATCACAGGAACGCAGACCGGCATCGTCGTGAATGCCACGGCCCTCTCAAGGCTCGTCGTCTCAGGGCTGACGACGCCACGGACGGCCGGGACGACTGGGAGCGTCCGGGTCACCGCAACAGACGCTTACGGCAACAGGGTCCACAGCTATCTGGGCACGATCCATCTCACGAGCTCAGATGCTCAGGCGAAGCTACCTGCCAACTACACCTTCACAGTTGCCGACGCGGGTACCCATGTGTTCAGCGGAACCTTGACTCTCAAGACCGCCGGGACGCAGTCGGTGACCGCTACCGATACCGTGACGGCCACGCTCCACGGCAGCCAGACCGGTATCGTCGTCACGCCTGCGGCCCTCTCCAAGCTCGTGGTCTCGGGCCTCGGCTCGCCACGCCAGGCCGGGATCGGCGGCTCCATCCGAGTCACGGCGACTGACACCTATGGCAACCGCGTTCAGAGCTATCGCGGCACGATCCATCTCACGAGCTCAGATGCGCAGGCCAAGCTACCTGCCAACTACACCTTCACAGTTGCCGACGCGGGTACCCATGTGTTCAGCGGAACCTTGACTCTCAAGACAGCGGGAACCCAGTCAGTGACCGCTACCGATACCGTGACGGCCACACTCAAGAGCAGCCAGACCGGCATAGTCGTGACCGCGGCGGCTCTCTCCAAGTTCGTGGTCTCGGGACTCGGCTCGCCACGCCCGGCCGGGATCGCAGGTTCGCTCCGTGTGACCGCGACCGATGCCTACGGCAACCGCATCGTCGGCTACCTCGGCACGATCCATCTCACGAGTACCGATACGGCGGCCAAGCTGCCCGCCAACTACACCTTCGTCGTCGCTGACGCGGGTACCCATGTCTTCAACGGAACCGTGATCCTCAAGACCAAGGGCACCTGGTCGATCACAGCCACCGATACCGTGACGGCCACGCTCAAGGGCAGCCAGACCGGCATCGTCGTCAACTGATCGGGACGGGGCCCAGCGCCGCGGATCGAGGCGCTGGGCCCCGAACACGACGCAGCCGAAGTGCGGCCCCACTCGGTCCGCTACTTAGCGGGGTGCGGCTTCATCGCGGCGTTGCGAACCGAGTCGATACCCTTGGCGGCAGCCTGGCCATGCTCGGTCGGGTGGAGATACAAACCACGTTCGGTGGCCGGCTTCTCTTCTTCGACCGGGATGCGATGAGCGTCCGCCCAGGCGTCCTTGCGAATGCCGGTGAGTTGCCAGGAGACCTTCTGCCCGGAACCTCCGCCGGCGATCGAGAAGACGTTGGCCTTCACCTCGGACTTGACGTGGAGGTCGGGCGCCGCCTGACCGATCGAGGTCAGCTGGTAGCGGAAGTCGCGGTTGAGAGTCTCGAACCATTCGGGCAGTGTCACCGTCGCTTCGCCCTTGGCATCGAGCGTCACGACGCCGTCGTAGACGTTCTTCATGTCCGGCGACTCGACGAAGCTGTGATACAGGAACTTGTTGGCCGGATCGAGGGGATGGTCGATCTTGAACGAGCCGCCGCCCTTGGACACGGTGCCGGTGACATTGAGGTTGCCGGTGACTTGTGCGTTGCCGCCCCCGTACAGGGCCCAGCCGTTGGAGGGGGCATTGCCGCCCACCGCAACGGGCGTTCCGGTCGCGCTTGTGGCGTCGCCGTAGACACCCCAGCCGCTATCGGAGTCAACTTGGCCCCAGACGCCGTTGATGCTGCCCGAGGCGGCGGTGGCGTGGCCGTAGACCCCCGTGGCGTTGTGATCGGCCGACGCCGTCGTGCCGTACACGCCGTAGGCGAGGCCGCCGGTGGCCGAATTCACCCCCTTGACCCCGATCCCCGAGGGGCTCGCGGACTCGCCCTCGACGCCGACCGTCGAGCCGCTCGCCGCGGTGGCCACGCCGTGGACGCCCGTGCCCGAGGTACTGCTGTTCCAGCCCTGGACGCCGTAGGTCGTGCCGCTGGTGGCCATGGCTGTGCCGTACACCCCGGTGCCCGAGGTGCTGTCAGCCTCGCCGATCACGCCGCTGGTGAAGCCGCTCGTGGATGAGGCAAGCCCCCTGACCCCTGCGCCGTTCGAGCCCGCCGACTGGCCTGCGACCCCTATGCTCGTACCGGTCGAGCTCGTGGCGAAGCCGTAGACGCCCCATCCACTGGCGCCCCCAATAATCCCGGCCACGCCCGTGCCGTTCATGCTGTCGGCCAGGCCGCACACGCCGTAGGTGAAACCGGAGCTGGCCGAGGCATGGCCGTAGACCCCGGAAGCGTATGAGGTGCTCGAGGCCGTGCTGCCCGAGACGCCGTAGGCGAGGCCGCTGGTGGCCGAATTGGCCCCCTTGACCCCGATGCCCGAGGGGCTTGCGGTGTCGCCCTCGACACCGCAAGTAACGCCGGTCGAGCTCGACGCCTGGCCGAGGACGCCGGTGCCGCCGCTGCCCATCGCCTGGCCGAGGACGCCTACGGCGCTCGTGCGATTACCCACGCCTATGACCCCGACGCCGTCGGTCTTGTCCGAGGAGGCGGCGCCGATGACGCCGTTGGGGCCTGCAAACTCGCCCGCGGCGCGGAAGTACGCGTAGGGGCGCAGATCGGCGGCGGTGCCCCCGCTGGCCAGACCCTGGACGGCCGGGCCCTGGCCGGCAGTCGTCCCGACCGCGCTGTTGGTCGCCTTGACGGCTATGGCGGAGGTGGAGGCGGTAGTGGCCACGAGACCGTGGTTCTGCTCACCCGCGGCTCGGACGGCGGCACCGCCGTTGTAGGTCGCGGCATCGTTGCCGCCATAGACGCCGTACTTGGTGTTGTTGGCAGTGACACCCGATACGCCGGGACCGTTGGCGGAGGTGAAGAAGCCGGCGATGCCATTGACCGCCGTGGCCGAGCCCCGCAGGGCCGTACCCGCCCCGGTCTGGGTGACGAGCAGCGCGGTGCCGGCCGAGGCGGTGGTAAGGGACGTGTTAGAGGTCCCGGCACTGTTGGCGCTACCCATGACGAGCGAGCCACCCGCTGCCGCATCGGTCGGAGCGGGTCTCCCGAGCGAACCAAGGACCAGACCGGCCAGACCGGCCAGGCCGGCGCCGAGAATGGAGCGTCGCGAGCGGGCCGGCTCAGCCGGCGGAGCTTCGGGAGTGGGATCGGACACGACGATCGGCTCGGTGAGCGGTTCGGCAGCCATTCGAGGAATCCTCCAACGGCGCGATCTTCGCTGGACGCATGCGGCCGCACCGCCGCGTGGATCATCGTCCCGGCGGAAGTCCGGTGCAATGGGCAGCGGGATGGTCGCCCACGTCGACCACGAGAATGCCCCTCCTGATGGACCCACCGAGCCGGCCGGCCGCCACTCAAGTCATGTGACGGCCGGTTAGGGTGCGGGCCGTCGTGCGGTTCCAGTTGGCACCCAGCAGAATGTGATCGTGACTCTGGTCCTTTCGCAGCCCACTGCCGAGATCCTGTTCGGTGTGACTGCGGCCGTTTGGGTCATCGGCGAACGCATCCTGTCGTTCAGGGATTTGCGTTCTGGAGCCTGGAAGAGCAGGCAAGACGCAGGCTCCTACTTCTCGGTAACGGCAGGGATCGTCGGCGGGTTCGCGGCTGGGCTGGTGCTGGCGTTGCACCAGACTCTGAGCCTGCCAGACCCAGTCTTGTGGGTCATCGTGGGACTGATCGTCGCCTGGGCCGGGATGCTCCTGCGACTGTGNNTGTGGGCGGTGCTCACCCTGGGCCGGCTCTTCACGACGACGGTGGTGGTCCGCCAAGAGCAGGCGGTGGTCACCAGCGGGCCCTACAGGTTGGTCCGCCACCCCTCCTACCTCGGCGTCATGATCCTGTTGGGCGGCTTCGGTCTGGCTCTGGGCGACCTGGCCAGCGCCACTGCGATGGTCGTGCTCCCAGCCCTGGGGCTGATGTGGCGGATCAGGGTGGAGGAGGCAGCCCTCCGCAAGGGTCTCGGAGACAGTTACATCGAATACTGCCGGGGCCGCGCGCGGCTAGTCCCCTGGATTTGGTGAAGCGGCGTCCCGGTGACAGAGAAGGCCGAAGCCGGACATCGTCGACCAGCTGACGAAGCTCGACGCATTTCGCGCCAGGGGCGTGCTGACCGACGCCGAGTTCGCGGCGCCGAAGGCGAAGCTGCTCGCCGACAGCTGAGCGCCGCGGGTCCTTCGCGGTCGAGCCTTGACAGCGTGGATCATCGACCCGGCGGGAGCGCGGTGCAATGGGCAGGGCCGACATCGGTCTGGCGGATGTCCCGGCCCCACTCGGTCCGCTACTTGCTCGTGCGCGGCTTCATCGCGGCGTTGCGGACGGCGTCGATACCCTTGGCGGCAGGCTGGCCGTGCTCGGTTGGGTGGAGGTAGAGCCCGCGGTCGGCGGCCGGCTTCTCTTCTTCGACCGGGATTCGGTGAGCGTTGGCCCAGGCGTCCTGGCGGATGCCGGTGAGCTGCCAGGAGACCTTCTGCCCGGAATCTCCTCCGGCGATCGAGAAGGCGTTGGCCTTCACCTCGGACTTGACGTACAGGTCCGGAGCGGATGAGCCCATGGCCGTCAGCTGGTAGCGAAAGTCGCGGTTGAGGGCCTCGAACCAGTCGGGCAGGGTGACCGTGGCCTCGCCCTTCGAGTCGAGCGTTACGACTCCGTCGTAGACGTTCTTCATATCCGGCGACTCGACGAAGCTGTGATATAGGAACTTGTTGGCCGGATCGAGGGGATGGTCGATCTTGAACGAGCCGCCGCCCTTGGACAGCGTGCCGATGACGTCGAGGTTGCCATTGACGTACGCGGGGCCGACGCTGTAGACGCCGTAGGTCGTGCCGCTGACACCGACGACGCCGTACGACGAGTCGCTGTCACCGAAGACGCCGATCCCCGACGTGCTCTGACCGTAGACGCCGTCGCCGCTGGTCGCACTGGCCACGCCCACCACGCCGTTAGCGCCACAGAACTCCCCGGCGGCGGGATATGTCGCCAGTGCAACGATGTCGGCGTCGGTGCCGCCGCCAGCCAGGGCGCGGATGCCTGCCCCGGCCGAAGAGCCGGTGCCCGGGTTCGTGTTTATGGCCTTGATGGCGTAGGCGCTGTTGCTCGCGGTAGTGGCCACGAGGCCGTGGTTCTGCTCACCCGCGGCCCGGATGGCGGCCCCGCCACCGTAGGTCAACGCGTCGTTAGCGCCATAGACGCCGTACTTGGTGTTGTTGGCAGTGACACCCGATACGCCGGGACCGTTGGCGGAGGTGAAGAAGCCGGCGATGCCATTGACCGCCGTGGCCGCTCCACGCATAGCAGTACCCCCGCCTGTCTGGGTGACCAGGAGCGCGGTTCCGGTGGACGCGGTGGTAAGGCTCGTGTTCGTGGCCCCGGCACTGTTGGCGGCACCCATAACGAGCGAGCCACCGGCCGCGGCGTCTGTCGGAGCCGGTCTACCCAACGAACCCAGGACCAGACCGGCCAGACCGGCCAGGCCGGCGCCGAGAACCGAACGCCGCGAGCGGGATGGCTCAGCCGGCGGAGCTTCGGGAGCGGGATCGGGCGGCTGCGCGTCCGCGGCGAGATCGGGCGCCACAATAGATTCAGTCAGCGGTTCGACAGCCATCGGGAGAAACCCTCCAGACGGCGCAAGTTCGCCAAACGCATGTGGCCGCACCGCCGGGCGGATCATTGTTCCGGCAGGAGGCCCATGCAATCGGGTGGGAGGATCGTCGCGCTGGCCGGTTCGGATGGGTGGCTACCCGCGGCGCGAGGTGGCCTCACCGTCACCCGGACCGGCCCCAGCAAACGCCGCTTATCTGGTGCTTATCTGGGCGAATGCCGCTTTCACCCGCGGAGTCGCGAGATACCAGAGGGTGACTCCAGCGATGACGATGGTGAGGATGTGTCGGGCGAACTCGAGGCGGCCGAGCTGGAGCACCGCCAGAACGATCACCACGACCTGGAGCACCACTCCGAGCGTCCAGGCCCACGGTCGAAGCATCCACGCGCCATAGGCCAGGACAAGCTCCAAGAGCCCAGTCCCGAGCAAGACGAGTGCGATCAGCTTCTCGCCACCGTGGATACGGGGCAGCCAGGCGAGTCCCTCGGACGCATTCCACCAGGCTCCTGCCGCGAGGATTGCGAGCACTCCAAGGACCGCCGCGACCACTGCCAGCACGGCCACGCCAGTCGGACGTTGTCGCATCTGTCCAGCCTTCACACTATCGGGACTCCGGCCGCTCGACGTTGGCGGCATGGCTCGATTCTCATGCACCAGCCTGTCGTGCGCCACTGGGGTCACCCGGCCGAATGTAAGACGAGTGTTAGGGCCACGACCCAGGAACCCGAATCTGACACCCGCAAACCTCTCGCTCCCACGTCTTTCACCCGCCTCGCGCCAGCACGAGTCGTCGCCGCTCGGCGGCCTGTTGGGCGGAGGCCTGGGCGGCATCCTCGGCGGCCAGGGCTGAAAGGTCGCCAGCGCGACGTGAACGTTGCCACCGACGGGAAGTCAGTGTCCGCCGCCAGCGGTCGAATGGCTACGAGAGTCGGATTACTCGATGCGACAGGAAAGTACGGCCGAGGTGTGACAACTAGGTATCTGGCGCCAGACTGTCGCCCTGGCGAGTCTTGGACGCAATGCTTCTAGTCCTCGACCCGTACCACGTGCTCCAGGTGACTCCGGACGCCGAGCCAGAGGTGATCCAGGCCGCGTACCGGGCCTTGGCGCGGAAGTATCACCCCGACATGGGTGGGTCCGACCTGCAGATGGCGAAGCTCAACGCTGCGTGGGAAACCGTGCGCGATCGTGGGGGGCGGGCACGGTACGACCGGGAGCAGAAGGCGGCCACAGCCAAGCCAACGGCGCAGACAGAGGGTCACGCGCTGTACGAGCGCCCACCCGCGACGACTGCGTCACCGCCGCGGAGGTCGCCTCGCGCTCGGCCCGGCACAGTCCTCGACTTCGGTCGCTATGCGGGGCTCTCGCTCGGAGATCTGGCGATCGACGATCCGGACTATCTCGAGTGGCTGGAGCGCACGCCCATTGGCCACAGGCTCCAGCCCGAGATCGAGGCCCTTCTGGCAGCATCACGGCCAGCCACCTCTGGACCGGAGCGTCCCCGGTCGCGCTTCTCCCGCCGCCGCTAGCTGGTTGGGGGTGCCGGGTTGGACGCTGCCCGGCTCGCCACAAGGGCCAGGCATCAGGCGAGATGCGCAGTTCGTGTTGGTTGCGAACCCACTGCTTGACCTGGCGAGCCGCCCGAGGACGGGTCGTATCGTGGAAGAACGGCGACGGCGATCCTTGGGCGCTTGGCCTCAGGCTTCGCTGGACGCCGCCCAGAGGTTGATCCCGCTTTCTGTCGCGTAGCGGTCGATCTCAGCAAGCTCGGTCGCGGAGAAATCGAGATTCCCGAGCGCGGCGAGGTTCTCCTCGAGTTGGACCACGCTGCCCGCTCCGACAACTGCCGAGGTCACGCGCGGGTCGCGGAGTGTCCAGGCGAGCGCCATCTGCGCCAGGCTCTGTCCTCGACGCTTCGCGATCTCGGCGAGCGCACGGACCTTGGCCAGGGTGTCGTCGCCGAGGAGCGTCGACGGGAGGGAACCACCCGCCGCGGCGCGTGAGCCGGCGGGGATGCCGCCGAGGTACTTGCCGGTCAGCAGCCCTTGCGCGAGGGGCGAGAAGACGATGCAGCCGACTCCTTCTTCACCGAGGACATCGAGCAGGCCGCCCTCGATCCAGCGGTTGAGCATCGAGTAGGACGGCTGGGCGATGACCGGCGGCGTGCCGAGCTCACGAAGGATGGCGACCGCCTCTCGCGCGTGCGTCGGCGAGTACGACGAAATCCCGACGTAGAGAGCCTTGCCCTGCCGGACCGCGGCGTCGAGGGCGGCCATCGTCTCCTCGAGCGGCGTCTCGGGGTCGAAGCGGTGGGAGTAGAAGATGTCGACGTATTCGAGGCCCAGCCGAGCGAGGCTCTGGTCGAGGCTGGCGAGCAGGTACTTGCGCGAGCCCCAGTTGCCGTACGGTCCCGGCCACATGTCGTAGCCGGCCTTCGAGCTGATGATCAGCTCGTCCCGGTAGCCGCGCAGGTCCGTCGCCAGGATTCGACCGAAGTTCTCCTCCGCCGAGCCATACGGCGGGCCGTAGTTGTTGGCCAGGTCGAAATGGGTGACGCCCAGGTCGAAGGCCCGATGGATAACGGCCCGCTGGCTGTCGATCGGGCGGTCGTGCCCGAAGTTCTGCCACAGTCCGACCGAGATCGCGGGCAGCTGGAGCCCGCTCCGTCCGGATCGCCGGTACTGCATGGCGTCGTAGCGGGTAGCGGCAGGAAGGTACGTCATCGTCCCATTATGGCCTTCGGGGCCCGCTGGCGGTGAGACGTTCAGCCTGCCAGCATCTCGCGCAACGTGACGAACTCGTAGCCGCGGGCCTGCAGCTCCGGGATCAGCGTAGCAAGGGCGTTCGCGGTTGCGGGCGCGTTCGGGGCACCCATGAGATGCATCACGATTATCGAGCCCGGCTGAACTCCAGCGAGCACATCCCGAACGACGACCTTCGGGTCTGACTGGAAGGCATCGCCTGAAACCACGTCCCAGGCTATCGGCGTCTCGCCCAGCGCGGCGACGAGCTCGAGATCGGTGACCGCGTGGCAGCCGCCTGGGAAGCGGAAGTAGATCGGCGTGCCGCCCCCGGCGGCGGCGATGGCCCTCGCCCCGTCGCTGAGCTCCTTGCGTCGGGCGGCGTCCGTCGAGACAGTCGGCAGCCCGTAGCAGGGCGCACGGAAGGCCGAATGGTCGAACGAATGGTTCTCGATCTCGAAGAGCGGATCGGCGGCCAGCGACTGCACGATGTCGGGATAGGTCTGGGCCCACAGCCCGGTCAAGAAGACCGTGGCCGGCGTGCCGGACGAGCGCAGCTCGGCCACGATCCGGGGGTCGTACCAGGAAGCGACCTCGTGGGCACGCAGGCGCGCCAGCATGCTCGGCGTCATGTCCGCGTCGAAGGTCAGGGCGATCCAGCGCCGGTCCCGGCGACCATGGGTGACGAGTACGGCAGAGGCGGGCGGGGTCGATGGGGCGGGAAACGCTGTCAGGGACGCCGCTGGCGACGCCGACGGCGTGAGTTCCGCTGTCCCCATAGGCGAGGAAGTCAGATCCGGCGAGGGCCGGGGCGAGGCGCCGACCGACGGCGGGATCGACCCGATCGGCGACCTGACGCCAGACGAGCCGCAGCTGGCCACGACGACAACCGAGAGCGCCATGGCGAGAAGTGGCCCAGGCTTCAACCGATTTGCCTCATCTACGGGTGCGCGCCGAGACGCCGGGCGCGATCGAGGCATGGACGCCTCCTCGCAAGGTCTCGTGACGGAGTGGTCGGCAGATCCGACTGGCGTCCTTCCGCAAGCGTAGTACCCTCGACCAAGAAGCAGGTCCGGGCGGAATGGTCTCGCAATGGGGAGATGCGACCGTGACGATTCTCCAGATTTGCATCCTGTCGGCGGGACTGACGGCGGACTTCGCGCTGGCGGCGTTGCCACTGTGGCGGTGGTTCAGGCACGGGCGCGACCCTCACTTCGCCGATGACGACTCGGTGCTCATGCCGTCGCCGCCGCCCGACTTCACTCCGGCACTGGCGTCGCTGGTGCTGCATGGCAGCGCATCGCGGCGAACCGTTTCTGCCGGGCTGATGGATCTGGCCAGCCACGGACTCATCGCCTTTAGCGCCGAGCCGGCCCCCGTTGGTCACCGAGCCGGCCTGGACCTGACCACGGATCGCGACGGTCGTCTGAACTTGCCGGCGCCCGAAGCGGCACTCTACGAGTCGATCCGTTACAGGATGGCCGGGTCACGGCATCTGCCCTCTCTGTTTCTCGGTACGCTGAGCGGCGCCTTCGCCGACTTCACGCGATCTCTTGACGAAATAGCCGTGCAGCGCGGATGGGTTCACGCTCACCCGGGCGCCCTGATCCACAGGTGGCGGATCCTGGCTGGGACCGAAGTGGTGGCAGGGCTGTTCTTGATTGGCTGGGTTTCGAGGCCAATCGCGGCATCGGTGGAGCCCAATTCCATTGTCGTCGCGATCGTCGGCCTTGGAGCAGCGATCGCGGGCGCTATCACCTATCTCATGTCGGGCTCGATGCCGGCGCGCACGGAAGAAGGCGCGATGCTGGCGGCGATGCTCAACGCCTATCGCCGGACGCTCAGGGCGGCCATCGCTCAGGCTCAGTCGCTGGAACAAGTGGTCGTGATGAGGCCGCTGCCCTGGGTCGGATCTCCAACTGAGGAGATCGCCTGGGCAGTCGCCTTCAACCTGGACCGGCAGATCGACAGTCTCCTATCGCAGTCGCTGGAGGTCTCCGATTCGGGAGGCTGGCCGACGGGCATCCGCGACTGGTTCTCGATCCTCTAGGCCGCTCTCGCTCCCAGTAAGGGCCGCGCTCGCCGCCACTTGATGGAGTCACGCTCGAGCCTCGCCCGCCACCATGCGCCGGCCGGCATGCGGAATCGCCTAACCCGCGGGTCGCAACCTACTAGACTCGGAACCGTGGGCAACGTAGCCGCCGAGACCCAGACCCTCAACCGCACCGGCGGCGCCGGTTCTCCCAACCCCACCCTGGCATACGGTCAGACCGAGTCGTTCTCCTACGACGCCGCCAACAGGGTGACCGCCAGTTCCTTCGATGGCACCCTGCCCGAAGCCCGCACCTACACCTATGACGCCGATTCCAACCGCACAAGCGTCGTCGAGGCCGGAGTCACCTTCTACTACTTCTACGACGCCACCGACGAACTGCGGGCCAAGAACACCACGAACACGGCCCCGACCGGCACGGTCTGCGCCAGCGGCAATGTCAACTTCTGCTATGACACAACGGGCAACCTGCGCAGCTCGGTGCCCTCGACTCCGGACTCCTCGAGTCTGCTCGCCACCACGTACACCTACGATGCCGCGGGACACCTGCTCACCATCGACGATGGCACCGCTGCGCAGAAGGTGACCTTCAGCATCGATGCCCTCGGTCGTCATCTGACCCAGACTATCGGCACCGGAGCGGCCACGACCTACGCCTATCTAGGGGCTTCGGACCAGGTGACCGCGACCACCAGGAGCGGCACCACCACATACAGCGCCATCGACGCCATCGGCGATCGTCTGGCCCAGGGCAGCACGAGCGCGGTAGCGGGCTATCTGATCGCCGATCTCCACGGCAACGTCGTCGCAGCCATCAGCAACGACTCCTCACCGGTCTTTCTCGATGCCTATCGCTACGACCCCTATGGCGAGACGGTGGGGAGCTGGACCGCATCGAGCGGCTCGCTCACCGTCCCCTGGCGCTTCCAGGGTCGGATCCTGGAGTCCTCCGCCTCGGCGACCGATCTGTATGACTTCAGCGCCCGCTCCTACGACCCCTCCCTTGGCGCCTTCACCGCGTTTGACTCCGTATCGGGGTCCGCCCAGAACCCGCTCACGCTCAACCGCTACCTCTACGCCGCCGCCAACCCGGCCACTCTCGTGGATCCCGATGGCCACGCGGCCAGCAACTCCCTCGATGACGCCATCAGCGGTTGGCATAACCAAACCGTGACCTCGGGGTATCAGATGTCAACGGCGCCCAGCCTTGACGACACCGTCTCCGGGTGGCGCAAGAGCCTGGGGGACGCGGCCACCGACAGGCGTCGTCGAGCCGCTACGGCTCCCGCGCCCGCCCCGTGTGCGGATCCGTCCCGCTGGTGCGGCAACACGAACACAAAGCCGGCCGGGCCGACATGCTGGAGCGACAACAGCTGCGGCGCCAACACTCCGACCCCACTAGACAACTGGCGCCAGCGGCTCGCCTCCGGCCAGGGCTTGGTCGGAGGAAACGCGTGCGACAACATCGTCTGCGGCTTCACGAACACAGTGGGAGACACAGCCCTCCAGGTTGCGCCATACGTTCTGGTTGGTCTGGGCGCATGGGGTGCATGCACCCTCATCACCTTCGGCGCTGGTTCTGGGGCTTGTCTCGTACTCGTGGCCGGCTCCATCGGCGGATACTACGGGGGAACGTTAGGGCAGAACGTGGTGGGCAACAAGTTGAGCGGCCGGGACCTGTTCGACGATCCATTCAAGGGGGCTAACCTCCGGGACTACACCGTCTCGGTGGCAGTTCCTGTTATCGGAAGGGCTGTGACCGCACTCGATCCCCTGCAGGACGCAGTCTCGAGCAATGGCGCGACTGCGTTCCTCGGCGACCTGGCCAACCAGGCGAGCACAGGGGAAGGTCACGTCAATTTCTGCCAGGCGGGGCTGACTGCATTGCTTACTGCGGCGGTATCCAGAAAGGGTATGCCGGACAAGGGATTGCCTGGTGCCGCGTTCGGTGCGATGACTAGCATTGCCAACACCCTCACGAATGCGTTGGCTGGAGTCTGTCGATGATTGACAAGGACTTCTGGGGAGGAGCGGCCGCTTGTCTGCTCCTCTTGGCCATGTACTGCCGCGGTTCTGTCGTCGTGGCGAGCATCTTGTCGTATCCGGCGTTGCGAGGCATACCACTGATACTCGGCGGAGTGATGGACTCGGACATGCCTAAGACCAGAGAAGGTCGGGTGAAGGCCGCGATTGTCAACGGCGCAATATGGGTGGGCGTCATCTCGTTCCTGCCCGCAATGTCACTGCTGACGATCAACCGAACCGCCATCGACACCTCTCACCTCTTGGCGGCCATTCAGGTTGTGCTTGCCGTGGCCTGGACTGCGTGGTTGGCGCGATGGACCAAGCGCCGAACCAGGTCCCTGTCAAGAACCACCGCCGATTCGGAGGTTGCCCCACCTAGCGCGTCAGCGCCAGCCGCGCCGAGGCCCGGGAGGTATCGTCGGCCGTAGTGGTGAAGATTCGTTGGCCTGCGACGTTTCTCAGTGGCGTGAGAACATCCCGATCGTGTCCCGCGTCAAGAATCTTGGACACTTTCGGGCCCTCGTAGGTTGGGCTCGGGAGCCTCCGGACACTCTCGCCCCCTACGGCAGCGCCGGCAACCCGAGCTCATCGGTCCCGACCGGAGTAGCGCCAGGGGGGCCCGGGATCGTCGGCAGAGCCGGGGTCGCGAGGCCGGGCATGGTGGGCAGGGCCAGAGTCGGAGAGGGGGATGGAGAGGCAAGCTCGGGTAGGGGGTTATCCGAACGGGTGATGATGGCCGCTATGCGCTCATCGTGATACCAGGCATCGAAGCCATCGAGCGATAGCCGAGCAAGCGTTCGAGCAGAGGGTATGCCACTCGAACGGGAGTCCACGATGGCACAGGCGAGCTTGCCATCGAGAACGAACGGACCCGACAGAGTCCCGATGGGTGTATCGAAGAGAGCGGCGCGAACGTCCTCGGCCGCTCCGAACTCGGCGTCGGCACGCCAGCCGCCATCACGCGCGAGCGGCGCATCGGCCGCGGAGAAGCGTGTGGTGTAGGCCAGTAGATCGGGTGAGGGATCGGCCCGGACCTCCTGCAGGGCAGCCTTCGCTCGTTCGTCGAGCGCTCCACCAAAGCGGGCTTCGACCAGGAATAGCTGCGGACCAGCGGCTGTCGTGATCGGCCCCAGGATGTCGGCAGTCTTGACCCTGGCATCGAAGGCAGCCTTGCCGATGTCGGGGAGGAGGCCATCGTTTGTGGCAAAGCCGATCTCACCCGAGGAATCCGAGCCATCCGAGCCGGGTGCGGCATTGGCGCCGCTGACCAGGGCACCAAAGAGCTTGATCCGATCGGGTGCCGCCAGGCCGCGCAGAGTCTTGGCCAGCGCATCGGCTCCGAGATCCAGACCGGCCGGAGCGCCGGCTATCGAGCTTGGGCTTACCGACGCGAGTCGATCGAGTGCCAGACCCGATAGCTCGACCCAGGGACCAGCTGTTCCCGATGAGTCGGGTGCATCTCCGATGACGAGCTCTCGGAAGTGCGCGAGGGTCACACCCGCGGTCTTCTGGCGGGTTAGCAGGTCGCCGGCCAGGGCACGCGAGAGAGCCTGGCCCTCGGCCCAGTCCGCCAGAGCTCCGGTATCGAGCTTGGCGCTCCCGGCGTCCTCGCGCAGACCCATCAGGGCGCGGTTGGTGTCTGTCGGAGCCAGGACCCGGGCCATGGCGATCTCGCCGTATTCGTCGGTCGCGGGACCCAGGAGATCGTCGACCCCCGCCGTCTCGGCTCCGGCGGCGATCTGCGGGTCGAGCGCGAGCGAGGCGTCGGCAGGCACGCCGCTCGATGACAGCGCGACATCCTCGCCGGTCACGGTCCAGCCTGCGTCGTGGAGGCCGGCCACGATCGTCTCGGCCTTCGTGTTGGCCGCAAGCCCCCGATCGGTCCGCTACTTACCCGCGTGCGGCTTCATCGCGGCGTGGCGGACAGAGTCGATGCCCTTGGCGGCAGGCTGGCCGTGCTCGGCGGGATGGAGGTAGAGCCCGCGTTCGGCGGCCGGCTTCTCTTCTTCGACCGGGATTCGATGGGCGTCGGCCCAGGCGTCCTTGCGGATACCGGTGAGTAGCCAGGAGATCTCCTGGCCCGAGTTGCCGCCGGCGATCGAGAAGGCGTTCGCGTGCACCTTCGACTTCACGTATACCGGTGAGAAGGAGCCGATCGCCGTCAGCTGATAGCGAAAGTCACGGTTGAGAGTCTCGAACCAGTCCGGCAGGGTGACCGTCGCCTCGCCTGCGGCATCGAGGGTCACGACGCCGTCGTAGACGTTCTTCATGTCGGGCGACTCGACGAAGCTGTGGTAGAGGAACTTGTTGGCCGGATCGAGGGGATGGTCGATCTTGAACGAGCCGCCGCCCTTGGACACGTTGCCGGTGACGGAGAGGTTGCCGCTGACGTCGGCGTCCCCGTCGCTGTAGACGGCCCAGCTCGAGGTGCTGTAGCCGTAGACGCCGGTCCCCGAGGAGCTGGAACCGACGACGCCTTCCCCCGAGCCGCTCAGACCGTAGACGCCGGAAAATGACCCGCTGTATCCGTAGACGCCGATGCCGGCCCCAGGGGCCACGGCTATGACGCCGTTCGCGCCACAGAACTCCCCGGCGGCGGGCCACGTAGTCAGCCCATCGATGTCGGCGTCGGTGCCGCCACCAGAGAGGACGCGGATGCCCACCCCGGCCGAGCCGTCGGTGCCGGCGTTGGTGTTGGTGGCCTTGATGGCGTAGGCGCTGGTGCTCGCGGTGGTGGCCACGAGGCCGTGGTTCTGCTCACCCGCGGCCCGCATAGCGGCACCCGCTCCGGTAGCCCCGGCATCGTTGCCGCCATAGACGGCGTACTTGTCCTTGTTGGCCGTGACACCCGATACGCCAGGACCGTTGGCGCTGGTGAAGAAGCCGGCGATGCCATTGACCGCCGTGGCCGAGCCGCGCAGGGCAGTACCTGCGCCTGTCTGGGTGACGAGCAGGGCGGTCCCGGTCGAGGCGGTGGTGAGGGACGTGTTCGTAGTCCCGGCACTGTTGGCAGCACCCATCACGAGCGAGCCACCTGCCGCAGCTTCGGTCGGAGCCGGTCTCCCGAGCGAGCCGAGGACCAGACCGGCCAGGCCTGCGAGACCGGCGCCGATGATCGAGCGTCGCGAGCGGGCCGGCTCGGGCGGCTGCGCGTCTGCCGTCGGATCGGACGAGACGATCGGCTCGGTCAGCGGTTCGATGGCCATCGGGAGACCCTCCAGACGGCGCGAGTTTCGCTGGACGTATGCGGCCGCACCGCCGAGCGGATCATCGACCCGACGGGAACCCGGTGCAATGGGCGTCTGGAGAGTCGGTGACCCGGGGGAGCGGGGGCGGGATAAGCCTGGCGGTGGTCCCGGCCCGGTTCGACCCGCTACTTACCCGCGTGCGGCTTCATCGCGGCGTTGCGAACAGCGTCGATACCCTTGGCGGCAGGCTGGCCATGCTCGGTCGGATGGAGGTAGAGCCCACGCTCGGCGGCCGGCTTCGCCTCTTCGAGCGGGATCCGATGAGCGTCCGCCCAGGCGTCCTGTCGAATGCCGGTGAGCTGCCAGTAGACTTCCTGGTCGCCCTTGCCACCGGCGATCGAGAATGCGCCGTTCTGGACCTTTGTCTTCACGTACAGCGGGCTGAACTGGCCAACCGCCGTCAGCTGGATCCGAGTGTCCCGGTTGAGGGCCTCGAACCAGACCGGGAGCGTGACGGTGGCTTCGCCTTTCGCATCGAGGGTCACGACGCCGTCGTAGACGTTCTTCATGTCCGGCGACTCGACGAAGCTGTGATATAGGAACTTGTTGGCCGGATCGAGGGGATGGTCGATCTTGAAGGAGCCGCCCGCCTTGGTCACGTTGCCGGCGACATAGAGATTGCCGGTCACGTACCCGTCCCCGTCGCAGTAGACGGAGGCCGTTCCCGACGTGCTGTAGCCGTAGACGCCGTACGCCGAGTGGCTGTAGCCGTAGACGCCCATCCCCGAGTTGCTGTAGCCGTAGACGCCTAACCCTGAGTTGCTGAGACCGTAGACGCCGTCGCCATCCCCCGGACTGGCCACGGCCAGGACGCCGGTCGCGCCGCAGAACTCCCCGGCGGCGTGCCACTGCGACAGCCCATCGATGTTGGCGTCGGTGGCGCCACCCGCCAGGGCGCGGATGCCAGCTCCGGCCGACGGATCGGTACCGGCGTAGGTGTTCGTGGCCTTGATGGCGAAGGCGCTCGCGTTGGCCGTGGTTGCGACGAGGCCGTGGTTCTGCTCGCCCGCGGCCCGGATGGCGGCTCCGGTGCCGTGGGTCAGAGCGTCGTTACCGCCGTACACGCCGTACTTGGTGTTGTTCGCTACCACGCCACTCACGCCCGAGCCGTTCGAGCTTGTGAAGAAGCCGGCGATGCCGTTGTTGGCGATGCCCCGGACAGCCGTGCCGGTCCCGTTCTGGTGGACATAGAGAGCGGTGCCGGTCGAGTTGGTGGCGAGGTCCGTGTTCGTGGTCCCGGCGTCGTTGGAGGCACCCATGATGAGCGAGCCACCTGCCGCGGCATCCGCCGCTTGCGGTCTCCCCAACGAGCCCAGGACCAGACCGGCGAGGCCGGCGAGGCCGGCCCCAAGGATGGAGCGCCGCGAGCGGGCCGGCTCGGGTTGTGGAGCGTCCGGGGCGGCATCGGCGAAAAGGATGGGTTCGGTCAGCGGTTCGGCAGCCATTCGAGGAATCCTCCAACGGCGCGAGATTCGCTAGGACCTATGCGGCCGCACCGCCGAGCGGATCATCGACCCGGCGGAGGTCCGGTGCAATGGGCGCAGGCTTTACTTGTGACCGGCCGGCTTCATCGCGGCGTTCCGGACCTGCTCGATCCCCTTGGTGTCGGGCTTGCCGTGCTCGGTCGGATGGAGGTAGAGCCCGCGCTCGGCTGCCGGCTTCTCCTCTTCCACCGGGATGCGGTGGGCGTTGGCCCAAGCGTCCTGTCGGATGCCGGTGAGTTGCCAGTACACCCGCTGGCTAGCCTTGCCACCAGCCATCGAGAAGGAGCCCCCGTGCATCTCCGACTTGACGTACAGCGGGCTGAACTCGCCGACCGCTGTGAGCTGGATCCGAGCGTCTCGATTGAGGGCGTCGAACCAGGCCGGCAGACTGACAGTCGCCTCGCCCTTGGCATCGAGCGTGACCGTGCCGCTGTACACGTTGAGCATGTCCGGCGATTCGACGAAGCTGTGATAGAGGAACTTGTTCGCGGGATCGAGGGGGTGGTCGATCTTGAACGAGCCGCCGCCCTTGGACAGGGTGCCGATGACGTTCAGGTCGCCGTTGACTATCTCGTCGCCGTTGCTGTAGAGGCCAAACCCCGAATCGGTCGAGCCGTAGACGCCAACTCCTGAGTCGCAGCGGCCGTAGACGCCGGTCGCCGACGAGCTGGAACCGTGGACACCGTCCCCCGTGTCGCTGACACCGTAGACGCCGGCCATCGAGTTGCTGACACCGTTCACGCCGTACGACGAGACGCTGGAGCCGTAGACGCCGAAGCTCGACTTGCCGACGGCAACCACGCCGCTGGCGCCGCAGAACTCCCCCGCGCCGCGATGCAGCGCCAGCCCATCGATGTCGGCGTCGGTGCCGCCTCCCGAAAGGGCGCGGATGCATGGCCCGGCTGCATATCCGGTGCCCGCGTTCGTGTTCGTCGCCTTGATGGCGAAGGCGGAGGTACTCGCCGTAGTGGCCACGAGGCCGTGGTTCTGGCCGCCCGCGGCCCGGATGGCGGCGCCGCCACCGTAGGTCAGAGCGTCGTTGCCGCCGTAGACGCCGTACTTGGTGTTGTTGGCCACGACGCCACTGACACCCGATCCGTTCGAGCTGGTGAAGAAGCCGGCGATGCCGTTGTTGGCGATACCCCGAACGGCCGTGCCCGTGCCGTTCTGGTGGACATAGAGAGCGGTGCCGGTCGAGTTGGTGGCGAGATCCGTGTTCGTGGTCCCGGCGTCGTTGGAGGCTCCCATGACGAGCGAGCCACCTGCCGCGGCATCCGCCGCTTGCGGTCTCCCGAGCGAGCCGAGAACCAGCCCGGCCAGGCCGGCCAGACCGGCCCCGAGGATCGAGCGCCGCGAGCGGGCCGGCTCGGGCGGCGGAGCTTCGGGAGCGGCATCGTCGAGAACGATCGGCTCGGTGAACGGTTCGGCAGCCATCGGGAGACCCTCCACTCGGCGCGAGCCCGCTGGACGCGTGCGGCCGCACCGTCGAGCGGATCATCGCTCCCGTCGGGAGCGAGACGCAATGGGTCTGCGAGAATCGGGGTTACAGATCCGGTCGATCCTCAAACACATCGACGCCGGCCAGCCGGCATTGCGCGGCCGACCGCGGTTCTTGCGCGGCGACCGGGACGAATTACGGTCGATGGGGCAGGATTGTCGGCGACCAGCGTGGAGGGCGCGTCCAGGGCATCGAGCACCTGGGCGCCAAGGCCACGCGCCGACGAGTCCAGCAGACCGAGGACGAAATGGTCGCCAGCGACATCCTGCGCGAGCAGCTCCTCGCGCTCATCGACGGGCACGGCGCCCATATGCCGATTGACGCCGCCGTGGCGGACTTCCCAGATGACGCCATCAACCGGATGCCGCCGAACGTGCCGTACACGTCCTGGCATTTGCTCGAGCACATCCGGATCGCTCAGGCGGACATCCTCGACTACATTCGGAACCGCAAATACCTCGCGCCCAACTGGCCGGAGGAGTACTGGCCGGCGCGCGACGCTTCTGCGACGCCCAAGCAGTTCGCGCTGACGGTCGAGGGTTTTAGGGCCGACCGCACGGCGCTCCACGAGCTCGTGGCCGATCCCGCCACCGACCTGCTGGCAACGATCCCGAACACCCCGGGGCACACCATCCTCCGCGAGGTCCGCCTGGTCGCCGACCACAACGCCTACCACGTCGGCGAGTTCGCGATTCTTCGTCAGGTCATGGGGACCTGGCCGCCCGGCCGGAAGGAATAGCGCTCAAGGATTCGGGCGCCACCTCCGGACGCATTCGGGCGGCCACAGACACGGACTCGACCCGGCGCGTGCGCCCGAGTTGTCCGCACTGCCATATGCGGAGCCAATCCAGAGTGCCCGTCCCACCGGCTCCGCATGCGCCTCCTCGCGGCCCAAACGCTCCGGTTGACTCCTGGCCCTGATGCCGCCCGAACTCAGCGGGCGCCGACGGACTGCGGCCGCTTCATCAAGCCGAGCTGCATGAGCAGGCCGAGCTGATCGGGCACGCCCCAGTGCTCGACGATCTTGCCGTCCTCGAACCGGGCGACGTCCATGACGTCGGTCTCGAACGACTTGCCGGTGGGCGGGAAGCCCATGACCGAACCGGTGTTCACGCCTCGGGCGCGGTTGAGCGACCAGACGGTGTCGCCGTCGGCTGCGACCTTGACGACGGTGAGCTCGAAGTCCGAGAACCACCTGCGAAGGGTCGTGATCGTCGCCTTCGTGCCTTCGATGCCGGGCATATTCCCTCTCTGGTGCTCGATGCATGCGGGGGAGACCAACTCGTCCACGACGCTGAGGTCGCCCTGAGTGAAACCAACTTCGATGAGCCTGCGGAACGCCGCGATGTTCTCTTCGGTCGACATGCCATCTCCTACGTTCATTAGAGTGGTACTCTATTGACGTAGAGTGATACTCTACCGACATGGGCGATGTCAAAGGGAGGCTTACCCTGCGGGACGAGCGGGCGGCCGTCACCCGTCGGCGTATTGCCGATGCCGCGCGGACCCTTTTCGGGAGCCGCGGCTACGGTGCGACGACGCTCCAGGCCGTCGCCGACGAGGCCGGCGTGGCGGTGCAGACGGTATACGCGGTGTACGGCTCGAAGGCTGGGATCCTGCACGAGCTTCGCGACACGATCCTGCGCCAACCGGCTGCGGAGGCGCTATACGAAGACGCCATGAGCGAGGCCGGAACGGAGCGGAAGCTCGAGTTGTTCGCAAGCTCGATCCGCCGACGCTGGGAGTTCGGGCACGATGTGGTTGCGATCCACAGCAACGCAGCAGCGACCGATCCGTCGGTCCGCGCCGAAGTGGAGCAGGTGCTCGGCATGCGGCGCGCCGGCATCGCACGCTTCGTCCGGTCGCTCGAAGGACAGCTGGCGCCCGCGGTTGACGTGGCGCATGCGACGGCCATCCTCGACGCGCTGACCTTGCCGGAGGTCTATGCCGAGCTCACGGACATCGGGGGTTGGAGCGCCGACGAGTTCGAAGCGTGGCTGGCGAGGTGCTTGAAGGGCCAGCTGCTACGAACCCGACCCCGAGCAGGCCGCGCCCAGGTGTAGTCCCCACGCACGTGTCGACAACCCAGCGTCTCCCCGCAGGGTTCGGGTTGTCGACGTTGAAGCCGTCAGAAGGTCCTCAGGCTCCAGTGTGGCCATGAGGTAACGGATCGGGCGCCACGACCTGCTCAGCCCCCGTTCGACCCGCTACTTACCCGCGTGCGGCTTCATCGCGGCGTTGCGAACCGCATCGATACCCTTGGCGGCAGACTGGCCGTGCTCGGTCGGGTGGAGGTAGAGCCCGCGCTCCGCGGCGGGCTTCTCCTCTTCGACCGGGATTCGATGGGCGTCCGCCCAGGCATCCTTTCGGATGCCGGTGAGCTGCCAGTACACCTCCTGGCCCGCCTTGCCACCTGCGATCGAGAAGGCGCCGTTCTGGACCTTTGTCCTCACGTGAAGATCAGGCGCCGCCTGGCCAACCGCCGTCAGCTGGACACGGGTGTCGCGGTTGAGGGCCTCGAACCAGTCGGGCAAGGTCACCGCGGCCTCGCCCTTCGAATCGAGCGTCACGACGCCGTCGTAGACGTTCTTCATGTCGGGCGATTCGACGAAACTGTGGTACAGGAACTTATTGGCCGGATCGAGGGGATGGTCGATCTTGAACGAGCCGCCGCCCTTGGACAGCGTGCCGACGACGTGTAGGTTGCCGGAGACTCCCGCCTTGCCGTTGCAGTAGACCCCGTACCCCGAGTCGCTGGAACCGAGGACGCCATCCCCGCTGCTGCAGTAGCCGGAGACGCCGTAGCCCGACTCGCTCTCACCGAAGACCCCGGCCTCCGAGTCGCTGGAACCGTAAACGCCGTACCCCGACGCGCTGGCACCGCAGACGCCATACGCCGAGTCGCTAGAACCGTAGACGCCATCACCCGAGACACTGGAACCGTAGATTCCAGTCGACGATTGACTGGAACCGTAGACGCCATAGCCGCTTCCACTGGCCATGGCCACGACCCCGATCGTGCCGCAGAACTCCCCGGCGCCGTGAAGCACGCCCAGCCCATCGAGCTTTGCATCGGTGCCTCCTCCCGCCAGGGCACGGATCGCTGGACCGCCCGAACCGCCGCTGCCCGGGTTCGTGTTCGTTGCTTTGATGGCATAGGCGCTGGTGGCGGCCGTGGTCGCAACCAGGCCGTGGTTCTGTTCACCGTTGGCGCGGATCGCGGCACCGCCGCCGTAGGTCAACGCGTCGTTGCCGCCGTACACGCCGTACTTGGTGTTGTTGGCCACCACGCCGGACACGCCCGAACCGTTAGCGCTGGTGAAGAAACCCGCGATGCCGTTGTTGGCGATGCCACGCAAAGCAGTTCCGGCTCCGTTTTGGGTGGCCTGGAGAGCGGTCCCGCTCGAATTGGTCGAAAGACTGGTGTCGGTGGTCCCGGCGCTGTTGGCGGATCCCATGATGAGCGAGCCGCCCGCGGCAGCCTCCGCGGGTAGCGGTCGACCCAGTGAGCCGAGGACGAGCCCGGCCAGCCCGGCCAGGCCGGCCCCCAGGATCGAGCGCCGCGAGCGGGCCGGCTCGGGCGGCGGAGCTTCGGGAGCGGCATCGTCGAGAACGATCGGCTCGGGGAACGGTTCGGCAGCCATCGGGAACCCTCCATACGGCACGAGCCCGCTGGACGCATGCGGCCGCGCCGTCGAGCAGATCATCGTCCCCGGCGGGGGCCTGGTGCAATGGATAGCGACGACGGGCGTCCCTCGCCGACGGGCAGATCGGTCGTGCGGCGACCTCCGCGAAGGTCTTGTCGTGGTCCTTCCTCGCCAGCCAGGACACTCCCACGCCGCACGACACCCTGTGGTAGCGTCGGCGCCTCCCCGGGCATATGCCCGCGGTCGGCGAGGCGAGGCTGGAGCAAGAATGCGGCGGGTCGTGGCGGGCGTCCTGGCGACGGCGTTCGTCCTTGCGTTGACCACGTCCGCAGTGCTGGCCGCCGGTCCGGTCGACGTGCGAGGCAACTGGGACGGGTTCGCCGTCGCGAACATCGGCTCGTTCCACAATACGCTCGCCATCACATCCGAGGATTTCTCGACCGGAGCGATCTCCGGAACCGCGAACGCCGCGACGTATACGGTCACCGGGTCGGTCAGCGGCAACACGGTGAAATTCGATTCGGTGACGGCGGGCTACACCTCGCACTCTACCGGCGTCGTCTCCCCCGACGGCAAGGTCCTCTCCGGGACGTTCAAGGACACAAACGGCCGGAGCGGCACATTCAGCTTCAGCCGCACGACTCCGGTCCCTTCTCCGAGCGCGACCGCGAGCACGGCGCCGTCGCCATCGCCATCGCCATCAACTCCGGCCGCAACGTCTTGCACGTTCGGCGGGTTTGGCGGCGGTCCGGCACCCATCGCCGCGAGCACCGACCCTGTGATCGTCGACCGGGTCGGAGGCACGGTGGACACGATGCCCAGCCCCGGCGGCATCGTCGTCGACTCGACGGACCCTCGGGGTCGAGTGTTCGTCACGAACCTGACCGCCGGCACGCTGTCCGTGATCGACGGTCGCCCGCTGGATCCGTCCACGATTCACGTCGAGACCCGGATCCCGGTCGGAGGCTTCCCAAGTGACGTGGCGCTGGACCCGGGTACCGGTCACGTGTTCGTCTCGCTGACCGCGGACTGCCGGGTTGCCGAGGTCGATGGGCGGGCGCGGACGCCGGTGTTGCTCCGGACGACGGACGTCCCAGGCAACCCGTCGCTGATGGTGTTCGACCCCAAGTCCGGGCGGCTGTTCGTGGCCATCCAGGGCGCCGCCGAATTGCTCGTGCTGAGCGCAGATCTGACGATCGAGACGACGATCACGCTCCCAGGCTCAGTTTCCGCCCTTGCCCTCGATGCGGCCAGGGAGGTCGTGTACGCCGGTGCGACCACGACGAACGCAGCCGGCAGCCCCGGCGGGGGCAGCGTTTCGGTCATCGACGCGAGCGCATCCACGCCGGCGATCATCGGCGGGTCGCTTCCCGCTTCCGGCCCAACCGCGATCGTCCCCGACCCGGCCAGCGGCGCGGTACTTGTCGTCGAGGACGGAGCCCGCAGCATCTCGACGATCTCGGTCGGACCCGGCGACGTGCTCAAGCAGACGTCGAGCTCGCCGATCGACCCGGATCCGACGGGCGCCGCTGGGCCTGCCGGTCGGGGCGGGGCCTCGACCGCTGTTCTGCTGCCGGGCCGGCACGCGCTCCTCGTGCCGCTCCGCGATCGTGCGGCAGCGCTCGTCTACGACATCGCCGCGAACGGGACGCTCCGCCTGGCCGCGGACCTCGAAGGCGTCCGCGGTGGCTCGGCCGCCGCTCTCGACCCAGTCACAGGTCGGGCGTTCGTCTCCGAAGTCAGCGCCGACGAGCTCGCCGTCCTCCTGCTCGACGCACCGGTGGCAGCCGCGCCGTCGATTACCGACGCGGTGCCCGGCCCCTTCGACGTGTCCCTCGCACCCGCGGACGTGGCCCGGAGCATAGGGATCACCATGCTCCTCATGCTCCTGCTCGGCGCCCCGACGCCGATCTTCAACCGCACGCTCTCCGCCAACCGGACCTTGATCGAGCGTTGGGTGCGCCGGCGCCGCCCGAAGTGGATGCGCGGCCGGCGTCACCTGGCCGGCGCAGGAACCCGAGTCAAGGCGCTGTCCACGACCAGGGCCGGCCTGCTCGCGTACCTCGGCCTCGCGACTTTGCTGTACTCGTTCCTGGAGCCAACCTTCCCGTTCCGCAACGGGCTCGAGACGTTCGGGACGACTTTGTTCGGGATCGCGGTCGGCACGGCGGTGTCACAGGTCCCGGGCGAGCTCTACGTTCGCCGGCACTACGGCCAGGGCGGCAAGGTGAAGGTGGCGCTCTGGACTCTTGGCCTCGCCGCGGCCTGCGTCCTGATCACGCGGGTCACCGCGGTCGAGCCGGGGTACGTCTACGGAATCATCGGTGGCTTCACGTTCGCGGTCGTCCTGAGCGCGGATGACAGGGGGCGCATGGCGTTTCGGGGCGTCACGATCTTGCTTGCGGTCGGTTTCGTGGCCTGGTTTGTCCGCGTGCCGTTCCAGCCGGGCGGGCCGATCGCCGGGGATGGCGCGGTCGTGGCCAACCGGCTGCTCGCCCGGATGTTCGTCACCGCGGTCGAAGGTTGCGCGATCGGCCTGATCCCCTTGCGCTACCTCGAGGGCGAAGAACTCTTCTCATGGAATCGCGCAAGGTGGGCCGTGGTGTGGGCGATGTCGCTCCTCTTGTTTGCCCACGTGATCCTCTATCCGGTGAGCAGTTACGAGCCCAACCCGAGCCCTACCGGCCTCTGGACGATCGCCCTGACCGTGTTCGTCTACAGCACCCTGGCAATAGGCTTCTGGTGGTTCTTCAGGCAGCGCGAGGTCCGTCGCCGGCGCCGGTTGAGCCCGAGCTAGCGGGACGCGGTCGAGGATCATCGGTCGTGGCCGGCCCGATTCACATGTGAACGGGCGCTTCGTGGCCCGGACAGAGCAGCTTGATCGACAGCTCCTTGATCCGATCGGCGGATTCGAGCGCCGGAACTCTATAGAGCGCGAGACGCGGATCTGGCCAGCGGACCAGGTGCAGACTCATGGGCAGGCCCGGCCCAGACCACCTTGCGCCACGATCCGGGCAGGCCTAGGATGGCCACGATCCGGCACGGACAAACTGATCCGTCCCCGTGAGGCTTGCCCGCGGCGGAGCGACGAATAGCGGCTGGGCGCCGGGAGCGCATGGGGCGCGCTCGGGTTTCAACGGCGGCGTTGGCCGGCCCGGCCGAAGCAATCAGTGTGCGGCTGTCGCCTGCTGCCCGACGGCCAGGGGGAGGACGTCGTGCTTGCCGTCAGGTCGCACAGGCCGAGTCGCCTGTCTTGCATCTTCGCTTTCGGCGCCGCGCTCGTGCTCGCGGGGGCGGCACTCACCGTGCCGTCGCCGGCTCGTGCCGCGGGGAGCGGTTCGCTATCCGTTATCGACGCGAGCGCAGCCGTAGCCGGCGACAACTTCAAGTTCCGGGTCTATGCCGTTGCCCCCGGTGGCGGCGTGAACGCCTGCTTCAACCACACCGTCCACGTCTCATCCACCGACGCTGCGGCCATGTTGCCCTACGACTACACCTTCTCCAATCCCCTCCCTACGTGCGACTTCGGCGACCTCGGGGTTCATCTGTTCGTGATGATTCCGATCACGGCTGGGTCGCAGACCATTACGGTGACCGACGTCACCGACCCGACCGTCACGAGCGGGAGTTTGACAATCGACGTGGCTCCCGGGCCGGCGGCGAGCCTCACGGCCTCTACCCCGTCGACCGCGGTCGTGGGCCACGAGACGCAGGTAGAGGTCACCGTGAGGGATGCCGACAGCAACGTCGCTACCAACTACACGGGCACGGTCGGGTTCACGTCGACTGACGGGAGCGCCACGCTGCCGGGCTCGTACACGTTCAACACGAGCGACGCGGGAACGCACACATTTACGGTCGTCTTTGCATCGGAGAAGTCCCAGACCGTTACCGTCACCGACACCAGCCTCAGCCTGCAAACGTCCGCCACGACGAATGTGGTACCGAACGGCGGTGCGTTCTCCATTAACTGCAGCGGCGCCATGGCCGGCGCCGCGACACCTTGCTGGGTGAACGCCCAGTACTCGGACTATCTCGTGAACACCGGCTACACCGGCACGATCCACTTCACGAGCTCCGACAGCCACGCCGCCAAGCCCGCCGACTACACGTTCCAGAGCACGGACCAGGGAATTGCTCCCGTCTTCTACGCGACGTTCCACACAGCCGGCTCCCAGACGCTCACCGTCACCGACACCAACAACTCCGCAATCACCGGGACCTCTTACGCCATCGCCATCAGCCACGCCGGTTGGGACCACCTGGGCGTGAGCCCCTCTGGCGCGACGATCGCCGCGGGTCTGAGTCAGGTCTACACGGCCCGGGGCTTCGACGCATACGGCAACTCCTGGGACGCCACCTCCGAGACGACCTTCACGATCGACTCGGGCACCGCCTGCCCGGCTCACTCGTGTACGTCCACCGTCGTCGGCACTCACACAGTCACCGGCACAGATGGCTGGCAGGTGAGCACGGCCACGCTTCACGTCACACCAGGCTCCGCCACGCACCTATCCGTCAGCACCTTCGCCTTTGTCGCGGGTGCCGCCCACACCGTTGCGGTGAAGGCTTTCGACGCTTACGGCAACGTCGCCACCGGCTACCGGGGCGCTATCCACTTCACGAGCTCCGACACCAGGGCCAGCGTGCCCGCGGACTACACCTTCACCTCCGCAGACGGCGGCGTCCATGCCTTTGCCCTCACGCTCAACCCGGCGCTCGTCCTGCGGACCGCCGGCAGCCAGTGGGTCCGTGCCACCGATAAGACCACCGCGTCCATCACCGGCTCGCAGACGGTGACCGTCACTCCCGGCGTGGCGACGCACCTGTCCGTGAGCACCTTCGCCTTCATCGCTGGTGCCACCCACACCGTGACGGTGAAAGCCCTCGACGCCTATGGCAACGTCGCCGCCGGATACCTCGGCGCGATCCACTTTACGAGCTCTGACACGAAGGCGACCCTGCCGGCGGACTACGCGTTCAAGGCGGCCGAAAAGGGTGTCCACGTGTTCTCGCTCGGTGTCGTCCTCAAGACCGCCGGCAGCCAGTGGGTCCGTGCCACCGACAAGGTGACCGCGTCGATCACCGGCTCCCAGACGGTGACCGTCACTCCCGCCAAAGTGACGCACCTGTCGGTCAGCACCTTCAACCCCTATGTGGCTGGTGCCACCCACACCGTGATGGTGAAAGCCCTCGACGCCTACGGCAACGTCGCCACCGGATACCTGGGCGCGATCCACTTCACGAGCTCCGATACCAGGGCGACACTTCCGGCCGACTACGCGTTCAAGGCGGCCGACAAGGGCGTCCACGCCTTCACGGCCGGGATCGTTCTGCGGACCGCCGGCAGCCAGTGGGTCCGAGCCACCGACAAGGTCGCGGCCTTCACCGGGTCGCAAACGATCACAGTGCAGTAGGGCGGGCTGGGCGGACGGCGAGCCTTCCGACGCTCATCCGCAGGTGACGTACCTGCTGGTAGAGCTGGCGCTCGCGCTCTCCGCCTCGGCTATGGTTTCACGCTCGCCGGTGTGATTCGGCGCCGTGGACAGGCCGAAGCCTATTTTCCGACTTCGAGCCTGACGTCCGGTGACGGGCGCTCGGTCCTGATCCGGACGTGACGTCCGAGGACTATGCCAACCACGTCCGCGAACTGTCCGACGCTCTTCACCTTCGCCAACGCCTGTTCGATCGTGCGGAACTGGTCGGCGGGGAGCGGCTCCAGGGTGACGACGTGGAGGTGAAGGCCGCGCCACTCAAACGTCGAGATGGTCTCGCCGGGTGCGGTTGTGCGGACGGTCTGCCTGGGATCGATCATAGGTAGATAGTACTCCGCGGGCCTTACCGCGGCTCAAACGTAGCGGCCGTTGCGCCACCCTCAATAGCCGGTAGCCATTCGATGGGCGCGAACCAGTCGACGACTACTCGATGGGCGGCTGACCGAGTTGCGCGAGCAGCTTGTTGACGGCGCCGCGGGCCATCGACCGTGGAAGAACGCCCTTCACGCCACCCGACTCGATGCCCATGTCGGTGGGGATCAAGAAGAGGGCGCACAGCCGCGCCACCAGCGTGGCGTGGATCCAGCCTTCCAGGTGAACCGCCGGACCGTACTGGCGGATCGTGAGTGGCATGGCGCCGGTGAGGATTCCGTTGCCGCGCTGGTAGTTGCGGGTGCCGTCCGGTGACATACCGCGGAAGCCGTAGTGATTTGACTGTGCCCACGCATCCACGATGGGTCCGATGTCCAATCCCACCTGGAAGTCACGTACGGTCCTGGCCGCCATCCGGTCTTCTCCTCTTGTGCCGATCGCCCGAGAGATGTCACGAACCTCGGCACGTGGGACGTAGCCGATGAATCGAGTATAGGTCTGCGGCAGGTCCGCGACCTCGTGTGCGCGGCCCCGAACGCTCGTCACTTGCCCGCGTGCGGCTTCATCGCTCACGCCCGACCGTGAGACCGCATCTCAGCGCTTCTGACCCGGTAGGATCTGCCGGATGCCCGTCTCGGGCCGGAATGGATGGAGGGCTCCTCTTGGCGGATATGACTGTGTGCGGGCGCTGCGGCGCGAGACCGTGGGCCGGGGCGATCTTCTGCCATGCCTGCGGCGCAAGCCTGAGGTCGAACGGGCCGGTCGGCGTCTCGCCGGGCCAGCCTTCCAGGCCATTCGCTCCGGTTCCGCCTGCCGTCTCCGCCGTGCCCCCATCATTCGCGCCGCCCCTCGATCCGCGTGGAGTCTCGGCAACGCCCGCTGCGTTCGGGACTCCGCCCGCCCCGCCGGTTGCGCCACCGGGATTGCCATATGGCGCCCCGCCGGCCGGCTACAACCCCTCCGTCCCGTTCGGCACCGGCGCCGCGCGACCGATTGGGCTCGCGATCCTGACCGTCGTCGAGATCGTCATCGGCATCGTTGGGCTGACCGTCGTGGTCGACCTGCTCTACTGGGCCAACGTCAGCAACTACTACCAGGAGGCGGAGGCTGGGCTGGACCTGGTCATGGGCCTGGCCTACCTTGCGACGTCGGTGGCCGGGTTCGCGGTCGCCCGGAGGCTGTGGTCGATGCGACCGGAGGCCTGGATCCAGGCCTGTCTACTCAGCATCGTCCTGATCGGCTTCGATGTCTTGTCCGTGTTCGAGTGGGGCGTCACCGGCCTGGACATCATCGGCCTGACCGTTCATCTGTCGGTGCTCGCATACCTGAACCTGAACTCCGTCCGAGGGCTCTTCGGCCGGCCTCCGACGACATTCCTGCAGGGCCCGCCCTAGCGGTTCGAAACGCATACGACGTCCGACTTCGACCCGACAGTCGACCCATGCAATCCGGAAGGCGGATCGTCGTGCTGGCCGGGCCGGGCCGGGTGGGGCGGGTGGCTGCCCGCGGCACGGTCGACTCTCGCGCGGAGCCGCTCGGCGACCACCGCCGCCTCGAGACGATGATCAAGTCTTCGTCTGGCGGGCGGCCTGTTCCAGGCTGCTGCAAGCGCCATCTGAAGTCCTACACTGTGCATGTTTCGACCCGCCGATAGGAGACCAGCTTGGCCGGTAAGAAGAAGGACAAGAAGGACAAGAAGGGCAAGTAACCCTGCCCGCGTGATGAGCACCGATGGCCCCTGGATGAACACCGGGGGCCATCATCCTTGTTGGCTCCGGCTCCGGACCTGACGGCCCCGCACGCTCGTAACTCGCCGGGGACGTGATGTACCGCCGGCCGAACTCGCGGCAGCCGGTCGCGCCAATCCTCGGCGGCGTCGACAAGTTAGATCGCCCGTGCGGGCGCAAGGACCGCCCGGTCCTCCGGCGCTCGGGCGCCCACTGCTAAAGTAGGTGCGACGCACAGGCGAGGAGGTCGAGAGCGTATGCGAATGGCGGAACTGAAGGCCGGCTGGGCGATCCTCGGCAATGACGGGCGCCGTTTCGGCACGGTCCAATGCGTGGGCCAGAACTACATCCTCGCGTCGAGAGCCGGACTTCGCGGACATCTGTACGTTCCCGCGTCCCACATCGCCAATGTCGAGCACGAGGTGGTGTACCTCAACCTCACCAAACGCGAGGCTGAGGAGATGGGCTGGGAACAGCCACCACGGGATCAGGACGCGCCGGAAACGTCGCCCGAAACCGACTTGCATCGGCACATCTGACAGAGGAGCGTGTCGTCGGTGTCGTCTGTGCCAATTCGCCGCTGAAACGGCGAGGCGGCCGTCGATGGGCCGCCTCGCACAGCTGTCAGAACGGTGAACGCTCTATGGCGTGACCGCGATCGCCGTGGCGCCCGCCAGCGTGGCGCTGAAGTGGGGGGCAGCCCCGGACTTGTAGAAGCCTTCGGTGATGATTCGAACGTGCGTTGCGTCGATCGCCGGATCCATCGACCACGCTTCTACGCGGTAGCTGCCGGCCGGGAGACCGGACAGGGTGTACGCGCCGGATAGCGTGGTTGATGTCTGCTCGACCTGGACTCCCGTGGCGTCGAACGCGTAGACGGTGCAGTTGCCACATGCGCCGCCCCCGGTGATCGTCACGGTTCCTGAGATCGCGGCGCCCACAGGGAGGCGCATGTTGATCGCGTTCTTGTCGCCGGTCATCAGGAGCGAGAGCGCCGACGACGCGGCCGCGGTGAAGTTGTTAGGCGGGCTGCTGAGATACCAGCCCGGCATGACGGACGGGTCGGAGGAGTAAGTAGTGATCGCGTGGATCTTGTACGACTGGTTGGCCGACAGCGGTCCGATGGAGTAGTTGCCCGAGGAGTCGGTGAAGTTGCCGGGGTTCTCGTATGGCGAGCCCGCCCCGCCCAAGGACTCGACGAAGACGGAACTGAGCCCGGTGCCGGAGATGTTGGTGATCTTGCCCTTGATGAAGTATCCGGACGGCGGCTTGATGATCGGCAGGGTCGTGATTGCAGAGGAGATGGTCACAGGCGATGCCCATGCCGTCAGCCTGCCCCAGAAGTAGGGCCCGGTGGCGTTGTAGTAGCCGCTGACGAACCGCGTGTTGTAGGGACCATTGGCCAGGATCTGGTACGAGCCCGGGTTCAGGCCCGTGATGGTGTACTTGCCCGTGGCGTCGCTATAGGCCCATTCGTGCTCGGGCCCATTCGCGAAGACGGCTGCGTCGGCGACCGGCAGCGGTGACGCGTCGCGCGTCTTGAGGTAGCCGGTGATCTCGAGGCCGTTGGGGATCTTGGGGCTGATCCCGGTCACGTTGGCCGCGCTGATGGCGACCGCCGTGTGGGAGACGCAGGTGGCAGAGAACTTGGACGCGACGGCCGAATACCAGCATCCGGTCTGGTTGCTGGCCGTGGGGTCGTGCCCGAAGCTGACCTCGTACGAACCCGGCGACAGACCCATCAGGGTGTAGTTGCCCGCGGAGTCGGTCGTCGTGCCGTCGCTGCCGCTCGCGCCGTCAGCGTTGACCGGGAGCATCGGGATGGCCGTCGTCCCGTTCGATCGGGTCGCCTTCCCGGAGATCTCGAAGCCGTGCAGCAGCCGGATGTCCTTACCGGTGAGCGAAGCAGTTGTGATTGTCACGACCACCGGTGTCTTGGCGCTGAAGTAGGTCGGCGCGGTGGCGGTTCGATAGCCGTGCTGCAGGTTGGTCGTCCTCGGTGGGTCGAACCGGAGGGTATACGAGCCGGGCAGCAGGCTACTGATCGTGTATAGGCCGCTCGCCTTCGTGAGTGCCGAGCCGTAAGTGAACGGTCCAGAGGCGCTCGTGCTCGCCGCGGACACCTCGACGCCCGACACGGCGGCCGACGTCGAGTTGACGCGGACCGTCCCCGAGATCGAGTAGGTGGTCCTGGTGACGGCAGGCAGGGTGAAGTCCTTGCCTATGGCGCCCGTCGAGGCGGCTGCCGGCGATGCGGCAACCAGCAGGCTGGCCACGACCAGCAGAAGGATTCCAAAGACACGATACGAACGCGACATGGGCATTGCCCCCGGGCGAGTGGCGCCAGACCTCCCCTTCCTGGGAGTCACGATCTAACACCAAGGCACTACACGATACAGTGGGAGTGGCGACTCCAAGATCCAGTCCCATGACGCGGATCGAGGCGAATTCGCCAGGCCCGAGGCGGCGTGGCGCCCTCGCCTGAGGTCGGGATCTACGGCACGAACAGCTCGGCCGAGTCGAGGGGGGGACCCGGCACGTCCCCACCACGGGGCCCGGCTCCGCCGGCGACGAGCACCCGGCCGTCGCGGAGCAGCGTCACGGTGGGGCCTGAGCGCGCGACGGCCATCGATCCGGTTGGGGCGAAGGTGCCGGTCGTGGGGTCGTAGAGCACGGCTGCACTGACGGTGTCGCCGCCGTTGGCGGCATCGAAGCTCCCCAGAACAAGCACACGCCCGTCCGGCAACAACGTCGCGTTCATCCCAACGGGCGTCTGATGTCCGCCCGTCATCGTGAACTTGCCGGTCTTCGGGTCGTACAGCTCCGCCTGCGGGCGCATGATCGGCAGAACGGGGATGGGCAGGTTTCTGATCGCGCCAAGGACGAGGACCCGACCGTCCTTTAGTGCCGTCGCGGAGGATGCCCATCCGGCGAGGAGTGAGCCGGTCGGGCTGAAGGTGCCTGTGGCCGGGTCGTACACCTCGGCCGCGGAAGCCGGCCGATCGTCACAACCGGCAGCGGTGCAGGCAGTCGACACACCGCCGACGAAGAGGATCTTGCCGCCCGGCAGAGGAGCGGTGGCGGCACCAACTCGCGCGGTTCCCATCGATCCGGTGGGAGTGAACCGGCCCGTCTTCGGATCGTAGATCTCGGCCGAGGCGAGGTCGACCTCATGGTTGGGCGATACGCCCTCCCCGCCCGCGATGAGGACCCGGCCGTCGCCCAACAGCGTGGCAGAGGGGTTGGAACGTGGCGAGGTCATGGATCCCGTAGCGCGGAATGCACCCGTGGTGGGGTCGTATAGCAAGTCAGTGGCCAGGCTGTTGGTGAAGCCATCGAAGCCGCCGGCGATCAGCACCCGGCCGTCCGTCAGCGGTGTGGCTGTGTAGTTGGCGCGCGGGGCCGGCATCGATCCCGTGGCGCTGAAGGAGCAGGTCTCGGGGTCGTAGAGCTCGGCCGATGCCGTCGGGTACCCGGCGCCACTGCTGCCACCGACAATCAAGACGCGGCCGTCCAGCAAGAGCGTGGCCGTTGCGCCGGCTCGCGAAGTCGTCATGGAACCTGCCGGCTCGAAATAGCCGGGCGCCTGGGTCGGAGTCGGTCCCACTGGACCAGTCGGGCTGGGCGTTGCGGGCAATGTCGTCGGAGTCGGCCCGCTCTTCACAGTCACAGGCGGCCGAGGGGTAGGTCCGGCACCGCAGGCCGTAGCCGCTCCGAAAGGCGCAAAGCCGGGGGCAAGCCGCGGCACGCCCCAAACCAGAGCCAGAATGACGACCCCGACCAGCGCCATCGATCCGATCGGCAGCCGGGTGCGAGCCCCGCCGATCGCCCCGCGGCTCGCGGCACTCTGAGACCGGCGGCTCGGGATGGACGCAACCCGGTCGGCCAGCCGTGCGGGCAGCTCGACATCGGCGGCGGCCCGGAGGATCTCGCCCAGCTCTCGGTCGAGTCTCTCGTCGCTCAACGCCGTCCTCCTTCGGTCCGGGCGGATGCGTCTTGCGCGGCCCGCAGCGCCTTGAGGCCATAGTGGAGGCGCGACTTGACCGTCCCCACGCGCGCGCCCGTCCGTTCGGCGATCTGCTCCGCGCTGAGCTCGAGGTAGTAGTGCAGAACGATCGCGATACGGTGGTCCGGTTCGAGCTCGGCGATGGCCTGGGCGAGGGCCTGCCGTTCGGCGATCGCTTGAGTGCCGTCGCCGAGTCTCCGGCCGGCGTGGTAGCGCTCTGTGAGTTCTGCCGCAGGCGGTCTCGTCCGGCGCCTTCGCAGGCGATCGCGGCATTCGTTGACGAGAATCCGCCCGAACCAGGCATCGAACCGGTCCGGATCGCGGAGCGAGCCCCAGCGTTCCCAGGCCCGAACGGCGGCGTCGTGCGTGGCGTCTTCGGCCTCGATCGGATCGCCCAGAATGACCGTGGCCAATCGGTAGCAGGACGCCAGGCGATCGGCCGTCAGGCGCGTGAAGGCGATCGCTCGCGCGCGTTCCCTCGCCTCGGCCCCCTGTATCGGTCTCGCCAAGCGGCTCTCTCCCCTCGCTGTCGCGCTGATCATGCCTGATCTGACGCAGGCGCTGCCGCGAGGGTTCAATCTTCGCCCGAACTGCAAGCCCAAGGCCGGCCGAGAGACGATCCGGCGACCGGGCTCGCGATCGTGCCGCCGCCGCGACCGGCATGACACAAATCGTGGTGCCGTGTCGTTATCCTCAGTGTGGCAAGCGCATTCGCAGGGGGTTTGATCTTGAGGGTGGCAGAAGCCAGTCCAGCCAGGACGCTGGATTCCGACGCCGCCTTCGAGGAGATCTACGTTGCCGCGTGGCCGCGGCTCTGCCGGTACGCCTGGGTGTTGGTCAGACACCACGAGGATGCCGAGGACGTGGCCGCCGAAACGGTCCGTCGCGCCTTCGCAGCCTGGCAGGCCGGGCGCGGTCCCGCCGCAGATCCGATCCCCTGGCTGTTCCTGATCGCACGCCGGATCGTGATCGATCGCAACAAGCGCCATGTCCTGCCCTGGCATTCGTTGTCTCGAACCGACGATCCGCCCGCCTCGGCCGACTCTCTTGGCCGGGTCGAGGCGGCCGTCTGGTTCGACCAGCTTCGCGATTGCCTGTCGCCTCGCCAGCATGAGGCGATCGTGCTGCGGTTCCTGTTCGACCTCGACGACGACCAGATCGGCCGGGTCATGGGGCTTTCGCCGGCGGGAGTGCGAACCAACGTTTCTCGAGGGGTAGCCGCCCTGCGCAAGCGACCGGAGGTGCTCGACCTATGAGTGCATTCGATTTCGAGCAAACCCTTCGCGATCGAATGAAGGCGCACGCCGCCGAGCTTGACTGCGCGGTCGGCTCGGCACCTCCACTCGGGATGTTGCTGGCCGACCAGCGCCGGTTCGGACGACCGAAGACGTCCACGGGGCTTCGCCTCGCCCTCGCCGTCGCGGCCGTCGCCGCAGCAACAGTTGCAGTCGTGGCTCTGGCCATTGTCGCCGGATCTCCTCTGGCTCAGCGGCTCCCGGATGGCAGCCACTTGTCTTCCGTGACGCCGTCGCCGCTGCCGGCCATCACCCTCACGCCTTCGCCGTCGCCGTCGCTCTCGCCCTCGCCCGCCGAACCGACGAAATCGGCCCCACCAACCGTCTCGACGGGCGTCCTGACCGTCCTGGTCGCGCCGGAGCAGGGCGACGGCTTGCGCTGGGCGTCGGGAGGCGGCCGGACGGTCAGCCTCTGGCAATGACCGCGCAGCCGAGTGGGGCAGCGCTGACCAGAGGGCGCGGGATCGTCTCGATCGGCGCCATCGTCGTGGTTGCGTCCTCGCTCCTGCAGTGGTGGCAGATCGGCGGCGGCCCCGGCGAGCTGCCCGTCTGGACCGACAAGGGCATCTCCGACGGCCGGGTCTTCCTGATGTTCCTGGCTGCGGCCGCATGTCTGTTGCTCGTGACTCTCCGGTTGGTCTCCGAAAGCCCGGTCCCGGTCGACCGCCCGCCGGCCTACCTCCTGCTCTTCGCCGTAGCTCTGGCCGGCTACGGGCTGCGCGTGGCCGACCTGGCCGCGCGCCAGCTCGTGCCGTGGCCGCCCGCCAGAGGAGCGGGCTTCTGGCTCGCCGCCGCAGGCCTGGCGGTGCTATCCGTCGGTGTCCTGGAGTTGTTCCGGGAGCGCCGGCGCGAACCGGCAGGCCACCAAGCGGCGGCGGACGAAGCGGCGCCCAGCGAAGCGGCGCCCCACGAAGCTGGGGCCACGGCGGCGGACGAAGCGCAGCTCGAAGTGGCAGACGAAGCCGCGCCCGATCAGCCCGAGAGCGGCGAGGACCCGGATCCGCTGACGCAGCCACGGTATGTCCCGGGTTGGGTGATGAGGGCCTGGCACAGGCTCGCGCGGCCGCCGGCATTCCCCGATCGATCGGCGGCCCTGGACTCTGAGCCCCGCGGCCGTCTGGACAGGACGGACATCTGGGTCGTGGTGGCGCTGATCGTCGTCATCCTCTCGATGCGGGTCTACCGCCTCGGCGAGCCAACCCAGATGTACTTCGACGAGGTCTACCACGCCCGGACCGCGACGGAGTTCCTGCAGGAGTGGCGCTACGGCATCCAGCACGACATATTCGAGTGGACTCATCCGCACCTGGCCAAGTACGCCATTGCCGGCGGGATCACGCTCTTCTCCGACGACAAGGTCACCGCTGCGGGCAGTCTGGATGTGCCGGTCAAGGCCGCCGTGGTCCAGCAGCGAACGGTCGACTCGCCGGGCGCCACCACTCCCGATCCCAATGCCCAGACCAACTACGGAACCCTATACGGCGACCGGATCTTCGTCGCGACCGGCTCGGAAGTCCGAGCCTACGACCTCGGGACACGGGCCCTGTCGCACACGTATTCGATCCCGGGCGCGTCCGCCCTCTCCGGCCCGAGCATCAGCGGCCTGATCTACGTCGGCACGTCGGACGGGAAGGTCTACAGCATCGACACGAACTCGCTCGACGATCTGCGAGCGGGTGCAACCAACTCAGTCAAGGCGGCCGTGCAACTGAGCGTGAGCACGGGCCTCTCGATCGCTCACATCTTCGTGGGGAGCCCGCCGTACATCCTCGTTTCGGACGCGAGCGGCAGCGTCGTCTCGATCGACCTGGCCGCCGGTGGCGGCACGATCGTAGGCCGCGGCGCGGTTCCCGGAGCGGCCGATTTTGCTGCGCTGGGCGCGGGCCCGACCATCGTCACCGCAGACCCGAGCCGCATCCAGGACGCGATCGCCGAAGCCCAAACACTGGCCGACCTGGTGGGGATCGATGCCGCGCCGGTTCAGGAGTCCATGAGTTCGACCGGCGGGCTCGAGGTGGCGTTGCCTCTGGGATCGCTCACGACGGATCAGATCACGAGCATTCGAGACGAAATCGACTCTGGCGCGCTGCCGGGTGTCGACCTGGCCGACTCGACTCCGGAGGTCCTGGTGGCCTATCGGAACGGGGTCGGGGTATTGGACGCCCGCCACCTTGTGATCAACTCCACCATCGACACCGACTCGCCGGCAACTTCGATCGCCCTCAACCCGGACGCGATTCGCCAGGGCATCTATCGCTATTACGTCACCGCCGGCGACTCCTTGTTGCTGGTCGGCCTGAACGCCTCGTCGACCCCCTACGTCGTCTCCCTGGAGGGCGATCAGCCGCTCAAGAAGATGCCCGGCGAGGTTACCCAGGTGGTCTTCGACGATGCCACGAAGGTCGCGCAGGTCCTGGGCCGAACGCCCGGCGGCACGGGCTGGACCGTCTACGCGATCGAGACAAACGGCAACGCCGTCTTCTCCGACGCCGGGCTGCCTTTCGCGCCCGTGGCGATCGGAGTCGACAACGCGGTCCAGGTGCGCGGCATCGACGACGTCACGCAGATGCCGGGCGCCGATCGTGAGGCCTTGCTGGCCTTCGCGCCCGATGGTTCGACCGCCTCGGTCGACGTCGGACAGTTCGCCTTCTCCTGGCGGATCGTCGGCGTCCTGTTCGGCGCGCTGACGGCCGTCTGTCTCTACCTGCTCGCGCGAATCCTGTTCCGGCGTCGAAGCGTCGGCCTGCTCATCGCCTTCTTCTCGCTTGTGGACGGGATGCTCTTCGCCCAGTCCCGCATCGCCATGAACGACACCTATGTGGGCGGCTTCCTGCTGCTGGCGTACCTGATCTTCGCCGTCATCTGGCTAAAGGTGTGGAAGAACCGTTTCGTCTTCTGGCTGGGCATGCCGCTCCTGGGGGTGGTCCTCGGACTTGCCCTGGTCTCCAAATGGGTCGCCTTCTACGCCATCGCCAGCATCGGCGTCCTGATCCTGATCAGGTCGGCGCTCGGAAGGCTGGTGACGATCCTGGGCCTGGCCGCCGGCACCGGGGTATTGGGCTGGATGGCCATCGCGGAGATGAACTACGAGCCCGGTACGGGCAACGCATTTGTGTGCCTTCTCTTGTTGACTGCTGCGGCGCTCGCCGTCGGCGTCGGCATCGCCTGGGCCGCGCGCACCCGTCTCACGCCGGACAAGGTGTTCGTGGGAGCCGCCACCGCCACCGTGTCGGGTCTGCTTCTGGCCGGAGCGCTTCTGGCGTCGCCGGGATCGCTGGACAACGGCGCCCCCAACTACACGTTCTTTGTGATCATGCTTGCGGTCACGTGTCTGGCGGCAGCCGGCAACGCTTACCGCCCTGTTGCATGGACCCGAGAAGAGCTGTACTTCGCCATCGGCGCGCCCCCTGTCGTGGGGCTGGTGGGGCCTTTCGCCCTCGCTCTGCTTTTTGTCCCGTTCGGGCTCCCGTTCAATCTCCAGCCACTGTTCAAGGTTGCCCTTGAAGCGGGTGCGGCGGGCCTCGGAGTCGGCATCATGGCCGGCGCCGCTTTCTGGGTCGCCGGCCGCTTTGGGTTGGGGCCGCTGGCCGTCGCACCTCGGCCGGACAGCCCGGCCGCGTTTGCCGAGCGTCCGTCACCTGCGCCCGAAGGCTGGTTGCGGCTGGGCTCAGGCTTCGGTGTCCCGGCCGCCTGGACGGCGTTCTGCATCGCCGTCCTTCCGTTCCTCGTGTACATCGTGCTGTACATACCCTGGTCGATGCCCTGGCAGCAGCAGACGGCGGCGACCGGCCCGGAGCCGGCGATAGCCTGCTGGAGCGCCGACGCCCAGAGTGGCGCGTGCCTGGACGCATGGCCGGCGGGCCACACCGGGCAAACGCTCTGGGATCTGACCATCGCCATGTACAACTATCACGACACGCTGCGCCTACCGCATCAGGCGTCGTCGCCGTGGTGGGCCTGGCCTCTGGATCTCAAGCCGGTCTGGTTCGCGAGCGGAAGCGACGTGCCGGGGATGTTCTCGTGGATCCACGACGGCGGCAACCCGGCCCTGTGGTGGATGGCCATCGCCGGCATGGCCTTCATTTCCTGGCAGGCTTTCAAGCGACGGAACCTCGGCCTGGCCCTGATCGCCGCGGCGTTCTTCTGGCAGTGGTTGTCGTGGTCGCGCATCGATCGCGCCTCGTTCCAATACCACTTCTACACCGCGCTGCCGTTCTTCCTGTTGGGCCTGGCATACCTCCTGGCGGAGGTGTGGCATGGACCGTCGCGCCGCACGTGGCTGCTTGCCAGGGTCGCCGGAGCCGCTGCGCTCCTGACGCCGGGCGTTCTCTGGCTCCTGAAACCGGGGCTATGCGGGCTCGCTCGAGTTGACACCACGGAGTACTTCGGGAACACGGTCTGCGGGACGGCTACAGGCGATGTGGTCATCACCACTCGCGTCTTCCTGATCGCGGCGGTCCTGGTCGCGGCGCTCCTGGCGCTGGCCCTTCCTCTTTGGCGCTCCGAGCGTCGCCAGGCCCAGGGGTTCGAGGATCGAGGCCGGATGGTCGCGCCCTTCGTGCCGACGGGGATTGCGGTCGTGCTCATCTGGTGGCTTGGGATCGCCGCCCCGAACGACGTCCTCATCCACGAGGCGTTGCCGTCCGACTCGCTGACGTTCCTTCCGGTGACCGTGGGCGTCCTCGGGTCCTATTTCGCCCTGACGGCGCGAAACCCGCGCCGGTTCGTGCTCGGCGTGTGCGCGATCGCCGCCCTGGTCTTTGCGTTCATGTACCCGGATCTCTCGGCCCTCTGGTTGCCCAACACGATTCAGGGCATCTACTCGGTCACCTCGCCGACCTGGATGTACGGCTTCCAATTCGCCACGAACCAGCAGGTCTCGGCGACCGTGAAGATCGTCAGCCTCGATACGCTGACGGCTGTCGCGGCCGCGGTGCTCCTGGCCGGCGCTGCTGCCTGGGTCGGTTGGGAGCGCAGGGTATTGGTCGGCTGGCGCCGGTTCGACCTGCTACGTGGCTCCGGTTCGGGCGGCTACGCAGACGGCTTCGACTCCGCCGGCGACGGCACCGACCCGGAGGACGCCGAGGCGGACCCGGCCGGCGGCTTCGACTCTGCCGGCGACGGCACCGACCCGGAGGACGCCGAGGCGGACCCGGCCGGCGGCTTCGACTCCTCGCCTCTTCCCTGAGCGACGCGAGGGGCGGACTTCAGGCGGGTTCGGCCGTTGCGGCGCCCAGATCGTCGACGCTGACGAGCACGCGACGTTCGCGAACCCACCGTGTCGCCCAGATGGCGAACAACGCCAGGGGCCCGGTCACCAGGGCCAACGCCGCGAACACACGAAGGTTCGCTACCCGACCCCTCGCCGCGACGGCGGAGAGTCTGCCTCTCGACGAGAACTTCGGGCGCCAGGCCATTCGCCGGCCGATGCGGCCTGAGAGCAAGGTCTTGCGGATCTGCAGCGCGTTCATGGTCTACACCTCGGTGGGGGGCTTCATCATCGCCGTGACACGCAGGCGGTCAAGTTCGGCTCCACGTATCGCAACGCGGCACGGCGGTTGGGTCAGCCTCGGTCCCGAGCCTGGCCCGATTCGACCACCGTCGTCGGCGTGTTGTGGACCGCCGTCGTGGCGGGGATCGTGCCGAGGCGGCCGGCCTGGTAGTCGGCAAAGGCCTGAACGACTTCCTCGCGAGTGTTCATCACGAACGGTCCCATCCAGGCGACGGGCTCGCCGATCGGGCGGCCGCCCAGGATGAGGAGGTCGAGGTTCGGGCTGCGGCTTTCCTGCACTTGCGAGGCGGCCATCGTGAGAGCGTCGCCGGGGCCGAAGACGGCGAGTTGCCCGGTCTGGATCGGCCGAGCCTCCACGCCGACCGTGCCGTGTCCGGCCATGGCGTATACGAGGGCGTTGTAATCGGCTCGCCAGGGTAGCGTCAGGCGCGCGCCAGGGTTCAGGGTCGCGTGGACCAGCGTCATCGGCGAATAGGTCGAACCCGGCCCTTTGTGCCCGGCGACTTCGCCGGCGATGATCCGGACGAGCGCGCCGCCATCGGGCGAGGACGCGATTGCCACTTCGCTGGCGCGCAGGTCCTGGTAGCGCGGCGACGACCACTTCTGAGCGCGCGGCAGATTCACCCAGAGCTGGAATCCGTGGAAGAGCCCGCCGCTCACGACGAGCCATTCCGGCGGCTTTTCGATATGCAGGATGCCGGCGCCGGCGGTCATCCATTGCGTGTCGCCGTTGGTGATGACGCCCCCGCCGCCGTTCGAGTCCTGGTGTTCGAAGGTTCCGTCGATCATGTAGGTCACAGTTTCGAAGCCGCGGTGCGGGTGCCAGGGAGTGCCCTTCGGCTCGCCCGGCGCGTATTCGACCTCGCCCATCTGGTCGAGGTGGACGAACGGGTCGAGGTCGGCGAGGTCGACGCCCGCGAATGCCCGCCGAACGGGAAAGCCTTCGCCCTCTAGCCCGTGCGGGGCCGTGGTCAGGCTGCGCACGGCGCGCATGCGGGCGACCGTTGGGTCGGGCTCCGGGATGCGGGGCAGGACGGTGATGTCGGGGACGGTGATGGCGGGCATGAGATCGAACCTCGTCGGGTGGGCGTCGTGCGCGTCGTGGCGCTCGACGAGGCGATCATGCGCCTCCGCTGCGCCCACGCCCGCGCCCGACCAGCCCGGCACCGTCTGGCGGTTCGGCGCGAGCCTCTGTCCTGAGTGGGCCGTCGATCCGGTTGGGCTGAAGGTGTCAGTCTGCGGGTCGTACAACTCGGCTGGTCCAACTCGAACCCCCTACAAGGCTATCGTCGCCGCTCCGCTCCGCTCCGCTTCGGGCGCAGTCCGGCGCCGATATCAGCCTGTTCTTCCACTCCCCATCGGAGTAGGCTGGGCTGGCACGCCCCCGGAGGGTCGAGGGCTCTTCGGACGTGTGAAGGCCGCCGGCGGCATGGATCCGCCACAGATCGCGCGCTACGACGCGGCGAGTTGAGCGGCGCTGTAAGTCCCTCAGACATTGGGTACATCGGTTAGACGCGCGAGCAGGGGCAGACCAGGGGAGCGCACGGCGCAGGTCTGCGAACACCGAGAGGAGCGAAGTTCGGTGAAGTCACTCGTATCAGCCTCGGTTCATTCCCACAGCGGCTCGCCCGCTCCGCGACGGCCGCTGGTCCGGCTCCTGGGACTCGCTCCGGCGTTGCTCCTGCTCTCGGGGCTCCTGGCGGTATGGGCCGGGCCGCTCGCCGCGCCTGCGGCTGCGGCTGTGCCGTCCGGCGTTGTCGTCGCCTGGGGCGACGACAACGAGGGCCAGACCGACGTCCCGGCCGGCCTCTCGGACGTCATAGCGATCTCCGGTGTTACCCACAGTCTCGCTCTCAAGTCGGACGGCACTGTCGTCGCCTGGGGCTTCAACGGCCTCGGCCAGGCCACCGTCCCGGCCGGCCTCTCGGGCGTCACTGCGATCGCTGCCGGTGGCAGCCATAGCCTCGCCCTCAAGTCGAACGGCACGGTCGTCGCCTGGGGCTGGAACGCCTACGGCCAGACCGACGTTCCGGCCGGCCTGTCAGGCGTAACCGCGATCGCCGCCGGGTACCCGCACAGCCTCGCCCTCAAGTCGGACGGCACGGTCGTCGGCTGGGGCGACTACGGGTACACCGTTCCGACCGGCCTGTCGGGTGTCACCGCGATTGCTGCCGGTGGCAGCCTTAGCCTCGCCCTGAAGTCGGACGGCACCGTCGTCGCCTGGGGCGACGACGCGTGCGGCGCGACCGACGTCCCGGCCGGCCTCTCGGGCGTCACCGCGATTGCCGCCGGCGGCTGGTTCGGCCTCGCCTTGAAGTCGAACGGCACCGTCGTTGCCTGGGGCGGGTGCGAGGGCTCTGCGCCCGTCCCGGCCGGCCTCTCGGGCGTCACCGAGATCGCGGCGGGGCTCAACCACAGCCTCGCTCTGAAGTCGGACGGCACGGTCGTCGCCTGGGGCGACGACGGCAACGGACAGACCGACGTCCCAGCCGGCCTGTCCGGCGTCACCGCGATCGCCGCGGGCTGGCAGTCCAGCCTCGCCCTGGTGCCTACGGCCCCGCGACTCGTCGTCTCCGGCATGACGACGCCGCGGGTCGCGGACTCGACGGGCTCCATCCGGGTCACCGCCTTGGACGCAGCGGGCAAGCGCATCTACGGCTATCGAGGTACGGTCCACTTCACAAGCTCAGACCCCGATGCGAGCCTGCCCTCTAACTACACCTTCACTGCCGCCGACAACGGCACCCACGTCTTCGCCGCGAACGTGATCCTCAGGACCGCCGGCACACAGTCAGTCACGGCGCGCGACACGGCGGTCAGCCTCACCGGGGTCCAGAGCGGCATCGTCGTCACTCCTCACGTAGTTACGAGCATCGTCGCCTACGGCATGACGACGCCTCGGACGGCCGGCTCGACAGGCTCAATCCGGGTCACCGCGCTCGACGCAGCCGGCAAGCGCGTCTACAGCTATCGCGGCACGGTCCATTTCACGAGCACCGACGCCGCGGCCAGCCTTCCCGCTAACTACACGTTCAAGGCTGCCGACAACGGCACCCACGTCTTCGTCGGAAACGTAATCCTCACGACCATCGGCACCCGGTCTGTGACCGCGACCGATACGGCGACCGCATCGCTCACGAGCACCCAGACCGGCATTTTGGTCCAACCAGCCGCGTCGAAGCTCGTGGTCTCGGGCCTGACGACGCCGCGGACTGCGGGGTCGACCGGCAGCATTCGGGTGACGGCGACCGACGCTGATGGAAACCGCGTCACGTATCGCGGCAAGGTCCACTTCACCAGTACGGACCCGCTGGCGGGCCTCCCAGCGGACTACACGTTCACAGCCGCCGACAACGGCACCCACGTCTTCGTCGGGAACGTGATCCTCAATACCCCTGGCACCTGGACAGTGACCGCGACCGACACAGTGGTGGTCTCTATCGCGGGAACCCAGACCGGTATCGTCGTCAACTGAGCCGGCCGGAGCGGGCGCCGGGAGCGGAGCCGGCGACCTGGCGGCTACCGGCTCCAGGTAACGCGGTCAGTTGATGTGCGTGGTCAGAAAACTCGCGCAGTGGTGGCTGGGCGGCCCATGAACGGTGAGCGGCCCGGCCCTGAAGATGCCGCAATACTCGGCTCGGGCTCGGGCTCGGGCCCGGGCCCGGCCCGCAGCGACTTCACTAGGCTCGCAGCGACTTCATTAGGCTCGCGGCGACTTCGCCAGGGCCGTCCGTCGAGGTGGACTATGCTGCCGGTGGAGTGACCGTGGTCGCGCCATTGCCGGTCGGACGACGAAGTCGACGTGACCGGTCCCGCACTCGGAGGCTGAATTGAAGGTTCGTTTCGACCGCATCGCCCGCATCCAGGCAGCGATGTGCGAGCGGGGCTGGATCGCGATCCTCATCCTCAACCACGACGACTATCGGTACCTCTTCGGCAGCGACAGAACCCAACCGAGAGCGCTCATTCCGTTCCAGGGCCCGCCCGAACTGATCGCTTTCACCGGCGAAGAGCCCGAGTTGCGGGCCTCGCTGGCCGAGGGCAAGGTGCGGGTGTTTGGCAGCGTTGGCGGCCAGATCCACGACGTCGTTGGGAGGCTGCGCGAGATCGCTGCAACCGCGCCGGCCGACTGGGCAACCGACGGCCGCTTCAAGGTCGGGCTGCAGATGTGGTTCGCAACCCCGGCTTTCCTGGTCGACATGTTCAAGCAGGTGAACCCGGAAGTTGAGGTCGTCTCGTCGGATCCGGTCATGGACCCGCTGCGAACGATCAAGGAAGTCGACGAGCTGGCGCTCATGGCCGAAGCCCAGCGGATCGCCGGCGCCGGCATGGATCGAGCGCGCGATCTGCTCCGCCCGGGCGTCACTGCTCACGAGATCGCGACCGAAGCCACGTACACCATGATGCGAGCCGGGGCCGAGGGCACGAGCACGCCGATCTACGTCAACTTCGGCGTAGAAACGTGCATGCTCCACGGCCGCATCAGCCCGGAGCCGCTTGAGCGCGGCCAACTCGTGCTCGTGGACCTGACGCCGCAGGTCGACGGCTACTGCGCCAACCTCGCTCGGACCTTCGTGGTCGGCGAGCCCGAGGCTCGCCAGGGGGAGCTGATCGCGACCTACCGAGAGATCGTGGTCGCCGTCCGGGCCGGGATGCGACCCGGCGTCACCACGAGCGAACTCGACGGAATTGCGAAGATCGTTTGCGCGGCCCACGGTTTCGGCGACTACCAGGTCTACGGCATCGGCCACGGCATCGGCCTCAGGTTCGAGGAGCCACCCGCCTCCACGATCATCCCGCCCCACAAGAACCTGCCCCTGACGGAGGGAATGACGGTCACCATCGGGCACCCGGTCCTGGCCATCCCGGGATACGGCGGCGTCCGCTTCGAAGACGTCTACCGCGTCGGTCCCGCCGGACCGGAGATCCTCTTCGACTACCCGATCGAGCCCATCATTGCGGCCTGACCTGGCAAGTTTGGGATCGTCAATCGGCTGAGGGATCGGCACGGTCCGCAATCGTTGGTGGAGACACCCGACGATGCTCGACCACGACGTCTCGCCCATTGCCGTGTGGCAAGATACCGGTTGAGAATCGTCTGGCGCCCTGTGGGGTTGGCCGCCGGCCAAGAGGAGGAGCTATTTTGAAGTCGAGGTTGCCGTTCGCACTCGCACTCGCGGGCGTGGCTGTCGCTATGTTCACGCTTGTCGCCGCATCGCCGACGCCCGGCGCCTCCCCGTCTGCGACAGCGGGCGCGTCGGCCACGCCGCGCCGGACGGCGTCGGCAACGCCGAGTCGGACCGCGACGCCGGCCCCGGATAAGTCGAGCACCACCCTCGGCTTTTCGTTTTCGGTCGAGCGGGGGTCAGTCCTGCACCTGACAAGCACCAGAGATTGCCCCGCCGTGCCAAGCAAGGTACTTGGATCACACACCGTCTCAGTAATGGCGCGCGTCCTCGCGGGGCAAGATCCAGCCGGACCTTCGCTGGTCAGCGCCACGGCCGCGGCCGCCGACGATGGATCCTGGGAGGTCAATCTGCCCGTGCCGGCCGGAGCTGCCCTCGGAGCCGCGCCGCTTGGCGTTTCCTGTCTCACCGGCACTCCGGCAGGCTCGTACTACCGCTATTCGTGGATTACTGTCTCGATAATCGAGGCAAAGAGTGCCCCTGCCAAGCCTAGCGAGGGCCCCAGCCGGTGGCTGGTCCTGGCTGTGAGCTTGTTGGCCGGTCTGGCGCTCGGTATCGCCGGAATGTGGACCGCGGGACGGTTGATGTCCTCTCGGCGGATGACGCGAGCCACGGCGGTCTCGTCTGGCTCCGCCCCGGAGGAGACGACCGAAACGGCTCCGGAAGCTGGCGTCGATGGCGGCATCGCCCCCGAAGATGGCGGTTCTGACGAGACGAATCTCCCGGTCGGGTAGGCAAGAGGCGAGGGGCGTGTTCGCGGGCGGCACTTCGCCGTCGAGCGCCTCGTGTTCTCACGACCGTTCGGCCATCGGGGAGCCGCGAACACCCCCAATGTTCAAGGCATGAGGAGTGGTGGCGAGGCCGCGGCATCGGCCGGGCCCCGCCACCGGGTTGGTTCCGCAGTTGTGGATCAGTGCAGCAGCTGCAGGTTGTTTGAGCCGTCGTCGACGAAGTAGATCCCGTGTCCGCCCGGGGCGACCGCCAGCCCAAAGAGGGTTCCGGCACCGGTCGAGTCGAGCAACCGCTTAGCGACCTGATGGCCGGCGGGACTGATCTCGACTGCGTTGCCGTCGGCCGCGTTGACCGCCAGGACGTCTCCGTTCGGGGCCATCGCCAGCCCGAGCGGCTGGTTCAGGAAGTGATGTGCCGACACGGTCATTCCCATGTGGGAAGCCGTCATCCGACCGAGGGCGTTGAAGATGACCGCGACGCGGTTGTCGAGGGTGTCCGCAACGTAGAGATTCCCGTGGCTGTCGAGAGCCAGGCCGGTCGGTCCGAGTACCAGAGCGGCTGGATCCGTCTTCTCCGGGAAGCCGCGGCCGATCACGCGCTCAGAAGTCACCATTGGCTTCATTCCTTCGAACGAAAGGTCGACCCGGACGACCGTGCCGCGGTCGACCACGCTACCGCCCGCCGCCACCGTCCCGTTCAAGACGTTGGAGACGAAGAGCACCGCGCTGTCGCCACGGTCCAGCGCCGTCATGTCCCACGGTCCGTTGATCGAGCCACCGTGGATCGTTCTGGCCACATGCCCCCAGCGGTCGAGGACGATGAGGCAGCCGGCTTTGGCTGTGGCAGAGGTTCCGTCCGTAGTCGGCAGGCTACCGACGACCACCCAGCCGCTCCTGAATACTGCCAGGGCCGTTGTCAGGCCCACGCCCCCAACGCAGCTTGGTACGTCGGCGGACATCACCGTGGCAAACACGGTTCGGGCACCCATGGGCGAGATCTGCACGATCGTTGTGCCAGTGCCCTGGAGGTTGGAGCTTGCGTTGAAGTTGCTGACCAGCACATCGTTCTTGACGAGGTGACCGGTGGTTCGCGGCACCACGGCGATGCCGTACGGGTTTATGTCGCCGTTGGACGGCACCGTGGAGGCGACCACGGTCTGCATCGGTAGGGACGTTAGGAAAGGCGTCGTACTTGCCGCAGCGGCCGCGGGCATGATCGCGGCAGCGACCAGGGCGGTCATTGCCGCGGCAGCTACCGCTGGGCGGCGCAGGTTTGGAATGGGACGCACGATTTACTTCCTCCTGCCGGGTCCGCTGCGGCCTGCCTGAAGGCAAGTCGAACGTGGCCACAGACGAGGTACGGTGGAGGACGGACGGTGGCCTTGCCGCTCGCAATATGTCGCGCCAGACGGCCGCCGACCGGGGCCGCGATCCGCACTCCGGGACGTGCCACACGTTCAGGGCTAGCCGGTCCCGCCCGCTCGGGCTGGTGCCGCGCTGCGCTCCCACCGCGCGCGGGCACGCTGCCGTTCAACACTCCGATCGTGCGGCGGCGTCGTGGCGACGAGGGCCTCCAGCAACGCGGCAGTGGCCGCCGCGACGGCCTCGACTCCCCGGTCGAAGGCGGCCTGATTGACTTGCGCCGGCCGAGCCATGCCGCTGACCTTGCGGACGTATTGGAGCGCCGCGGCGCGTACCTCGTCAGGGCCGGTCGCGGGCCGGTAGTTGTGAAGGGGCTGAATCGATCGGCACATTCTCCCGACCTCGCTGTAGTTGCCACGCCGCGAAACCTTCACGGCATCGCGGAGTGAGCGCCGCACACTCCGATTGGTCGCATGGCCAGGAGGGAGGAAGGTAAGCCTCGGGAGCCTGCGGCCGCTCACACGCAAATCGTGCCCCAGGCACAACCCGGAGTCACCCCCGGCGGTCGACTGTCTCTCTGAGCGGGTCGACCGTCTCCCCGCGTGGGTCGCCCGATGGCCGGAGATCGGAGTGGCAGATCGCGCGATCTCGGCCCGCGCCGCTCGAGCTACGTGCCCTGAGTGAGCGGGGCGAAAAGCCTCAGTTCTGCCAGAGGCGGAGCGGATGGGTCGGCGGCCACGAGATTCAGGACGACCTGGTCGGCGCCTGCCTTGAAACGCTCATGCATCCTGTCGGCTATTCGACCGACGTCGCCCCAGGCCACGATGGCCTCGAACAACGCGTCCGAACCGGGCTTTTCCAGATCGGCCTCAGACCAGCCGATCCGCAGCAGGTTGTTGCGATAGTTGGCGGAGCCAAGATAGGAGCCGAGATGGCGATCGCCGATGGTTCGTGCGGAAGCCAGATCGCCGGCCAGGACCACCGGCAAGTCCGCTGCCAGAAATGGCTTCGGACCGAAGATCCGCCTGACCTCCCGAACGTGGGCCGTAGTGCTGAAGTACGTGTATGCGCCGGCCGCGCGTTCGTCGGCGAGGCCGACCATCTTGGGCCCAAGGGCCGCCAGAACGACGGGCGGCAGCGCCACCTCGGGGCCGCGCCAGGGCGCCGCGTCCATCGCGTCGAGGTATTCGGCCATCGCCGTATAGGGCCGCTCGTAGTCGTGGCCGCGCATCTCGACCAGTGGGGCGTGGCTGACGCCGACGCCGAGGATGAATCGACCGGGCCACGCTTCGGCGAGGGTCCGCCCGCCGTTGGCCATGGCCGCCGCGTCTCGGGCCCAGATGTTGGCTATGCCGCTGGCGACGACCAGACGCTCGGTGGCCGCAAGGTAGATGGCGCCCTGCGCGAACGCCTCTCGCCCGAGCGACTCCCCGTACCAGATCGTGCCGTAGCCGAGCCGCTCCATCTCACGTGCGAACTCGCGCTGGATTGCGGCGGGCTGGCCACTGAGCGGACCGGCAAACACGCCGACGCGACCGGGATCGATGCCGTGGAGTCTGGACAGGCTCATGATCGATCGAAGTCTACTGCCGCACGGGGGTCGAGGCGGCCATGGTCGGCGCATGCCCGGGCCGGCTCGACCCTCGTATCAGGCTGGTGACGATTCCGACGCAACAGACGACCGCGGCCACCGCGAATGCGTCGTGGATCGCCCCGGCCAGCGCCGCGCTGTGCGCCGCGGCGGCGGGTGCGCCGCCTCCCAACTCCGCCAGGTGGACCGGCAGCCGCGTCGCCACGATCGCCCCGCTCAACGCGATCCCCACGGCCTGGCCGTTGACCCGCATCTGGGCCAGCGTCCCGGACGCGGTCCCGATTCGCGGCCGCGGCACGGAGCCGAGCACCGCGCTGCTGTTGGGGCTCATGAACATGCCCTGACCGATGCCCAGCAGGACGAGCCGCCAGATCAGGTCCGGCAGCCCGAAGTCCAACGGCAGCTGGGTCAGGCTCAGCAGGCCCAGGACCATGAACCCCATCCCGGCGCTCGCCAGAACGCGCGGACCGAAGTGGTCGGAGGCTACACCGCTGAGGGGCGCCACCAGGGCCATCGTGATCGGGACTGGAGTGAGCAGCAGGCCGGCCTCGATCGGCGAGAAACCGCGTCCCTGCTCCAGCAGGAAGGGCAGCAGGAAGGTCGCGGTGAACAACCCGGCGAATGCCACCACGACGCTGGCCAGGCCGGCCGAGAAGGGCCGGATACGGAAGAGCGCAAGATCGATCATCGGCTGGATCGCGCGGCGTTCGGTGATGAGGAAGGCGCCACCAAGGACGATGAAGGCGACGACCAAACCGACGATCGCCGGGCTCGTCCAGCCCCACTCCTGACCGTCGCTGAGTGCCAGCAAGAGTGCGAACAGGGCGACGCCGGAGAGCGTGGCTCCCTTGACATCGAACGACTGATCCTTGCCCGGCGCTTCGGACGGGAGCACGCGGGCCGCCCAGAGAATTGCCAGCAACCCGATCGGCGCGTTGATGAGGAAGATCGCCCGCCAGGTCGCGACCTGGGTCAGTATTCCGCCGAGTGCCGGGCCGAGGCTGAGGCCGATCGCGACGCTGACGCCGTTGAGGCCCAGGGCGCGTCCGCGCTCACGGTCGTGGAACGTGTGGGCCACGATCGCGGGGCCCATGGCCATGAGCATGGCGGCCCCGATGCCCTGGACGATACGGAACGCCACCAGCGTCGCGGCGCTTGGGGAAGCTCCGCAACATACGCTCGCCAGCGTGAAGATCGCGAACCCGACCAGGTAGACGCGCTTGAAGGTCAGGACCTCGCCGAGCCGGCCGAAGGGCAGCAACAGGCTGCCGACGACCAGCAGGTAGGCGACGACGACCCACTCGACCGTCGTCAGATCTATGCCAAAGTCGGTCTGCATCGCCGGCAGCGCGATGTTGACGATGCTGCCGTCGAGGGTCGCCATGAGCGAGCCCAGCGACACGCTGGTCAGGACGAGCCACTTGCGTTCCATGACCGCAAACCCTACTCGATGTGCGGATTCGGCGGCCGGCCGCCCCGGTTCGGCCTATGACCCGCCGTCGAGCCCCTCGATCGTGACTTCGATCAATGGGCTGTGGGCGACCATGGCCTCGACGTCCGTTCGGTTCCAGGCGCGAGCGATCTGCGGCAGGATGGCCCGGCGTTCGGCTTCGTCGGAAATGACCCGGGCGGTGGCCGGGAGATCGGCCCTGGCCCCGCGCTTCAGGTGGAACGTGAACTTCGGGTCGGCCTCGAGGTTGATGAGCCAGCTTCGCTTCCGGTCCGCCCTGGGCATGCCGCTGATGAAGATGCGCCCGTCGATCACGTGGAACACGATCTCGATCCGGCGAGGCTCGCCGCTGCGGCGGCCGGTCGTCGTGATATCGATGACTCCGCTGTGCCCAAGGGCGCTGCGGATGGAATCGTCCATTGGAGCCTCGTCCGGGCGGATCTGCGAATCATTGCGCCCACAACCGAGTCTACCGCCGCGCCGGCGACGGCTTGGGCCGGACGGCCCGCTGGCTCACTCTGCGGCCAGGTCGGGCGCCGGTGGGTCGCTCAGTTCGAATGGACCCGGGGCCCGACCCGTCAATCGCGCCCCGACCGGACCGGCGAGGACGAACCAGGAGGCGATCCCGCCGGCGATCGCCACGCCGCCCGCGACCAGGAAGAAGGATCTCGGCCCGAACGCGTCGTAGAACACGCCGCCGACCATGCTGCCCAGGACCGCTCCAAAGCCGAGCGTCGCCGCCTGGAAAAGCACCTGCCCGGTTGCCTGCAACGACTGCGGCAGAAGCCGCGGCACCATGAGAACGCGGGCTGCCATGAGCGCGCCGTTGCACAGACCGGTGACGGCGCGGGTGGCGTTGATCGCCACCGCATAGGGCAGGATGCCCCACGACGTGATGCAGAGACCGTACAGGACGAGCGACGCCACGAACAGCCAGCGGAGCCCTATCCGCCGACCCAGCCAACCGGCGGCGACGAGACCGGGGATCTCGGCCACTGCGGCCACGCCGAACGAAAGCGCGACATCGGATGGCTGTCCGCCGAGCTCGACGATGCGAATCCCGACGAAAGTCAGCGCCCCCTGGACCCCGACGAACGCACAGGCGAAGACGGCCAGCAGGACCCGCAGCCTGGGCTGGGCGGCGAATGCGAGGCCCAGCGATCCAAAGCGACTTCGCCCTTTGCGCCCGGACTCGTGGGCGCCGGTCCGGGCCTTCGAATGCGCAGTTCGGTCGGGGATTCTGCCGACGAGGAGCAACAGCGCGCCCACCCAAACCAGAAAGACCGCCGGCGCCGCGCCGTATCCGGCCCAGCTATAGAGGAAGCCGACCACGATGATTCCGACGGTGAACGACAGGCTCGCGTGCGCGCGCAAGGCGCCGTACTGTCGCTCCGGCGCCGGCAGGTCGACGACGGCCAGCGCATCGCCCAGTCCGATGAACAGGCTCGCGAACACCGTGAAGGAGGCGAACATCGCGGCGACGACGACCAGCGGCAGGTGGAACAGCAGACCGGCCGCAACGAATGCGGAGATGACGAGACCGATCCGAAAGGCCCGGGCGCGCCCCACGATCGCGTCCGCGAGGTGGCCCCAGGCGGGAACGACCAGCGTCGCAGCGAGCGCCCCGAGGGCCGCCACGAGTCCGATCGTGGCCGAGTCCAGCCCTCGCCCCTTGAGGATGACGGGCACGAACGGAGCGACCGAAGCCGTAGATAGACCGATGGCTATGTAGATGGCGCGCAGCGTCCAGGGCGTGCCTTCCGCGGCGCGATTCGGCGTGGCGGCCGTCACGGCCACCTCGCGACCCGCCGGGGTCGCCAGGGCCGTCGTCGACTGCCGCTCAGGATGGTCGTCCCATGAAGGGCAATTATGGATTGCGCGAAGACTCGACGCCTGTGACGCCGATCGTCCCGAGCCCGATGGCTTCGTCGGCGCCACGTACCCCCCGCCAGCCGCGGCCCGCCGCCACCAGCCCACCGCCCGCCGCCCGCCGCACGCGGCCCACCGCCCGCCGCCACCAGCCCGCCGCCCGCCGCCCACCGGACCGCCCGCCCGCCGCTTCGGCCGGCCAACCCTGCCCGCGTCGGCTCGAGGCTCGATGCGCAGGGTGGCACGGCGTCCGCGGGCTGCTCCGACCCGGAGCGACTGGCGGGCCAGTTTGAGCCGAAGCGTCGGGCGGTGGCCGGCCGCTTCTACAATCCGCGTCTTCTCAGGTGGGCCGGCCGACTCGACAGACAGAACGGCCCGCATGGGGTCGGTCAGCCGACTCTGGTCGGTCGATACTGCGCAAACGCCCGGGTCGATCGGGCCTGCCGCGGGCGTTCAAGGCCCCGGTTCGGTTTCGGACCCGTCCGTTCAGGAGGCCTTGATGACCCCCGCCGCTTACGCTCCCATTCGTCGCACAAGCGCCAGGATCGGCCTCGCCGGTGTCCTCGTTGTCTTCCTGTGTGCCTGCTCCAGCACCGCGCCGTCGCTCAACCCCACGACGCAGCCGGGCAGCCCCTCGCCAATGAGCGCGATCCTGGGGGTGACCGCCTCGCCCGCCGCCGTGTCGCCGACGGATCCCGCGAGTACCGGGCCGACCGGTTCAGGCCCCACGCCCGGCCCGACCTTCTTCGGCCCGAGTCAGATTCCATCCTCGCCATCAGCGGTGGTCACGATCGTCGCCGCGGGCGACATCGCCTGCGATCCGGCCAGCAAGATTGCCCCGCCGCAGGACTGCGACCAGGCAGCCACCGCGAACCTCATCGGCCAGCTGGACCCCACCGCCGTCCTGACGCTCGGCGACAATCAGTACGAGAACGGCACTCTCGCTGCCTTCCAGACCGTGTTCGGTCCTACGTGGGGCAAGTACCGCTCGATCATGTACCCGGCGATCGGCAACCACGAGTACCTGACATCGGGGGCCTCAGGCTACTTCGGATACTTCGGAGTCCCGGCCTACTACAGCTTCAATCTGGGTGCCTGGCATTTGATCACACTCGATTCGGAGTGCCATTTCGTCGGCGGCTGCCAGGCGGGCTCGCAGCAGGAGCGCTGGCTCCTGGCCGACCTCGCCGCCCATCCCTCGAAGTGCACGCTCGTCTACTGGCACGAACCCCGCTGGTCGTCCGGGGAGCACCTGGACGCGACTCAGATGAACGACATCTGGGCCGACCTCGTGGCCGCGCATGTGAGCGTCGTCCTGAGCGGACACAACCACGACTACGAGCGGTTCGTGCCGCTGAATGCGGCCGGCCAACCCGATCCCAGCGGCGTCACCGAGTTCGTCGTGGGAACCGGCGGCAAGAACCACTACGGCTTCGTGAAGGCACCGCTCACCGGCGAGGTTGTCCGCAACGACACCTCGTTCGGCGTCATGCAGATGACCCTGAGGCCGACGAGCTATAGCTGGAGCTTCGTACCGGCCCCGAGCTACACCTTCCAGGACTCCGGTTCGGCGAACTGCGTCTGACGCGGCCGAACTCGCCCGGAGGTGGACGCTTCAGACGCCGCTCCGACCGTACAGCGGCCCGAAATTCGCGCAGGCCCGGTAGTCGGCGCCTTCCGGATCGGCCGTTCCGAGAGTATTCCAGACGCTCGGGCGGAAGAGTTTCTCGGCCGCCACGTTGTGCATGCTGACCGGAATGCGGAGCAGGGCGGCCAGGCTGATCAGATCCTCGCCGATGTGCCCGTAGCTCATGGCGCAGTGATTGGCGCCCCAGTTGGCCATAACGCTGTACACGTCCTTGAACGCGCCACTCCCTGTGAGAGTCGGCGCGAACCATTGAGTCGGCCACGTCGGGTCCGTGCGCAGGTCCAGAGTGCTGTGCACTTCGGGCGGCAAATCCACCGTCCAGCCCTCGGCCAGCTGGAGGACCGGGCCGATGCCGTGGACGAGGTTGATGCGGGCCATCGTCACCGGCATGCCCCCGGGCGAAGTGAAGAGCGAAGAGAATCCGCCGCCACGGAAGTAGCCGGTCACGGCCGGCATCCATGTCGTGGCCTCGAGGCTGCGCCTGGCCTCGTCCTCGCCGATCTCCCAGAAGGGTTTCATCGCCGGGGCGCCGTCGCGCTGCGATCCGCCGGTAGCGTCCATGCTGGCCGCTCCGGAGTTGATCAAGTGGATGACACCACCCGAGGCTCGGCCCGCGAGCGTATGGCCGGTCACCCGCCGCACCGCGTCCGGGCTCCAGTAGGTCCGCACGTCGGCGAAAACCTGGGCCGTATTCGTAAGCAGGTAGCCGAAGAGCATCGACGCGCCGTTGAGGCTGTCGTTCTCGGTGGCGAAGACGTACGGCGCTCGGACGCCATCCCAGTCAAAGGACGAGTTCAGGAATGCCTCCATGAAGTCGCCGTTGGGGGAGTGGTCCGTCCAGTGGCGCTGGCCCTGGAAGCCGCCGAGGATTGCGTTGTGGCCCATCGCCTCCTCGCCAAATCCGAGTTCGGCGAGACGGGCATTGCCGACAAGCAGGTCACGCGCAATGAGGAACATCTTCACGACCGTTTCCCAGTCGCGGTCCTTCTGCTGGCGGCTTCGTGTCTGGTCTGGGGTATTGCGGTCCGTGCCCTCGTGGCAATTGGCGCGTACCCACTTGTGGGCCCGGGCGAACTCGGCGGGATCGAAGATGCCTTCCTCGATCCGCCGCGTGATCTCGCTCATGTCCACCGACTCGACGCGCATGCCGAGGTAGCGCTCGAAGAAGCCCTGGTCGACGATCGAGCCGGCGATGCCCATCGAGACCCCGCCGAGGGAGAGGTATGACTTGCCGCGCATGATCGCCGCGGCCAGGCCGGCCCGAGCGAAGCGGAGCAGCTTCTCCTGCACGTCGCCCGGGATGGCGCCGTCGCCGGCATCCTGCACGTCGCGGCCGTAGATGCCGAAGGCCGGGAGCCCCTTCTGCGCATGGCCGGCCAGGACGGCGGCGAGGTACACCGCGCCAGGGCGCTCGGTTCCGTTGAATCCCCACACCGCCTTGGGCGTCAGGGGATCCATATCCATCGTTTCGGATCCGTAGCACCAGCACGGGGTCACGGTCAACGAGACTCCGACGCCCTCCCGTCGGAAGCGTTCGGCCGCGCGGGCGGCTTCCACGACGCCACCGATGCAGTCATCGGGCACGACGCATTCCACCGGCCGACCGTCCGGGTACCGCAGGTTCGCGCTGAGGAACTCGGCCGCGGCCCGCGCCAGGCCCATGGTCTGCCCTTCGAGCGATTCGCGGACCCCGTTCCGCCGGCCGTCGATCGCCGGGCGGATTCCGATCTTCGGCCAGCCGCCGACGTACCGGTTCGTCGAGAGTGCGGGCTTGACCACGGTGCGCCTCCTTAGATAGCTGGGAAGCTGGCGAACGGCCGGGTTCGCGGATTCTAGTCTCGGCGCACCGTGTCGTTCATTGGGCTTGGGAATTACTGGGCGATGTTGCCGTCGAGATCCCAGAGATCCTCCCAGGTCTGGCCGTCCTTCCAGAGGAAGACCTGGCCCTTGATGAGGCGGCTGTTGCGGTCGCACTCCGCGATCGCAGCCATCTCGTCGTCGGTGAGGGGATCGGTGACCGTGGAGCGGAGGTTGCTCAGGTACTCGTTGCGGTAGATCGACATTGGGATCGGCACCTGACCGCGCTGAACGGCCCACTTCACGCAGACGGTGGCCGGGTGGACGCCGAGCCGCTTGGCGACTGCCTGGATGGCCGGCTCCTGGATGTCGACGGCGTCTTCGGCGGTTCGGTCGCGTTCCGGGCGAGTCGGCGAGCCGATCGGCGCAAAACCGATGGGCACGATGCCGTTGTCCATCACGAACTTGAAGAGCTCGGGCTGCTGGAAGCACGGATGGAGTTCCATCTCGTTGCAGGCGGGCTTGATGCGGGCATCGCGGAGGAGCAGCTTCAGCTTGGCGATCGTCATGTTCGAGGTGCCGATGTGCCGCACGAGGCCCTGATCTACGAGCTTCTCGAGCTCGCGCCACGTGGCCATGAACTCTTCATGGATGTACGGCTTTGCATCGTGGGAGCGCGAGGTCACGTCCACGCCCGGCGCATGGTGGTTCGGGAAGGGCCAGTGGATCAGGTACAGATCGAGGTAATCGAGGCGCAGGTCCCGCAATGACTCCATGAACGTCGGGATCACGTCCGCCGGGGCGTGCTTGTCGTTCCAGAGCTTGGAGGTAACCCACAGCTCTTCGCGGGGGATCCCACCGGCCACGATCGTCTCGAGCGAGGCACCGATGTAGTGCTCGTTGCCGTACACCTTGGCGCAGTCGAAATGCCGGTAGCCGACCTCGGCGGCGCCGATCACGGCCTTGGCGACGTCCTCGGCCGAGAAGCGGTCCGACCCGAAGGTCCCGAGCCCCATGGCCGGCATCTTCTCGCCGGTCCACAGCGTTCGCTGGGGAACCTGGCGGGGGTCGACCCCGTCATCGGCGATGCTGAACGATCCGGGCTGTACCTGGCTCATGCATGACTCTCCGTTTGTGCCCACTGGGCGGGAACCTTGATTGCTGGCTCGATTGTCGCTTCGCGACGCGGCGGCGCGGTCGACCGGCGCGTGATCAGCTGGCATGGCAGGACGATGGTGCGCGGGTCGGCCGGCGCATGGCCCGCCAGTCGCTCGAGCATCAGTTCGGCGGCCTGCCTGCCGATCTCGTACGCGGGCTGAGCAACGACGGTCATGAATGGATCGAGAACCCATCCCTGTGGCAGGTCGTCGAAGACCGCAATCGACATGTCCGCGGGTACGACCATTCCCGACTCGCGAAGGGCCTGGATGGCGCCGATGGCAATGAAGTTGTTGCACGCGAAGATCGCTGTAGGCTGCGGTCGAGCCACCAGCGCCCGCCGGGTCATCTCGTATCCGCTGGCCTCGTTGTACTCGCCGAAGATGACCTGCTCGCTCTCCGGCCCTATGTCCGCCTCTTCTAGGGCGCGTCGGTAGCCCGCGACCCGGTCCGTCGACGTCGAAACAGTCTCGGGGCCGGCGAGCACGACGACACGGCGATGGCCGAGCTCGATCAGGTGTCGGACGGCCAGGAGGGCCCCGAATTCCGAGTCCGTGCGGACCTCGTCCACCTCCGCCGAGCGAACGCGCCGGTCCAGAACCACGGCCGGCAGCCCATGCTCCGCAAGCAATTTGAGCGACACGCTCGAATCTGTCGCCGGCACCAGCAGCACGCCATCCACCTGGCGCTGGATGAGAACACGCAGGTACTCGAGCTCCTCCGCCTCCGACTCGTCCGTGTTGCAGAACATGACCGCGTAGCCGCGGGCCCGGGCCGCGTCCTCGACGCCGCGCGCGATGGTGGTGAAGAAGGGGTTGGCGATGTCGGTCAGGACCAGGGCGATGGTCTTGGTGGTCTTGGACCGCAGTTGGCGCGCGAGCACGTTGGGCATGTACCCAAGCTCAGCGATCGCCCGATTCACGCGCTCTCGGGTCTCCGGGCTGGTGTGCCGGGAGTCGTTGATGACCCGCGAGACGGTCATCTTCGAGACTCCGGCCAGCCTGGCGACATCGTGGAGAGTGCTCACGTCCTCAGATCTTCGTTACAGGTGGGTGTCGAAATCGTGATGCGCTGAAATCTTGTTAACGATAACATAGGCGGCGACGCGAGCCGTGGTATCGATAACACGGCCCTGGTAACGATAACATGGGCTGCCCCGCCCGCGAAGATACAAGGAGCGCAATATGGCGCAGACGATGCTCGGAGCCGTCCTCCCTGGAAACAGCACCGTGGAACTCCGCGAGTTTCCGGTGCCGCGGCCGGCCCCGGGCCAGGTCCTCATCAAGATGAAGGCCTCGACGATCTGCGGTAGCGACATCCGGGCGATCTATCGGCAGCACCTGGGTAAGGGGCCGGAAGGCTACACGCCGGGAATGATCTGCGGCCACGAGCCGTCCGGGCAGATCGTGGCCACGGGCTTGGACATGCGCCGCTTCAAGGAAGGCGACCGCGTCCTCCTCTATCACATCAGTGGCTGCGGCCGCTGCCACGAGTGCCGCACCGGCTACCAGATCAGCTGCACGAGTCCCTTGCGCGCGGCCTATGGGTGGCAGCGTAACGGCGGAAACGCCGAGTTCTGCCTGGCCGAGGAAGCCGACTGCGTGCTCATGCCGGACTCTATGAGCTACATCGACGGGGCCTGCGTAGCCTGCGGGTTTGGCACGTGCTACGAGGCAATTCGGCGGATCGACGTCTCCGGCGACGACACCGCGCTCGTCGTGGGCCTCGGACCCATGGGGCTCGCGTCGCTCATGCTCGCCCGGGCGCGCGGTGCGACGAAGGTCATCGGCGCCGACGTGGTTCCGGAGCGGATCGCGCTGGCCGAGAAGCTCGGCTTGGCCGATCTTGTGGTCAAGGCCGACGAGAACGCCATCGCGAAGATCCGCGAAGCGACCGAGGGCCTCGGCTGCGAAGTCGCCATCGATTGCTCCGGGGCGTCTGCGGGCCGGCAGCTCGCCGTCCGCGCGACGCGTCGCTGGGGCCGTATCGCCTTCGTGGGCGAGGGCGGCACCGTCGAGCTGAACCCGAGCCCGGACATGATCCACGACCAGAAGACCATCTTCGGCTCCTGGGTGACGAACCTCGGCAACGCCGAGGACCTGGTCGAGCGGATGCCGCGCTGGAAGATGCACCCGGATGTGACATGCACGCATCGCTTCCCGCTCGAGAAGGCAAGCGAGGCTTACCGGACGATGGATGAGGGCAAGTCTGGCAAGGTGGCAATCGTCTTTGATGAATAAAACTTCTGTTGCGACTCCACGACGAATCGAATCCACGCCCCTGATTCCAGCCAGCGAATCCAGCGGCAATCGTCCAATCAAGGAGAACTAGAGTGCAAAGGCAACTAAGAGAAATCGCCGGACCGCTGCTGGGTCTGGTCCTCATCTGGGTTGTGATCTGGGCGCTCGCGCCTATCGCCCGGGACTGGGAAGCGATCGACAACGTCCTCGAGAATTCGACCGGGTCCGGCCTCTTCATCATGTGTTGCGGCATGACGATCGCCCTGATCGGTAACTGCCTCGACCTTTCTGTTGGGTCGATCTACGCCCTCGTGTCCGTGGTCGTCGGCCAGTTGCTGGTGGCCCACATGTTCTGGCCGCTCGCAGTTGTTATCGGACTGGGAGCCGGCGCGCTGTGCGGCATCACCAACGGCGTCATCGTTGTGAAGACGGGCATCCCGACACTGATCGCCACACTCGGAACCCAGTTGGCCTTCCGAGGGGTTGCCGACATGTGGGGCGCCGGCGTCGACATGGAGCAGTTCGGCAAGAACTTCGACTGGCTAGGCTCTGGCCTTCCCGGGCCGTTGCTGCTCTCCGCAATCGCCTTCCTGACCATCTGGTTCATCCTGTCCAAGACGAGGCTCGGCTTCCAGGTCTATGCCCAAGGCGGCAACGCAGAGGTTGCTCGTCTGGCCGGCATCCCGGTTAAGCGCAACATCGTCCTGATCTACATGATCTGCGGAATCATGGCCGCCCTGGGCGCGATCGTATACACGGCACGTGTGGACTTCGCCTATGTGGACCGCGGCCAGGGCATGGAAATGTGGGCGATCGCCGGCGTCGTGATCGGCGGAACGAGCATGTTCGGCGGCGTCGGCGGTGTGAGCAGAACCATCATCGGCGTCCTCATCTACGAATCAATCTTTGCCGGCCTGATCTATCTGCACTACGACGCGTTCTGGCAGTTGGTCGCGACCGGAGCTGTGTTGATTGTTGCCGTGTGGGTTGATCACACCCAAAGACGGGCCAGCGCTTCTCGCAGGCCTGGCGTCACCTCCGCTAAGAAGAGGAGTCTATGGAATAGGGTTGGAATCGGAAGCTGATAACTCTCGAGCTCAAGAGGAACCTCGAGCTCAAAGAGATGCAAACGAAAAACGGGAGATGGAACACATGAAACGGGCTCTCCTTCTGGTCACAGCCGTCGTTCTGGCTGGCTGCTCATCGAGTGCCACCCCCTCGCCTGTCGCGCCGACCGTCGCGCCGACTGTCGCGCCGACTGTCGCAACGACCGTCGCGCCGACTGTCGCAACGACTGCCGCGCCCATCACGATCGCCTACTCCGGATACTCGACCAGCAACACGTACTGGAACATCCTCGGCAAGGCCGCTGCCGCCGAAGCTACGGCCAAGGGCGTGACGTTTGTTGACGTGACCGCCACTGTCAACGACTCCGCCACTCAGCTGGCCGCCGTCAACTCCGAGCTGACGCAGAAGCCCTCCGCGATCATCATCGGCTCCGTCGACAACCGGGTTTGGGGCGACACGATCACCAAGGCCCAGGCCGCCAACATCCCGATCCTCGCCGTCGACACCGGCATTGACAATCCGTACATCTCCGCGCTGATCCAGACGGACAACGAAGGCGCCGGCAACCTGATCGGCGACCTCATCTGCAAGAACACCGGCGGCAAGGGCACTGTCCTCGTCCTCGGTGGCACCGTCGGCGCCCAGAGCGGTGACGCGCGCAAGAAGGGTGTCGAGGACAAGATCAAGGCCTGCGGCATGACCGACGATGGTCAGTACGGCAACTGGGACTCCGTCACGGACGTCAGCATAGCCACCGCCGCTATCGCCTCCGTCCCCGACCTCGTTGCCATCTTTGTTCCGCACTCTGACGGCGCCGCCGCTGTGGCCAAGGCCGTTGCGGACAAGGGCAAGACCGCTAAGATCGGCGTCTACGGCTTCGACGGCTCCGCCGCCGAGCTCACCGCCATCCTCGCCGGCACCGAGACCGCCAGCATCCATCAGGACAACGTCTCGATGGGCAAGACCATCGTCGACGACGCGATCACCATCCTTCAGGGTGGCACGGTTCAGAAGACCGTCCTCATCCCGGGCATCGTGATCGACAAGACCAACGCGGCGACCTTCCAGTAGGCCGATTGGCTCCTAGCATCTTCAACTCGTAGAGTTCCTTAGCGTTGCTTTCGGATTTGACCTGCGAGGCCTTCGCATAACGGGGCCTCGCAGGTCACCCGAGCAGGAGAGTCATGCCGAGCACTCCGGACACCACAACCTTCGTCGTAGAGATGCGGAACATCGTCAAGGCATTCCCCGGCGTGCTGGCACTGAACAGTGTCAATTTTCAGCTTCGTCCGGGTGAGGTCCACGTATTGCTCGGCGAGAACGGAGCCGGCAAGAGCACGCTCATCAAAGTGCTGAGCGGCGCCTACAAGACCGATTCAGGGGAAATCCTGGTCGACGGGCAAGTGGTTTCGATCAGCACGCCGCAGGACGCGCTGGATCAGGGCCTTCGCTTCATCTACCAGGAATTGAGCCTGGCCAAGAACCTGGATATCGCCCGCAACATGTTCCTGGGCATGGAGCCGACGAGGGGCGGGCTCGTTGATGAGAAGACGCTTTACGCGCGTGCGACCCAATACCTCAAGAAATTCCATATCGATTTGGACCCCAGGGAAACGGTCTCGAGGCTGAGCGTCACCGAGCAGAAGATGGTGGAGATCGCTCGCGCTCTGACGACCAAGGCGAAGGTCCTCGTCCTCGATGAACCGACGGACGTCCTGGAAGACCGGTCCCGCAAGGACCTGTTCGCGGTCATTCGCCAGCTCAAGAAGGAACAGGGCGTCGCCTTCGTATACATCTCACACCGGTACGCCGAAGTAGCCGAAATCGGCGATCGCGTCACGATCCTGAGGGACGGCTCAAACGTCGGCACCTATGAGATCAAGGACCTGGCGTTCGACAAGATGATCGAACTGATGATCGGCGGGGAGGTCAAGAAGCAATACCCGGACCTCCGAACGCCGTCAGATGAGAACGCTCTGAGGGTGGAGAACATCTGCCGCGGACGGGTCCTCGATCACGTCAATCTCGTGATCAAGAGGGGCGAGATCGTCGGCGTCACCGGTCTCATGGGCGCCGGGAAGACTGAGCTTGGTCGAGCCATCGCCGGCGTGGATCCATTCGATAGCGGCGAGATCTACGTCCACGAGAAGCGTATCCGCCCCCGCTCCCCGCAGGACGGCATTCGCGACGGCATTGCTTATCTGCCCGAGGATCGCAAGAGCCTGGGGCTCATTCAGGATCACACAATTCGCGACAACTACGCATACCCCAGCCTGTACCGGCTCAGCACGTTGGGAATCGTGAATCAGTCCCGGCTGGACAAGGAAGTCGTCGGGATCATGGGCCGGCTGTCGGTCAAGGCGCCCAATGGGCGTACCTTCGCCATGCAACTCTCGGGCGGCAACCAGCAGAAGGTTGTCGTGGCCAAGTGGTTGGGCGCCGAATGCCAGGTCCTGATCTTCGATGAGCCCACGCGCGGCATCGACATCAACGGCAAGCGCGAGATCTACGGCATCATGGAGGAACTGCTCGAGCGCGGGGTCGGGATCCTGATGTTGACATCGGATTACACCGAGGCTCTTGAGATGAGCCACCGGATAATCGTTATGCGGCGCGGTGCCATCTGCCGCGAGTTCGCGCGCGGCGAGGCCGCCGAGTCGGACATCCTGCGCGAAGCGATCGGAGAGATTCCCGCCATGGCGCAGACGGAAGCGCCAAAAGCAGCAGCAGCGGTCGGCTGAGGAGAATGATGCCCAGTGGGATGGACTCTCGAGTGCCGGTGGGCCTCGAGGACCCCTCGTCGACCATGAACGAAGCGTCGAGCGCGATGGAGATCGTCGACTTCGGCGGCTGGGCGAACTCGATTCGCCTGTCCAACGGAGAGATCGAGCTCGTGGTGACGACCGACGTGGGCCCTCGCATAATCCGGCTCGGTTTCGTGGGCGGGCAGAACCTGTTCCACAACTACCCGTCGACATTGGGTCGGACCGGCGATCCCGAATGGAACAACTACGGCGGGCATCGGCTGTGGCATGCGCCCGAGGTATTCCCCCGCACCTACACACCCGACAACGTTCCGGTCGAGCACGCCTGGGACGGCAAGAGCCTCACGCTCCGGTCCGTCGAACCCTCAAATGGGATCGAGAAAGAGATTCGCATAACCCTTTCGCCCACGGATCCGAGGGTGGAAGTCGAGCACCGGATCACGAATCGAAACCCGTGGGCCATCGAGCTCTCGGCCTGGGCGCTCTCGGTCATGGCTGCGGGCGGCCGGGCGATCTATCCCCAGGAAGACTACAAGCCTCATCCCGATTGCCTCGTCCCGGCGCGGCCTCTCGTGCTCTGGCACTTCACCGACATGAGCGATCCACGCTGGACCTGGGGCTGCAAGTACATCCAGCTCCGCCAGGATCCGAAGGCCACCACCAAGCAGAAGGTCGGCATGCTCAACTCGAAGGGCTGGGCGGCCTACGTGCTCGGAAACGAGGTTCTCGTCAAGCGCTACCCGTACTATCCCGGCGCCACCTATTCGGACATGGGCTGCAACACCGAGACGTACACCGACCCCGACATGCTCGAAGTCGAAACACTCGGGCCCCTCACCCGTCTCGAACCCGGCGCGCACCTCGACCACCCGGAGTCATGGCTACTGGCCCGAGTTGATTGCGGTGCGTCCGATGCCGATATCGAGACCGATCTTCTACCGCTGGTAGATCGCCTGTAGCCACCTTCATTGCCGTCAGGAAACGTACCGGGGCACCTCAAGTGCCCCGGTACGTCTTTTCAATCAGCTCGGCGATCGGGGCCGGGTCGGTGATCGGCGCGACGTGGCGGAGGCCCGCAAGGACGACTCGCTGCGAGCCGGGGATGGCAGCTGCCAGCGAGTCGGCAATCGGGGCGTAGAAGTCGTCCGAGGCGCTTCCGGTGGCGAGCACGACGGAGCAGGCGATGCGTGACAGCCCCGCGAGGTCGAGATCGGCCATCGAGGTGTCGGCCAGCGCGCCCGAACCCTCGGCCTCCAGCCAGGCGCGTTGGGCGGGTTCGAGCCGATCCCACGCGTCGTCGCCGGCCACTAGACGGACGAACAGACGGGCCGCGGTCGCGGGCCCTCCCGACGCGTACGCAACCTCGACGGCCTCGCCAACTCGGCCGAGTCGCGTCAGCACTTCCGGGGGTGCGACTGTGAGGTAAGGCGGCTCGTACGCGACGACTGCTGCCGTCCGCTCGGGATGACGCGCCGCAAACTCGATGGCCAGCAGCGCGCCGAAGCTATGACCGAAGATGACCGGGCGCGCCACCGAGTTGGCGTCGAGGACGGCCAGCAGGTCGGCGACATGGCGCGCAATCGAAACCGGCGCCGCGATTTGCATCGCACTGGAGCCGCTCCCCCGCCGATCCGTCAGCAATACGCGAGCATCGCCGCGAAGCCGGTTTGCGATTCGGAGAAGCTGACCAGAATTCGAAAGCGTCGCGTGGAGAAGAACCACCGTCTGGGCGCCGTTCGGCCCGGCCAGGTCGCGGAAGGCGAGCGGCTGGCCGTCGTCGGCCTCGATCTTCGTCGTTCCGGCAAGCGACGGCCGGCGTCTAGGCGCCGATGCCAGTTCGGCGAGCGAGCGGCGAAGCAGCTTGCCGGACGACGATCTTGGGAGTGTCGCCACTTCGATCACTCGAGCCGGCACCTTGAACGGCGCCAGTCGCTCGCGGGCAAAGCCGCGCAGAGTCTCCTGCGTCGCACCGGACCCGGAACGCAGGACGACGAAGGCGATGGGCACCGAACCCCACCGGTCGTCGGGTACGCCGATCACGCCGACGTCGACGACCGACGGGTGGCTCGCGAGGACGCCCTCGATCTCGGCGGGCGCGACGTTCTCGCCGCCCGAGATGATGATCTCGTCGCGGCGGGCCACGACGCGGAGCCAGCCTCCGGCCTCGATGCTGCCGAGATCTCCGGTGCGGAGCCAGCCCTCGGCGTCGAGAGTGGAGGCGGTCGCCTCAGTGTCGTTCTCGTAACCGTCGAAGACCATCGGGCCGCGGACGAGGATCTCGCCGACGGCTCCCACGTCCAGCGCGGTCGCGCAAGAGTCGATCCGGACTTCGACACTTGGCAGCGGACGTCCGGCCGACCAGGGGCGGCGGCGCGCCTCACCCAGCGGCATCGAGACCACGCCCGAAGCGGTCTCGGTCATGCCGTAGCTCGGGACGATCGGCCAGCCGGCCGCCAGCGCCCGGGACACGAGAGACTCGGGGATCGGGCCGCCGCCGAGGAGAATCGCGCGGACCTCCTCCGGCAGTGCATCCGCGCCCGACGCGTCGAGAAGGCGGACGAGTTGCGGGACCACCAGGGAGAGGTGACTCACGCTGATGCCCGCCGACCGCGCGGCCCGCAGTCCGGAGTCGATCGGCTCGTCGTTTGTCGGGCAGGGCACGACGACCGGAACGCCGGCCGCAGCCGCGCGGACGACGATTCCGATGCCGGAGACGTGGGCCACTGTCAGCGAAAGGAGCCAGCCGGTCGCGGGCGGAAGCACGGCCGACCATGCGGCGGCGCTGGCGTCGAGCTGTCCCGCTCCCAGCCGGACGAGTTTCGGCAGACCTGTGGTCCCCGAAGTCGGAACGATGACCGCGGGGGTACCGGGCGTACGAGCCGGCGCGGCGAGGCGGCGCGAACGCGGCGGCCCGGAGTCGAGCAAACTCTCGAGGTCGAGGCCGGCCACTCCGTCGATCCCAGGTTGGGCGCCGCTCGACGCGACGACAGCCCGGAGGCGCGCAGCGGCAGCGATGGTGGCCATTTCCGGTCGTGTCAGACGCGGGCCGATGGGCACGACTGCAACGCCTGCCCGGACCATTCCGTGGAGCGCGGCCACGACCCCGGCCGATGACGTGGCGAGGAGCCCGACGCGATCGCCCGGCACGATGCCTGCTGCTTCCAAACCGGCCACCAGTGCGTCGGCCCGGCGATCCAGCTCGGACCAGGACCAGCGCAGGTCGCCGTCGAGGATGGCAAGATCGTCGGGTTGGAGGCGGGCATGGGCTCGCGCGGCCTCGACGAATGACAGCGCCGCCGTCACGTCCGGCTCGCGAGCCGCTCGACGGCGTAGCGCTGGAGTGCCGTTTCGTCCAGGGCGATCCCGAGGCCCGGGCCATCCGGAACGACCATCCGGCCGTCGACGATCCTGAGCGACTTTTCGAGTAGATCCGACTCGAGCATACCGGCGGTCGCGAGGCCGTGGGCGAGATCGGCCATGGCGCCGGCGACCGGAGAGAGGCCGGCAGCAGTCGCCAGCGCGGCGGCAATGCCGACGCCGGTCTCGAAGAGCGTGGAAATGACAACTGAGACGCCGGCGGCGAAAGCCATCTCCTCGATCTTCCACGCTGCCGTCGGTCCGCCGACCCGTGCCGGCTTGACGACCAGTACGTCGGCGGCCCTGGCCGCGAGCAGCTCGCGCGCCGCCGCGACCGATGACATTGACTCGTCCGCCGCTATCGCGACCGGGGAGCCCTCGCGGACCGCCGCCAGATCGGACGGGTCGTCCGCAGCGACCGGCTGCTCCACGTACTCGATCCGGTACGGCGCCACGGCCGCGAGGCGCTCCCGGGCAGTGGCAACGTCCCACGCCCCGTTTGCATCCAGCCGTAGGCGCACGTCCGTCCCGGCAGCCGCCCGGACCGCCGCCACGCGCTCGATCAGCTCCACAGTGGTTCGCTCCGGGCCGACCTTCATCTTGATCGTCCCGAATCCCGCCGAGACCGCGGCCCGCGCGGCGGCCGCGGTCTCACTCGCACCGAGGAACCCAATGGTGGCGTTGACTGGCACGGACCGCGGGCCGCCGGCTTGGGGCCTCGCCTGCAGCGTCGAGTCGAGCACAGCAGAGTCGAGCGCGCACCGAAGCGCCCGGCCCCCCGCGCCGGCCGCCTCGAGTTCGGCTCCGGACGGCAATCCGCTGCCGGCGCGCACCCGCTCGACCGTCTCGCGGACCAGCCGCGCCAGTTCGGCCGCCACGGCTGGGCCCGCCTCGAAATCCAGCGCCGCCTCGCCAAGTCCGACTACGCCCTCCGCGTCGAAAAGCCGAAAGATCCACGATTCGCGGTGGCGCCACGCGCCCGCCGCGGTGACCACGGGGCGCCGGAACGGCACACGAACCCGAATCGCCTCCGCCGCAACGACAGCCGCGCCTTCGCCGCTCACGCGCCGATCCTGATCGAGAGTCCCGCGGCGAAGAGCACACCGTAGACGAGCGACAACCGCGCAGTTCCGGCCAGCACTCGATTGAGTCGGCGCCGATCGGACCCGGGCCCGACGGCGGCCACCTCGCGCACCATCGGCTCGACCATCAGGCCCGTGAACAGCGGCAGCAGGACCGCCGGTCCGGCGAGCCGCGCCGCGAGCAGAGTCACCGGCGCAACCGCCGCCACGACCAGCATCGCGTAGTACTCGGCCTTCGCGAATCCCTCGCCGAAGGTGACCGCCAGAGTTCGCTTCTCGGCCGCCCGATCGGTCGGAATGTCGCGCAGGTTGTTCACGACGAGGATCCCGGTGATGAGCGCGCCCATCGGAATGGCCGCGAGCAGATACACGGTTTCGATGCGACCGGCCTGCAGATACGCGGTCACGGCCACCGCCATCAGGCCGAAGAATGCGAATACGAAGACTTCGCCCAGGCCTCGATAGCCGTACGGCCAGGGTCCGCCGGTGTAGGCCAGGGCCGAGACGACGGCGAGTGCCCCGAGGCCAAGCATGATGACGCCGCCGACGACCGCCAGGTACGCACCGATAGCGGCCGAGGCCGCAATGACTACGCCGATCCCAACCTCGAGCCGGCGTTCCGTCATCAAACCCGCCGCGGCCACCCTGACCGGGCCCGTCCGGTCCGGCGTGTCGGCGCCCCGGCGGAAGTCGGCCAGGTCATTTGCCAGGTTTGCCGCAACCTGCAGCAGCAATGCCACCGCCAGGCACGCAAGAGCAGTGTCGAGTCGAAACGCTGCACCCGAACCGATCGAGGCGCCCAGTCCGACGAGCACCGGCCCGACCGCGGCCGGCAGTGTCGCCGGTCGAATCGCAAGCAGCCAGACGCGGACGTTCGAAGGCGAGCGGTCGACTGCCGGCGCGGCCGGCGCGGACGGCGGCGAGGCAGAAGCGGCGGCGTCGCTCATGAGCCGGTCCTCAAGGCCGCCGCGGGAAGCGTCCAAAATCGGGCTTTCGCTTTTCGAGGAAGGCCTTCGAGCCTTCGTGCGCCTCGTCGGTGGTGTAGTAGAGGCCGGTCGCGTTGCCGGCGAATTCCTGCAGACCGGCGAGGCCGTCTGTGGCCACCAGGAACGCCGACTTGAGGAAGCGGATCGCCGTCGGGCTCATCGCCAGGATCTCGTCCGCCCAGGCGATGCCCTCATCGAGCAAGTGATCGAGCGGCACCACGGCGTTGACGAGGCCCATCTCGAGTGCCTGCCCGGCGTCGTATCGACGGCACAGGAACCACATCTCCTTGGCCTTCTTGTCGCCGACGAGTCGGGCCAGCAGCCCGATCCCGAAACCGGCGTCGAAGCTGCCGACCTGCGGGCCGACCTGGCCGAAGATCGCGTTGTCCGACGCCAACGACAGGTCGCAGACGATATGCAGAACGTGGCCACCGCCGATCGCGAAGCCGTTCACCAGGGCTATGACCGGCACGGGCAGGGAGCGGATCTGCCGCTGCAGATCAAGAACGTTGAGACGGGCCAGCCCGTCCTCGCCGACGTACCCGCCGCGACCCTTGACGTTCAGATCGCCGCCGGAGCAGAAGGCCTTGTCGCCGGCGCCGGTCAGGAGCACGCAGCCGATCGATCCGTCGTCTCGAATGCGGCGGAAGGCGTCGATCAACTCACCGATCGTCTCAGGCCGGAATGCGTTGCGGACCTCCGGACGATCGATCGTGACGAGGGCGATCCCGGTACCGGAATGTTCGTAGCGGATGTCGCGGTACTCCGCGACCGGTGTCCACGTGATCTTCGTGACGTTCGTCATGTCGGTGTCCTTTCGACGGGGAGCGGGGCCGGGAGCGCGAGGAAGTCCAGCAAGAGTCGCTCGAGGCGATCCGGCGCCTCGCGGTGAGGGGCGTGACCGACGCCGTCCATGATTGCCAGCCGAGCACCGGGGATACCGCCCACAACGGCCTCGGCCCGGCCCAAGCCGATCTCGTCGAGCGCACCGGCCACCACCAGAGTCGGCGCCGTGACGCTGGAGAGCTGGTCGTACAGCGGCTCCATCGAACCCTGTCCGGCGCCGCGAAGCGATGCAGCCAGACCGTCGGGGCGGTTTCGCAGCCGCGCGGCGTGGATACGGACGCGGTCGGCGTCCGGGAGCGACCGCTCCGAGGCGAAGAGCGGCAAGCTCTCCCAACGGTCAACGAAAGCCTCGATCCCTTCACGCTCGAGGAGGTGGGCCAGTTGCTCGTCGGTGGCGCGGCGACCGGCGCGCTGCGCTGGATCGGCGATTCCGGCCGAGGGGCTCTCGAGGATCAGGCGAGCGACCACGTCCGGTTCGGAAACGGCTATCCGGAGCGCGATCCGCGCACCCAGCGAGTAGCCGGCGACGTGGGCCGGCGCGAGGCCGAGACGTCGCAGGATAGCCGCCAGGTCCGCGGCCTGACGCTCGACGGCGTGGCGCGCCGGGTCGGCGGGCGAGTCGGAGTCGCCGTGTCCGAGGAGATCGACGGCGATGGTCGTGGCCGCTCGGCACAGCGCCGGCACGACCGGTGCCCAGTCGGAGCCGCGGCCGGTAAACCCGTGGATCAGCAGGAGCGGCGGGCCCTCGCCGTCGACCTGGACCGCGTAGCTTGCACCGCCGATCTCGATGCGGCTCAATGGCGCCTCTCCCCGACGAGCGCGGCCAGCGCCGACGCCACGGCCGCCGCAGCATCTCGATGAAGGTCCGCGTTCCGCGACCGATCCGTCCGCAACTCGAGCACACGCAGGCCGGGCCGGCCGAGTTCCGCCCCGATCGCGGTCTGCAGAACAGCGAACCCGGCCGCGCCGACGACGCTGTGTCGGAACCCGAACGCTTCGACGATCGGTCCCAGCGCGATTCCGTGCGGCGTCCCGAACAGCTCTTCGTAGCGGGCCGGTAGGCCGGCGCCCGGCGCCGCCGTCCGAGCCTGAGGAAGCAGCGAGAAGATCCCGCCGCCGTCGTTGTTGATCACGACGACCAGCAGATCGAGTTCGTGCAGTCTGGCCGTGACCAGGGCGCCGAGATCGTGGAGGAACGACAGGTCGCCGATCACGAGAACGACCGACCCGTCGGCCACGACCGCCGAGCCGAGGGCCGTCGATGTCACGCCGTCTATCCCATTTGCGCCGCGATTTCCGAGCACCCGGATCGCCCGCCCGTTCACCGGCAGCCAGTCGTCCATGTCGCGGACGGGCATCGAGTTGCCGGCCCAGAGCAGCGATCCTGCCGGCAGAAGCTCGCCCAGTGCCCTAAATGCTGCGCCTTCGAAAGGCTCCGCCAGTCCATCGAGCCAGGAGTCGAGCGCCCGGCCTGCGGCCGCTTCGGCCTCGAGCCAGGCGCCGGTCCAGCCGCCTCGCGCGCGCCGGGAGGGCGCAACCGTCGCGTCCACGCGGGCCCCTTCCATCGCTTCGGCCAGCGAATCGGCCGTGGAGGCCGCGTCTGCGTGAACGAACGTCGCCCGAACCAGCGCCGCCTCGCGCCAGCCACCGTCCCCGTCGACCACGAAGAGCTCCGGCACGGCATTCTTCATCAGCTCGGTCACGGGCTTCGAGGTCGGCATCGCGCCGAAACGGATCACGATCTCCGGCCGGTAGTCCTCGATCCACGGACCCGGCCGAACGATGTGGTCGGCGTGGGCGAGGACGAGCGACCGGTCGTGTGCGCCACATCGCAGCCCCGACAGCGGGTCGGCCAGGATCGGATACCCCGTCGCGGCGGCGAGACGAGCGATCGGCTCGTGGCTCGCCGGATCGTCGAGCGGGCCGGCGACGATCAGCCCGCGCTCGGCTGCGGCCAGACGCCCCGCAATCGCGGCGACCTGATCGGCGGCCAGTTTTCGCGGCCCGGACACCGTTGCCGCGAACGGCGCCTTCGCGTCGACGGGCTCGTAGCCGGGCTCGCGGTTGGAGTCGTAGTAGGGCTCGCGATCGCCCTCCTCGATCGAGCCCGCGATCGCGCCGAGGTCGTCTGCAGGAATCAGCGGTTCGCGCAGGGGCAGGTTCAGGTGGACGGGGCCGGCCGGCCCCGCATTCGCCGTTGCGACGGCTCGCCCCGCCACTGATCGGACGTGGGCCATCGTGTCCGGCGCCTCATCCGTCAGGGCAAGTTCGGCGAACCACTTCGCGTGGCGGCCATAGAGATGGTTCTGGTCGATCGTCTGCGGAGCGCCGCGGTCCTGCAACTCCGCCGGCCGATCCGCGGTGAGGACGAGCAGAGGAACCCGCCCGAGGGCGGCCTCGACGACCGCCGGCGCGAAGTTGACCGCGGCGGTTCCGGAAGTCCCGAGGAGAACGACCACTCGCCTCGTCGCCCGAGCAATCCCCAGCGCGAAGAACCCGGCCGAACGCTCGTCGATCAGAACCCGGACCCGTACTCGGTCGTGGGCCCGCAAGGCGAGCGCCAGTGGCGTCGAGCGCGACCCGGGGCAGACGACCGCATCGCGAACCCCGGCCCGAACCAGCTCCTCCACGAAGATGCGTAGCTGGCTCGGCCGCCCGCCGCCCGCACTCACGGCTCGTCTCCAGCCCGGCCCAGGGCAGCGGCGATTGCGCGCATCTTGATCCTCGATTCCTCCCACTCGCGGTCCGGGTCCGAGTCGGCCACGATGCCGCAGCCGGCATAGAGCGTCACCCGGCTGCCCTCCACCAGGCCGCACCTGAGCGCGACCATCAACTCGCCGTCACCGCCGGCACTCAGCCATCCCACCGGCCCGGCGTACCAGCCTCGATCGAATCCCTCGTGCTCGTCGATCATCGCGAGGGCAAGGTCGCGCGGTTCACCGCCGACTGCCGGCGTCGGATGGAGCAGGCCGCCGAGCGCCAGCAGTCCTTCCTGGATCCGCAGCGTCCCGGCGATCTCCGTGACCAGGTGCTGAACGTGTCGAAGCACCAGAACGCCGGGTCCGGGAGCGATCTCGATCCGCTCGGAAATGGGCGCGAGCTGCCGCCGGATCGCCCGAACGACCACGGCGTGCTCCTCGCTCTCCTTTTCCGACGCCAGCAGCTCGGCGGCAAGCGCGGCGTCCTCTGCCGCATCGGAGCCGCGCCGGATGCTGCCGGCGACGGCCGCGGTCCGGTACGTCCGCCCGTCGGTTCGCACGAGCCGCTCTGGAGTGGCACCCATGAAGGTCCGGGTTTCGCGCCGGAACGCAAAGAGGGCGCTCTCGGGAGCGCTGGCGGCGAGGCGGCGAAGGGCGCTCGGCACGTCCAGCACGGCCGGCGAGGACATGTCGACGCGGCGGGCGAAGACGACCTTGTCGAGCCGGCCACGGCCGACCGCGCCGGCCATGAGGCTTACGACGTGGCGCCAGTGCTCTGCCGACGGCCACTCTCTGTCGATGGCGAGAGGGGACTCGGGCGGCTCCTCGGTGGGGGCGCCGGCGCGGGGCGCAAGCTCCGCGGCCCGATCGGCAAGGCGTGCCCACAAATCCTCGAGCCCGGCTGCCGTGCCCGCCGCCACGCCCGCCGCGTCGTCGCCGCCGGCCGTGCCACCGCCGGCCGCGCCACGGGTCACGACTGATGCCGTCAGCCACGACCGGCCGTCCGATTGGAGCGCCGTCAGTGAGGGCAGGACAAGCGAAGCGGCTCCGAACGGCGCCCAATCGTCCTTCGGACCGGGCACGGTACCCGTGAAGCTGAGGCCGCCCATGAGCACCGGCCCCAGCCCGCGAACGTCGGCCGTCTGAGAAAGCCGAGCGCCACCGGCAAACGAGCGCCAGGCGGAGTCGGCCTCGCGGAAGCGTTCCGGGCCGGCCGCCTCGACCGACCACGCTCGACCGATTCCGACAAGCGCGAAACGCTCGTTCGGACGAAGCCAGAGGGTCGCTTCCAGACCGGCTTCCACCGCCGCCGCGTACAGCGCTACGGCATCGAACGAATCGATCGGGGTGCTGGCGGCCACCAGGCCGGCGCTGTCTCCGTCGGCCCGAGCCCCGCCGGCGAGATCCCGAATGGCGGACGCTATCCCGCCCCCCGACCGCTCTCTTTGACCACGCCCGCGCAGGCCGCCCAATGCCGTCATCGGTGTTGCTCCGGGAAGGCCGCCGGAAATGTGGGCGCCGGGACTTCCGCGATCCTGGCCTCGGTGACGCCGACACTGCGGAGGAGGAGCGCTCGCAGTGTCGGATAGGCGTCCTCCAGGCGGCCCGGTCGATCGGCCAGCAACCACCGCGCCACCACTTCGTCGAGGGCGCCGAACCAGACGACGCTGGTGATGCGGGTGTCGATCGCCGGGATCGTCCCCTGGGCGACGGCGTCGTCCAGATACGACTGGATGAGGTTCGCGAATCTATCGTGCAGCACGTTGGTCTCGGCCTGGAAGCCACGTCCTCCAGCTCCGGCCTCGAAGAAGAGACGAGCCATCGTCCGATGACCGGCGAAGACCTCGAGAACGGTTCGGATGGCCACCTCGGCCCTGGCAATCGGATCCGACTCGGCCGCCACTGTGCTCTCGACCTTCCCGACGAGCTTGTCCGCGGTCGTCCTCATGAGTTCGCGAAAGATCGCTTCCTTGGTGGGGAAGTGGAAGTAGATGCCGCCCTTGGAGATCTCGGCGGCGGCCGCGATGTCGTCGACCGCGGTGTCGCGGTACCCGCCTTTTGTGAACGCCTGGAAAGCCCCGTCGAGGATCGTCTCGCGGCTGGCGCGGCCGTGGTCCGCGGGTTGCGAGCGCTGGCGGCGCATCACTTGTCTCCTGCCCAGGTTGGGATCGTAAAGCCCACCGACCGACCGACCGACCAGTCGGTCGCTAACACGCATGCTAGCGCCGCGAGGCGCGTCGCGTCAGAAGCGCCGGGTTTGTAGCACGGGCCGGCCCGGCGGGTGCTCTTGCAGCCCGCCGGCTTCGTGGCGCCGAGAGGATCAGGGCCTGGCGACTCGGTCGGCGTCGGAGGCGCGGCGGTGCATCGGCTGGGGCATCGCATCCACGTGGCGCAGAACATCGGAGACGCTGGCCGTCGCCAGGCCGATGACCGAATCTGCGGCGCCGTAGTAGAGCATCAGCCGGTCGCTCGCCTCGTCGACGACCCATCCGTTCGGGAAGACGACCTTGCTCACGTCGCCGACGCGCTCGTACGACGCGGTCGGCCCGAGTACCCATTCTTCGGAGCGACGCAGTACGACCGTCGGGTCGTCACGGTCGAGCAGGGCCAGGCCAACGCGGTAGATCGGCCCCGCGGCGGTCGTGTGGGCGCCGTGATACATGACCAGCCAGCCGTCGGAGACGAGCGCCGGCGGCGGCCCCAGGCCGATCTTGCGGGCATCCCACCACGCCCCGTCGCGGGCTTCGATCAGGAGCGTATGGTCGCCCCAGTGGCGCAGGTCGGGCGAGTACGAGATCCACATGTGGGCTCCGCCGTAGATCGGAGCCGGGCGGTGGATCATCGCCCAGCGGCCATCGATGCGATTGGGCAGCAGGGCCGCGTCCTTGTCGTCAGGCGGCATCACCGGACCCAGGCGCGTCACCTCTCGAAAGTCGCGCGTCATGGCCAGCGATACCAGCGGGCCTCGATTGCTGTACGCCGTGTAACTGATCGCCCATTCCTCGCGCTCGGGCAGCCACGTCAGCCGTGGATCCTCACAGCCCCACACTTCTTCTGGGTGGGTCGAAACCGGCGCCAGAAGCGGCTTCTCGTCGAAGCGCCAACCCGTGATTCCATCGTCGCTTCTGGCGACGTAGAGCGACGAGATGCCACGCTTGTCCTCGACCCTCATCAGAAGAACGGTCTCGCCGTCGACGGTGGCGGCGCCGGGATTGAAGACCGCGTTGGCCGTATAGGGCACGTCGGCCGGCGTGATGATGGGATTGGCCGGAACGCGGACGAAGAGCGAGTCTCCTCCCGGGTCGGTCATCTGCTTACCTGCGACCGAGACAGATTCAAGCCCGAAATGGCAGCCTCCTTGGGTCGGCTGGTCGTCCTGATCTTGCGCATATGCTCGAGTGCCGTCAGCCACATCAGGGTCGATTCGGCGCCCTGGTTCAGATTCACGCCATCGGCAGTCAGCCCATCATGGCAACCGCCGGTCGCGGCAATCGCGACCGGTACGTTCATGTCATTGTCGCCGAGAAACCACCCGTAGGCCATCTCGGCCACGTTCAAGTACTGCTCCGCGGCCGTGGCGACGTACGCCTCCTCTGCCGCGAGCAACAGCGACGTGGCATCGATCGGCTGCTGGTCGAACCGAGCTCGCGAATCGCCCCGCGTCCACCAGCCACTGTTGCCCACGATGGAGAGCCGGCCGGCGGCCGTCGTCTGAGACAGCGCGAGCCAGTCGAGGACCGTGCATCCCGCTTGCATCATGACTTCGTCCGCCAGCCGCCGGCCGGCCGCGATCAAGGCCATCGGTAGGAGCGCGTTCTCGTAGGTCACGACCGGGTCTGGCCAGGGCCAGTCGGGGGGCAGGTCCACCAGGGCCCGAGCCAGCTGGGCTGCGAGCCAGCGGAAAGCCGCGAGAGTTTCGCCCGCCGCTCCCCCACGGAGGGCCGAGTCGCAGCCCAGAAGAGCCGCGGCCATGGGGCGCAAGTTGGTCAGCGCCCGAACTGCGGGCAGAGCTTCCTTGAAGAGTTGGGCGGCGTCGCCGGCAAGCCCGGGATCCGGAGCATCCGCGATGGCGAATCCCAGCGCGACCATGGCCCGAGCGTGGCAGTCCTCCGACCCGATCGTTTCGAGCCACTCGCCGTCCGCCGATCGGAAGTTGCGAAAGCGGCCCTCGCGCGGGTTGAACGCGTCCCGGAGGAACGCCATCGACCGCCGGGCGCTGCCCTCGACCGCGCTCCAGCCCAGGCTGGGCGAGTGGAGAAGATCGACCCCGAGCCCGCGAGCGACATCGTCGGTGCAGTAGCCGAATTCCCTGTTCGGGTTGGCTCCGGTCGCGTGCTGCCATATGCCGATTTCGTCGGAGATCTCGTCGAGATGTGCCCGGCAGACAGGATACAGCGGTCGCTCAGCCACGGAGCACTCCCACCGGCCGAGCCGGGCGGGCGGGAGCTGTCGCCTCGGTGACCCTGGCGAAGATAGTCCGGTAGCGCTCGGCGACCTGTGGCCAGAGCATCGATCGGCTGCGGCGATAGGCGAATAGCCCAAGCTTGGCCCTGAGGTAGTCGTCTCGTAGAAGCTCGAGAAACGCTTCCGCGAGCGCCTCGGGCGAGCCCGGCGCGACGAGGCGGCCGCGACCGCCGTCGAGCATCTCCCTGGCGTATTCGTACGGCGTGGAAACGATCGCCTTGCCCGCGCCCATCGCGTAGGACAGCGTTCCGGAGACGATCTGATCGAGGTTCGGGTACGGGGTCACGAAGATGTCGGCTGCCTCAAGCCACGTGTTCAGGTCCGACTGACCGACGAATCGATCGACGAAATGGACATGCTCGGCGACACGGAGGGTCGTGGCGCGAGCCTCCAGACGGCGACGGTACGCCTCGCCTTCGCGGCGGACGAGATCCGGGTGAGTGGCTCCAAGCACGACATAGCGGGTTGCGGGGAATTCGTCGACCACGGCCGGCAGCGCCTCGATCACCGATTCGTAGCCCTTGCCCGGCCCCAACAGACCGAAGCTGAGAATGACCGGTCCCGGAGGTAGCCCCAGGCGCAGCTTCGCCCTGCCCGGAGCCACGAGCGGCAGGTCGGGGACGCCATGAGGAACGATTTCCATGCGGATCCGGCCGACGCCGTAGGTCCTGGTCAGGAGAGAGGCCGCGGCATTGGACATGACCACACTGGCGGCGGCCGTGTCGACGAGCTCGGCGAGGACGGCCTTCTGCAACGGAGAGGGATTGCGCAGGACCGTGTGGAGAGTGGCGACGAACGGCCGACGCAGCCGGCGTACGAAGTCCAGCACGAAGGAGCCCGCCTCTCCGCCCCAGATGCCGTATTCGTGCTGGATTGAGACCGCCTCCACGCCGCAATCATTCAGGGCTCGGGCCGCGTCGGCGTAGTCGGCCCGGTTGTCGGAGCGGATCAGATGGCGGACTTCGATCGGATACGGGCCCGGCCCATCGGGCTGGTGCAGCGCCACGATCTCGTGGTCCCCGACTGCCGTCGCGAGGTCGTGGGTGAAGGTGGCGATACCGCACCGGCGCGGTATATACGTCGAAACGAATGCGATCTTCGGCATGATCGGCCTCCCGTCGAGGCTCAACTGGCAAACGGCCGTTCCAGGGCGGGATCGACCACGCGGAGCGCTGACTGCCGCCTCGGCAGCCAGGGCAGACTACGCCCGATCGGGTCTTCCGACAAATCCGACCTGGACAGCGGTCCGATTTCGGACGCTCTTGGCCCTATGGGTAGCCTTGCCACAGTGGCAGCGCGCGCACAGAAAGTCTCATGGTCGTTCGCTAAAGATGTCGGTCGGGAGTGCGACCGGAGTCATGAGATGTGTGCCGGAGCGCCGGCCTCGCCGCGATCAGGCCGCCCAGGTCGGCGCCACCCGGGACGATTTGTCAGTCGAGTTCGACCGAACCTACGGCAGCCAGGCCTCCGAGCTCACCTGCGTCTTCTGGCTCGACGCATAGCAGGTCGGGATCGGCGCGTTCCCGAGAGGCTTCGAGACGAAGCCGCCCAGCCCGAAGGGCAGAACCATTGCGACGAATACCTTCTGCGCGGGAGCCGAATGGCACCAGTTGGCCCACTGGATGATGGTGTTGATCGAGCCGCCCGGGGCCAGCGGGTAGATCGGGTCGCTCGAGACGACCCTGGCTGCGGCGGATCCGGCGTCGCCGATGATGTTGCCGTGTGCGTCCGCGATCCGGGCCTCGGACGTGCCCCGCATGTTGCAGCTCACGGATGACTTGTTCGTGGCGGTGACGTGAGCGTAGGAAGTGCCGGTGGAACCCTCCCACAGAGTGATTGCGAGCTTGAGCGCGGAGGCCCTGCATAGCCCGACCGCCAGAGGCGGCAAGGCCGTCGGGGCTGCCGTGGCGGCAGGCGGCGCAGTGGGCGTTGGAGCCGGCGTGTCTGTCGGAACCGGGGCCGGCGTATCGGTGGGAGCAGTCGTGTCGGTGGGAGCAGTCGTGTCGGTGGGAGTGGTCGTCCCGGTCGCAGTCGGCGCAGCAGCCGCCGCGCCCGTGTCCGTTGCAGCGGGCGGTGTCACGGAGCTGGCCGCGCAACCGGCGACCAGGAGGGCGACACAGACCGCGACAAACAGACGGGGACTTCCATGACCTGGCAGGCCTGACGAACCTGGTAGCAGCTGCATCGACGCTTCTCCCGGCTGCCGATCACCGCTCTCCGGGGTTCCCTGGGACGCATTTGGATCGGAGTCTTCGAATTCTTGTTCGCGCGGAGCCGCCGCACTTTCGAATATGTCGATCGGGCTGCGCGGTGAGACGTCCGGGCGATCCAGCGGCTAAGGCGTCCACCTGGCGGAACTGGCGGTCGTGTCGTCCGACCCCGTGCAGGTCGGAACCGGGGTATGAGGGCCGGTGCTCGAGACGAACCGACCCAGGTCAAGAGGCAGGACGAATGCAATCGTCACCGGCTGGGATGGTCCTCTCGGGCACCAGTTGCCCCATTCCACCGTGGTGCCAATTCGGTCGCCCGGACCCAACGCGTAGTAGGGGTCGTCGGACGCTATTCGCGCGGACGCCGCGCCCGAGTCGGCGAGGACGTGCCCGACGCCGTCGACCATCTGGGCTTGGGCTTCGCCGCGCATGTAGCAAAGTGTCGTGGACACATTTGTGGCAACGACGCGCCCCGTGGTGACGCCCGGGGCAGTCGTCCAAACGCTGACCGCGGCCCGGAGCTGCGAGGCGCTGCAGAGCGGCTGCGGCGCCGGTGTTGACCCCGTCTGAGCGCTGGTGGGCGGCGAGATCTGGGTCTCCGTCGGGGACGCGGCCACCGCCGGCACGGCAGTGGTTGCGAGAGTCGGCGCTGTCGTCGAAGAGGGGAGCGGCGTCGCTGTGATGCCGGCCACGTAGGAGAGTGGAACCGACGACGGGGCCGTTGCGCTCGGATAGGCGGCCACCACCAGGGCGACGGAGGCAACGATTAGCACGCGCCATCGACGCGTCATCGACAGGTCGCCTCTCCCGAGTGAACCAAGCACGGCTTGCTCCTGGGGCTCCGCGCGAGCAGTCGTCCCAGACCGCACGGCTGGCCCGTCGTTGGATCCTCAGAGGCTACCCGCGCGCGGCCGGCAACGCGACGCTCGAACTGCCTCGTGAGACGGGCCGCGCCCGCCAGGAACGGGTTTGTCGCCGAGTGCGGACAAGCCCGCCCGCCCTCAGGACATCTCGAGACTCTTCGGGCAGCGGCGCGGATCTACGCCTCGAGCAGCCGAAGGACCTGAACGCCGCCGGCGGAATCGCCGCAAACGACCCGCGTGGGATCCTTCGGAACCGGGCAGAGAGCCATGATTGTGGCGCCGGGCCCGGATTCCGGGTCTGGATCGGGGTTCCAGGAGGCGATCGCCTGGCCGCTGGACATATCCCAGATCCGGACCTGCTTGTCCTGACCGCCGGAGACGATCCGCTTGCCGTCCGGCGTAACCGCCAGCTTGTCCACCGGTCCGGTGTGACCCCAGAGCGTCAGTTCCAGCCGGCCGCTATCGAGCTCCCAGACCTTGACGGTGTTGTCGTGGCCGCCCGAGACGACCCGACTCCCGTCGGGGGTAACCGCGACCGAGAACACGGGACTGGTGTGGCCGTCGATGGCGCGGACCAGCCGCCCGCTCGCGAGGTCCCACACCTGGATCGTGCCGCCGTCGCCCCCAGAAAGGACGAACTGGCCGTTCGGTGTGATCGCCACCGTTCGGACCGTGGGATCGTCGCTTGTGATCGTGTGTTCGACCCGGCCGTTCGTGAGGTCCCACACCTGGACGGCGGCGCCCGCGCCGCCCCAGACGATCTTTCCACCGTCGGGCGCCACCGCCACCGCATTCACTGCGCGGTATCCGCCCTGACCCGCAATCGCGTGTACGAACTGGCCGCTGGCCAGGTCCCAAACCCGAACGGTGTCATAGGCGCCGCCCGAAACGATGCGACGGCCGTCCGGAGTCACCGCCACTGCCCGCACCGAATCCGTGTGCCCTCGCAGCGTGCGTTCGAGCCGGCCGGTCGCCAGGTCACAGATCCGGATCGTGTGATCGTCGCCGCCCGTAATCAGGCGGCGTCCATCCGGTGTGATCGCCAGCGCTCGGACCGGGCCGTCATGGCGGAGCATTTCACGCTGCGGGGACTTGCGGGACGAGGTCTGTGCCGGCGAGACCGGGCAAATCCAGGGCCTTGGGGCACGTTCGCGCATTTCTCCGAGCAGGCGATCGATTCCGGGGCTGGGCGAGCCAACGAGCCGGCTTGCCAGGTTTGAGGCCAAGCGGTCCGGACGAGCCGCAAGGCAGGCAGCCGAAAGCACGAGCGCGCGGTCGACCGCCTCGACGTCGGCCGTCATGGGCTGCTGTGCAAAGTCGGCGAGGAGTCTGATGATGCCGCGGACGGCAAGCTTCGCGCGAAGCCAGTCGTAATCGAGGAGCAGGCGATTTAGCTCCTGGGCTCGATTTGCCTGCGCCATGTGGTACGTGATGTTGTCGAAGAAGTATCCGTCGTCCGGGCCCTGCGACCACGATCCGTCGGTGCAGCGAGATCGGTAGCCATCGACCAGACGGCCGTGGGCCGCGACAAGACTTCTCGCGCCCGACGGCTCGCCGCCGACAAGCAGGCCGTCGTCCCCGCGCCCGACCAGCGAGCGGTCGATGAGCTCGGCGCTCAACCGAGCGACTCCCTCGGGAGAGAGGCCTTGCGATTCCCAAAGAGCGTCGAGGGCGGAGGGCGGGACCGGACCGCGCCCGGCAAATATCTCCAGCTCGCGGTAGCGCTTCTCGTCGGCGGGCGCCAGCCGGGCAGCGGCGGGTCTGCGGGCCTTGAGGCGGACGGCGACGGGCTCCGGTTCGACCGGAAGAACGTCGGCGGACGCGGCCGTGGGCGCCGCCTCGGCTTCGGAGACTCCAGTCGCAGTCGTCGCATGCTCGGTCGGAGCCAGCAGGCCGAGGGCTACCAGCACGAGGCCCAGATCTGCCGCGACGACCGACATGAGCGTCGATGGGGCACCCGCGATCGGGAGACCGAGCACATTGGAGGCGGCTCCCAGCGCAGCAACGGCCAGAAGCGCCGCGCCGCCGCCCCAAAGCGCCCGTTTGTCGATCAAGCGGATCTCGATCGCCAGCTTGGAACGCCAGCCCACCTTGCCGTCCCCCGTGATCAATCCGGATCCTCCTGCCAAGACAAGAAGGAACGCGCCTACCTCAACGCATCCCGGTGCATCCTACCCTGTTACTCCGGCACCGCAATAGCCTCGAGGAGCCAGCGTGTCAGCCGCGGCCGCGACGTGACCCGGCCTGGCGCGAGTGGCGCGATTCTCTGGCGCGTTCGTGCACCGCACACCGCCTGCCGTGAGCTCTGCGGCCCACCTGTTCTGGCTGGCCCTCTCCCGTACGTTGCGCGCCTCGCACTCAGCCCATCCGCACGGGCGAGTGCCTGCCGATAGGAGTAGACAGGGAGTAGCCCATCGAATTGCACTCCGGCGCAGTGCCGGCTACAGGAGGACTCATGGCCCCGAGTGGGATTCGTCCGGCCGCCCCGTCGCGGCACGCCTCAATCCTGTTTCTGGCGGCCGGTCTGCTCGTGGCGGCCTGCTCAGGCTCGGCCACGACGCCGGCCCCGGTCGCCACCGCCGCAGGAGCGACCGCGACCGCAACCGCGAATGCGGTTCCGACGAGCACGCCCATCCCTGTCGCCACTCCAGCGCCGACCCTGGGACCGGCAACACAGCAACTGACGCTGACCGGCTCGGCTGGGACGGCCGTCGCTGTGAGCAGCGCCGGGGTTCGGTGCAGCCTGCCGTCGACCGATGGTCTGCAGATCAGCGTCCTGGGCCGGCCGGCGGACCCGAACCTGTCGGTCTACATCTTCGTGCAGGCCGGCAGCGTCAGCGTGCGGTACGACTCGGGATCCGGATCGACATACATCGAGCGTGATTTCGCCGGGACCGGTGTCACCAAGTTCGACGCCGCCACCGGCGCCACGATTGATTCGCAGCTGACCGAGGTGCCGAACAACGACGCCCACGGCAGCCTCGGCGTCTTCACCTCCATCAGTGGCACCGTGGACTGTGGCAACCAGATGCCGGGCTCCTCCACCGCCGCGTTCAGCGGGCCCACGCCCAAAGGGATGCTCAGCGGAGGTCTGAGTCCGGTCAACGTCGAGTGCGTCACGAACACCTACGGCCAGAGCGTCTCGGTCCTGGGCGTCGTCCAGGTCGGCTCGACTCCAACGTATGTGGTCTTCTTCGTCTCTCCCGGCACGATGAGCGCGTCGTTGTCCGGCGATGGGTTCTATCGGAACACGAGTACGGCGCAGGCGACGCTGACGGCGAACGGAGCCCACGTCGACGGCGACCTCCTGGAACAGAATGTCGCCAAGGGCGCGAAGACACACACGATCCACGTCAGCGGAGATGTCGTCTGCGGGACGTCGATCGGCGGCTGACAACGGCGAGGTGTTGCGGCCCGGTCGGGTCGACCGGCTGGGCCGTGGACCGGAAGCTCCGAAAGGACGAGAATTCGGGAACGAATCCTCGTTATCAAGGAGCCGCATGGCCGCCGTCATTCGAACCGAGAAACTCACCAAGTTCTACGGTTCGCACCGCGGAATCGTCGACGTGGACCTCGAGGTCGACAAGGGCGAGGTTTTTGGCTTCCTCGGGCCAAACGGCGCCGGCAAGACGACGACCATCCGCCTCCTGCTCGACCTGATTCGTCCGACCAGCGGCAAGGCATACGTCTTCGAGATCGAGTCTTCGGCCGACCCGGCGGCGATCCACCGCCGGCTCGGCTACCTGCCCGGCGAGTTCGCGCTGTACGACCGACTCACGGGCGGACAGACGCTCCAATACTTCGGCAACCTGCGCGGCGGCGTGGATGGTGCCTACCAGGCCCAGCTGATCGAGCGGTTCGATCTCGACCCGAGCCGCCGCTTCCGTGAATACTCGAAGGGCAACAAGCAGAAGGTCGGCCTCGTCGCCGCGCTGCAGAACAAGCCCGAATTGCTCCTCCTCGATGAGCCAACCTCCGGGCTGGATCCTCTCGTCCAGCAGACCTTCTTCTCGCTGCTGCGCGAGCGAGTGGCCGACGGCGGGACGGTCTTTCTTTCGAGCCACATCCTGAGTGAGGTCGAACGGAGCTGCGACCGCGTGGCCATCATCCGTGACGGTCGCATTGTCCGGGTCGACCGCGTGGATGCGCTGCGCGATCTGGCCCACCATCAGGTCGAACTCCGGTTCGCGGGCGATCCGCCGACCGCGGAGTTCAAGGAACTGGCCGGCGTCAGCGACGTCGAGGTCGAGGATCACAGGCTCAAACTGCGCGTCCTCGGCCCCATCACGCCCGTGGTCCAGGCCGCGGCCCGCCTGGGCGTGACCGACTTCCTGAGCCGCGAGCCGAGCCTCGAAGAGACGTTCCTGGCCCAGTACGGCCGCGAGACCACCGAGGTGAAGTGATGGCCGTCGAAGCGGGCCGCCCGCCGCTCGGACCGCTCGGGCGGACGGCCACCGTTTCGCCCTGGAGCCGCTTCTACGGCTTCGGCAGCATCTATGCCAAGACCATCCGCGACTCGCGCATGGCGTTCTTGATCGTCGCCGGGCTCATGGGCGGGATGATGCTGGCCGGGGCCTATGCCATCGCCAGCGCCTACCCGACCCCGGCGTCCCGTGTGGATATGGCGAACTTCGTGAACAGCATGCCCGAGGCGTTCAAGGGCCTCACGAACAACCCCGTCAACATCGGGACGCTGGGCGGCTACCTGTCGTGGAAGTACGGACCGTTCTTCGGGATGATCGCCGGGCTGTGGTCGATCATGGCTCTGTCCGGAACGTTGGCCTCGGAAGCGAACCGCGGCAGTCTTGACATGGTCGCGGCGGCGCCGTTCGGCAAGCGGCGAATAGCTCTCGAGAAGCTGGCCGCGCACGTTACCGGGATGGTCGCCGCCTGCGCGTTCCTGGCAATAGTCACCTATGCCGGCACACAGGGCTTCGCCACCGTCCCCGGCGATGCACTGCCGGTCGAGGCGGCCGTCGGCTTCGCCCTTTGGGTTGCGCTCATCGGCCTCGTCTCCGGTTCGGTGGCATGGGCGCTCGCACCTTTCGTTGGCCGCGCCAGCGCCGCCGGCGTGGCTGGAGCGTTCCTGCTGGGCGGCTATGCGGTCAGCGGTTACTCGGCCTCGGTGCCCGCACTGCAGATACCGGCGGACTTCTCGTGGTTCCACTGGACCGCGAGTCATCTCCCCCTCGCCGCGCAATACGACTGGCTTTCCCTAGTGCCGGTCGCAATCGTCGTGGTGGTCCTGTTCGCCGTCGGTGTCTGGGCGTTCGATCGACGCGATCTCGGTTCCACCAGCGCCATCCCGGTGCCCGCCATGCCAGGCGCTCTGCTGGGCGTGCGCGGTCCGACAGGCCGCTCCTTTGGCGAGCGGCTGCCCCAGGCGTTGGCATGGGGGCTCGGTCTGGCAGCTTTCGCGGCCCTGATTGCGGCGTCCAGCAAGTCCTTCGCGGATACCCTGACGAACTCGCCCGACACGACAAAGCTACTCACGACCGTCTTCAAGGGTTACGACATCACCTCGGGCGGCGGCTTCCTGCAGTTGCTCTACGCGTACATCGGTTATGTGGTGGCCGGCCTGGCCGCCGCTGGGTTCGTGTCCGGCTGGGCTTCGGATGAGAACGGCCACCGGCTCGAGTTGCTCCTTGCGAGCCCGCTGGGTCGGGCGCGCTGGGCGATCGCAGGCGGGATCGGCGTCTTCGGAGCCATCGTTGTGATGACCGGACTGGCCATGCTCGGGGTTGCGGTCGGCGTCGCGTCCGCGAGCGGCGACGTGCTGACGCCGGTGGCAGGCGGCCTGATTATCGGGCTGTATGCGGCGGCGGCGGCAGGTGTCGGCTTCGCCGTCGGTGGCCTGTTCCGCAACACGATGGCCGGCGAAATCGCGGCCACCTTCGTCATCGCCACCTTCCTGATCGACTTCCTCGCTCCGCCGCTGAATCTGCCCGACTGGTTCCACCAGCTGGCGCTGACGTCCCATTTGGGGCAGACGATGGTCGGGAACTGGGATCCGGCGGGGGTCGTGGCGTGCCTGGTCCTTGCGGTCGGTGGGCTGATGCTCGGGGCCTGGGGCATGAGGCGGCGCGACGTCGACTGACCCGGAGCCACTCTCTGGCGGGCGGTCGTGATTCGGCAGGACACCGGCGGCGCGCCACGGGCCGGTGGCGTGGCGGCCCGATGAGCGGTCGCCCGTTCAGCGGCCGCTTCAGTCGGCGCCGGGCGGTAGCCCTTCGATCGGGGCCGTCACGTAACGCTGGATCGTCGGTCCTACGGCCGCAACGACCGTCTCGACGGGAGTGCCGGCCAGGGGCTCGACGCACAGGACGTAGCGAATGAGAGCCAGGCCCATCAGCTGGCTGCCGACGAGAGTGGCCCGCATCGCGGACTGCGTGACGCCCGTTTCGGCCACGAGCGGCAGGACCGTGCCTTCGATCACCAGTCGCCGGACCATCGCCGCGGCCTCAGGATCGGTCATCGCCGAGCGGACCATCCCGAGCAGGATCTGACGCCGCACGGGCTCCTCCCACAGATCCAGGAAGAAGCGGACGATCCGCTCGCCGACCGTGTCTCGAGGTCCGCCGACCACCTCCCTCCGAACCGCGTCCGGGTCGAAAGGGATCTCCATTGCGGCGACGAAGAGGCGCTGCTTACTGCCGAAGTAGTGGTGGATCAATGCCGCGTCGACACCGGCGGCGGCTGCAATGGCCCGCGTCGAGGCGCCGTCATAGCCGCTCAGCGCGAAGCCAGCCCGGGCGGCAGCGAGGATCGAAGAGCGGGTGTCCGGCGAGGCGCTCGCCTCCTCGTCCGCTGGTCGAGCAGGTCGGCGGCCGGTCCGCGCCATCAGCCGGCCACCTTCCCGCCGCGGGCGAGCAAGACGAAGGCTTCCTCGAAGGTTGCGGGCGAAGGACGAAGCTCGGCCGCAATCCCGGCGTCGGCCAGAGCGGCGCGAACCCTGGTCGGATCGGCGCCCGGGATGCGGATCCGGCGACCGGCCAGGGCCACTGGCAGGCCCGCGTCCTTGAGGGCGCGGAACGGTCGATCCCACGGCTCGGCAAGGACCTCCTGCGTGACCAGGCCGCCCGCAATCTCCGCAGCCGTGCCGCGGGCCGCCGCGCGCCCCGCCATAAGCACCACCAGGCGATCGCACTGACTCGCCTCGCTCATGTAGTGCGTCGTCACGAGCACGCCGGAGCCGCCCTCGGCGGCGGCCCGAATCACTTCCCAGAGCCGTGCCCGAGCCAGCGCCCCGACGCCCGAAGTGGGTTCGTCCAGGACGAGCAGTTCGGGGCGATGCGACAGCGTGGCGGCGAAGGCCACGCGGCGGCGCAGTCCGAGGGGCAACTCCCCGACGAGGCGGTCGCGGGATGACGCCACCTCCGGGTCCGTTGCCGGTGCGTCAGCGACACCGAAAGACCGCGCCACGAACGACAGGTTCTCGGCGACGGTCAGGTCGTCGTAGAGTCCCAGCCCCTGGGGCACGTACCCGACGCGCCGGCGCATCTCGCGGCTCGGCGCCTCGCCAAAGAGCGACGCCTCGCCGGCGGTGGGCCGCACGACTCCCAGCGCGATGCGGATCAACGTGGTCTTGCCCGCCCCGTTGGCCCCGATCAAGCCAACGACCTCGCCCGGCTTGACGTCGAGATCCACGTCCGCCAAGGCCTCCAACTGCCCGAATCGCCGGCCGACGCCGCGGACTGTGAGCAGCGGAGCCGCCCCGGGGTCGGCTGCGGCGCGTGGCGCGCCGGTGCCAGCCGTTCCGAGAGTTGCACCCGCCGGCTCGCGCTGGAGCTCCGCCACGACGAGGGCGTCCTCGAGGTCGGCGTCGGCCCGGGTCGCCCCCGGCGGCACCACGGCGCCGGCATCGATCCACGTCCGCCAGCTTGCGCCGCGCCGCCAGGAGCGGCCGCCGAGCCAGCGGTCCGAGGTCCAGACGGTTCCCGGCATCGCCGCGACTATCTCCTCGGGCGCGCCCGAGGCCAGCTGACGCCCCTGGGACAGCACGAGGACTCGCGTGGCACGCTCCGCCTCGTCGACGTACGAGGTTGCCAGCGCCACTGCCGTGCCGTCCGCCGCGATCTCGGCGATCAGTTCCCAGAGCTCGACCCGGCTCAGCGGGTCGATGCCGGTCGTAGGTTCGTCCAGGACGAGCAGCGCCGGGTCGTGGAGCAGGGCCATCGCCACCGCGAGCTTCTGGCGCATGCCGCCGGAAAGACGGGCCGCCAGCCGGCGCTCGGCGCCTACGAGCCCGATTCGCCGCAGAGTGGCTTCGATCTTCTCGTCCAGCGCTTCGTCGCGCAGCCCATAGGCCCGCCCGGCGAAGCTCAGGTTCTCGACCGTCGTCAGGTCACGGTAGACGCCGCGGTCGGTCGAGACGAAGCCCAGGTGAAGCCGATCGGGGCGCCTCACCACGCCTGCCTCGGGCCGGACCGCTCCGGCGAGCGCCTTGAGGAGCGTCGACTTGCCCGAACCGTCGGCCCCGACGACGGCGGTGATGATGCCCGCGGGAACTTCGAGCGTCACCCCGTCGAGGGCAAGGTTGTGGCCGTACCGGACGGCGAGTCCGAAGACGCCCCACCGGGCGTTCTGGCCGGCCTCGGCGGCCGGGCCGCCCACCGACACGTCGACGGGAGTGATACCACGACCGGTCGAAGTCGGCTGCCGTTCGGGCGCAGTCGGGCCGGTCATGCGGCACCTTCCGTCCCTTTTGCCGCATCCGTCTCCTGGTCCTTGCTCTTCCGTCGGGCGCCCGATCCGGCCGGCGCCAGATCCCGCCGGAAGCGCAGCACCGACAGACCGAAGACGAGCGTCCCGAGGATCGCCAGCGCGACCATCGGCGCGATCAGGGCATCGATCGGCGCTCCGCGGACGAGCACACCGCGGGCGATCTCGACGAAGTAGGTGAGAGGTAGGAAGTAGGCAATCCAGCGGACGCCCCAGGCGATCGAGTCGAGCGGGAAGATCAGCCCCGAGAGAAGGATTTGCGGCAGCATCGTCATCATGGCCAGCTGGATGGCCTGACCCTGAGTTTCCGAAACCGTCGAGACGAGCACGCCCAGGCCGAGGGTCACAAAGAGGAAGAGCGCCGCGCCGAGGGCGAAAACCAGCGGGTTGCCGTTGAACGGGACGCCGAAGATGAGCATTCCGGCGCCGATCACCAGAGTCATGTCGACGATTGCGAGCACGAGATAGGGCAAGACCTTGCCGACGAAGATGTCGGCCGGCCGAAACGGCATGACGGCGAGTTGTTCGAGCGTGCCCGTCTGGCGCTCGCGGACCACTCCGAGGCTGGTCGCGATCGTGCCGATGAAGACCAGGATCATGCCGGCCAGGGCCGGGACCATGACGGTGCTGGTCTTGAGATCCGGGTTGAAGAGGATACGCGGAGTGGGAAGCGCGATCGGGAGGATGCCGGCCGAGCCGGACCCCAGGCCTGACCCGGCGCGGCTCGACAGGTTGGCGAAGGTGGCGACGGCGGCTTTGGCCCCGAACAGGTCGGCGCCGTCGATCAGGATGGCGGGGCTGTGAAGATCGGCCACGATCACGACGGTCGCCTCTCCGCGCCGCAGGGCATCCTCGGCCTGGGCCTCTCCGTCAGCGGGCCGGATGGCCACGATGTCGAACGGCGAGTTGGCCATGCCCCCGGCCACGGTCGCGAGCTGCTGAGCCTGCGGCCCCACGACGATCGTCTTGATCGTGCTCACATCGAAGGTAGCCGCATAGCCGAAAACAATGAGCAGCAGGAGCGGCAGCGCGACCAGCATCGCCACCGTGCGCCTGTCCCGGCTCAGCTCGCGAAATTCCTTGGCCGCCATCGCCCACATCGTCGAGATCCCTTTCCGGCCGATCCGTCTCGCGCCCGTCGTGCGGACCCAATGGCCCGGCCGACGTAATTCATCGCTCGCTGAACTCAGCGCTCGGTGAATTTATCGTGTCGATGCGCCGGGGTCAAGATCGGGCCGCATCGGCCGGCTGCGCCATGCCGCCCTCACCACTCCTCCGGGTCACGTTCACGAGTCCTTCACACGCGGCGATCAGCCTGAGGGTCGAAGTTGGCCATGCGCCCCCGGCCAACCGGAAACCAGATTCGGGGGCGCGTTGGTAGGAGTTGAAATGAGACACGGAGGCGGTTTCCGTCTTCTTGGGGCCCTGATCGTGATCGGCGTCGTCGCCGCGCTTACGGCGGGCGCATACAGTGCCGGCTTCGTGGCCGGCGCCGGGAGCAGCGCAACGAACGTCTCGCCGTGGGTCTACGGCGGGGCCTTCGGGGCGTCCGGCATCGTCGGCCTCGTGGTCACCGTGTTGATCCTTGTGATCATCTTCCGGGTGATGCGGTTCGCGTTCTGGGGCGGCGCCCATGGCGGTTGGGACCGCGGCGGGCCCGGCGGCCCCGGCGGTCCTGGCGGCCCCGGTGACCCAGTCGGCCGCGGCGGTACGGGCGGTCCCGGTGGTTCCGGCGGCTGGGGCCGGCACGAGGGGCGCTGGCATTCGGCTCGGCAGGCGGCGTTCGACGACTGGCATCGCCGGGCTCATGAAGCCGAGCCGCCCGCGGCCGGCACCTCACCGCAAGGCGGCCAACCCCGATGACCGGATCACTCCCCGCAGCGCCTGCGGAGAGTCGGGAGGCAGGAGCCCCGGATGCCGGGCTCCTGCCCCGCGCCTTCGCCGTCTTCATCGCCCTTCACGGCCTCGTCCACGACGACCGACGTTTCATCTGCCCCGCCACCGCGCGGCGCCGTACGATGAGGCCACCGTGAAAACCGTTCTGGTCGTCGACGACGAACCTCGCATCGTGGAGCTTGCTCGCGACTACCTCGAGCACGCCGGCTTTGCCGTGCTCACCGCGGTCGACGGGCCCTCCGCGCTAAAAGCCGCGCGCGCCAGGAAGCCCGATCTGCTGGTGCTTGACCTGGGCCTGCCCGGGATGGACGGCCTGGATGTCGCCCGGGCCATCCGGCGCGACTCCACCCTGCCGATCATCATGCTCACCGCACGCGACGACGAGCTGGATCGCGTGCTCGGCCTCGAGATCGGCGCCGACGACTACGTCACCAAGCCGTTCAGCCCGCGCGAACTCGTGGCTCGAATTCGGGCGGTTCTGCGGCGGATCGACCGCGAGAGTGAACCCGGCGATCGAATCGAGGCGTCCGGCGTCTCGATCGACATCGCCCGAATGCGCGTCGATGTCGATGGTCGAACCGTCGAACTGACCCCGACCGAATTCCAGCTCCTGGTCGCCCTGGCGCGCCAGCCCGGTCGAATCTTCACCCGATCGCAGCTGCTCGACGCCATCCACGGCCTCGCCTTCGAGTCGTACGAGCGGGCCATCGACGCCCACGTCAAGAACTTGCGCCGCAAGCTCGAGCCGGATCCGAGCCGCCCGCGCTATGTCCAGACCGTGTACGGCGTCGGCTACCGCTTCGCCGAGGAACGTGAGTGAGCGGCCTCGACAACGAGTGTCCGGACGGCGCGGCAGACGGCCCACGACGCGAGCCGCGAGGCACGTGGATGCCCGGACCTCAGACCCGGCCACAGACCGGACCCAGGCACGGGTATTCGCGCCATCACTTCGAGCGCGGCCGCCCCTGGCGAGAGCGGCCCCACGACAAACCCGGCTGGTGGCCGGCCGACGAACCGTGGCCACCGGTCGGTGAGTTCCCGTGGCGTCGCGTGCGGCGCCGATTCTTCGTCCGCTTCGCGATCGGCATCTCGCTACTCCTTGCCTTGGTCATAGGCGGTCCGCTGATCACACTGGGGCAGATTCTGGCGGCGCTGGGTCTGCCGGCGCCCAGCAGAGGGTTTCTCGCGGCCGCGTTCGTGCTGATCCTGATCCTCGCCGTCGCCGGAATTGCGGGCAGCGCGCGGCGCTTCGCTATGCCGTTCGGCGATCTGATCGAAGCTGCCGGCAGGCTCGAGGCCGGCGACTATTCGGCCCGAGTGCCCGAGTACCGCCGCGGCCCGCGCGAGCTGAGGTCGCTGGTCCAGGCCTTCAACGCCATGGCCGCACGGATCGAAGACGATGAGCGGCAGCGCCGCACGCTCCTGGCGGACGTGAGTCACGAGCTGCGCACGCCGCTGGCGGTTCTGCAGGGCGAGCTCGAGGCCATGATCGACGGCGTCCACCCGACCGACGAAGCGCACCTGTCACTGGCGGTGGACGAGATCCGAATGCTGACCGGCCTCGTAGAAGACCTCCGGACGCTGGCTCTCGCCGAGGCCGGCACCCTTGCCCTCCATCGCGAGACGACCGACTTGTCGGTTCTGGCGCACGAGGTGGCGGCTTCGTTCGAAGCGCTGGCGGCCCAGGCGCGCGTCCGGCTCCGAGTCGAGACGCCGGACAGCTTGCCCCTGGTTGAGCTCGATCCGCTGCGCATACGCCAGGTGATCGGCAATCTCGTTGCCAATGCACTGCGCTACGCCCCCGCCGGCAGCGACATCCTGATTGCCGCGGAGCCCGGAGTCGACCGGATCACTCTCTCCGTGGTCGACGGTGGGCCGGGAATCGCGCCGGAGGTGCTGCCTCATCTGTTCGATCGCTTCGCCAGGTCGGCCGAGTCGCGAGGCTCCGGGCTGGGTCTAGCGATCGCGCGCCGTCTGGTCGAGGCCCACGGCGGCACGATCCGCGCCGAGCGCCCCGCCGCGGGCGGGACTGCGATCCGCTTCGACCTGCCGATCCGGACGGCCGGCTGACCTGGCCGCCGGACGGGGCCGCCAGACCGACTCGGCTTCAACCAGGCAGCTGGCCGAGGGTCAAACTGAGGGTCGACTTGGTTCCGTCCGCGTGCTGGACCACAACCGAGGTGACCTTGCCCGGCGAAAGTGTGATGAGCACTTGCGAGAGTGAGTCGCTGGTCGGAGTGGCCTGGCCGTCGACGGAGATGATCAGGTCGCCGGCCACGATCCCCGCCTTGGCCGCCGGCGATCCTGCGGTGACGGTGACGACACCGATGCCGTTGGTCGTGTCGGCGATCTCGACGCCCATGTAGGCGCGGCCCGAACTGGTGACCTTGCCGCTTGCGATCAGCTGGTCGGCGATCGTCCGCGCTCGGTTGCTCGAGATGGCAAAGCCGATTCCAGGTGCGCTGCCGCCCACCTGTGGATCCGTGGCGCCCAACGTCGGGATGCCGACGACGTGACCGTTGAGGTCGACGAGCGCGCCACCGCTATTGCCGGGGTTGATCGAGGCGCTGGTCTGGATGACGTCGGGCAGAGTGTTGCCGTTCGGCTCGGACACCTGTCTACCGAGCGCGCTCACTATGCCCTCTGTCACGCTCGATTGGAGCCCGAGCGGATTCCCCATGGCGAGGACGAAGTCGCCGACGGAAAGCTGGCCCGAGTCTCCGAAGATCGCGGGGGTCAGTGACGGAGCGGTGATCTTGAGCACGGCGATGTCATCCGCCGTGAAGCTCCCGACCAGTGTCCCCGTGTAGGTCTTGCCGTTCGAGAGCGTCACCTTGAACGTCTTCGACGTCCCGACGACGTGAGCGTTGGTGACGATGTCGCCGGCCGCGTTGTAGATGATGCCCGAGCCGAGTCCGCTCGCGGTCTCGATGACGACCACGGATGGCGTCACCTGCTTGATGATCGAGACCATTGTCGACTGCAGAGCCTGGGCGTCGGCAAGGGAACTGTCGCCCGAGGTCGAAGGGCCGACCGCAGGAGTCGAAGAGGCGACGCCAGGCGTCGGAGTGGCGACGGGGAGAACGACCGGCACGGTGCCGCCATTGGCTCCGACCGCGTTGCCCAGCGCGGCATTGGTTGTGCCGGTCGTCGACGCGCACCCCGCCGCAACGAGCACCACAGCCATGATAAATGCCGACAAAGCGCCTACGCCGCGCTTGGACGTTCGACCCGAAGCTAACACGGTCTGGACCTCCAGTGGATGCCGCGCATCTTCGGGGCATCTCGAATGAAGGTCATCTTTGGCCGCCACGCTGAAGAGAACCTGAAGACTGCGCGGGGCGCAATCGCCCGGCCTCACCAGCCGCGCGGGCATCGGCCGGCCGGCCGAGCGGGAGGCGATCTCAGTTGGCGGATTCGGGCGCAGTCAGCCCTCTCTGGCGTCGAAGCAGAAGGACTCGAAGACATACAGCCGCGTGGCCCGATCCCGCCACGCGTCTGCCCGCAGGCCGGCCTTGCGGCAGACGGCCTCGAGCATCTCTTGGGCGCCCCAGCCCATCTCCGGCGCGACCTGTGGCAGCAGGAGGGCACGAGATTCGCCCCGCTCAACGACGATGCCGTGGCGGCCGGCCTCGAACATGGCCGGATCGGGCAGGGGAACCGGCGGCTCCAGGACCGAGATCTCGATCTCCAGGTCAGGCAACTCGGAGGGCGCGACGGGCTCGAAGCGCGGATCGTTCCGCGCCGCTGCCGTCGCCGAGTCGCGGACGTTGATCCACAGGGGCACGTCGTAACGCATCATTCCGATGCAGCCGCGCAGCATGCCGCCCTCATGCAGGGTCACGAACGCCGCTGCTGGCGCAAGCAGTCCGGGCGTGAGCGCGATCGCGTCGAGGGCAGGCCTCAAACCGCGCCTGGCCGCTGCCTCGACCGCAGCCCGAGCCAGGTCGAGCAGTTGTCCGCGGTCGGACTGAACGAGTTGCTGCATCGGCGGTCTCGCCTCCGCTGAGAGACTAGGCGTCCGCGCGCACCGCGCCAGGGTCGAATGGCGCCTTTCTGCAGGCCTCATTCGCGACGCGGATTGGATGCGGCCGGCGCGGGCCGCACCCCTCAGGACGACCGCTCCGCTCGCCTACGACGGCTTGAGCGCCGCGCGTGCAATGGTATGCTACATTCGATTGCGCGGCGTATAGCCGCAATCCCGGACCTGCCCGCCCAGGGGTGCCCTCTCCCACGGGCTCCGAGCCCGGAGAAGAGACCCAGCCCCCGGACCGAGCCGCTCGGGTGAATGTGGGCCTTGCAAACGGCCAATCAGAATCGACCGGCGCCGACCGGCGCCGACGTAGTCAGCGGGGTGGAGGAAATGCTGGCGAGCCGATCGAGGCGCAAGTTGGCGCTGGCCGTGGCGGCCGTGGTCGTTCTCGTGGCGAGCGGCGTCGGCGCAGTCACGGTTCACCCGTGGTCCCAGGCGCAAGGCTGTTCGGCGGTTCAGAGCAACCCCGATTGGTCCGTCGCCCGGCGCTGGGACGAGGCTCTGCTGGATGCGATCCGGCGAGCACTCCCGAACCCGCCCGTGCACGCCCGGAACCTGTTCCATGTGTCGGCGGCGATGTGGGACGCGTGGGCGGCATACGACCCGCAGGCCTCAGGCTATTTCGTGACGGAGAAGGACACCGCATCGGACGTGACGGCGGCTCGCAACGAAGCGATCAGCTACGCGGCTTACCGCGTGCTCACGGCCCGCTACATCAAGTCCGTGGGAGCCGATAAGTCGCTCTCCGAGTTCGACGATGTCATGGATTCGCTCTGCTATCCGCTGAACGTCACCACGACCGATGGCAGCTCGCCTGCAGCGCTTGGGAATCGGATCGCCAAGACCGTGATCGCGTATGGCCTGACGGACGGGTCGAACCAGGCTGGCGGATACGCCGCCCCCGACTACAAGTCGGTCAACCCACCGCTCGTCGTCGCCCAGCCGGGTACGACCATGACCGACCCCAACCGCTGGCAGCCGCTCCAGATCCTGCACATGATTTCCCAGAACGGCATTCCGGTGGTCAACGGCGTCCAGCAGAATGTCGGCCCCCAGTGGGGCCATGTGAAGAGCTTCGGGCTGCCCGACGGGGGCGCCGTCGGCGTGCCGATCGACCCGGGTCCGCCACCCCGGCTCGGCGATCCGGCGACCGACCAGACCCTCAAGGACCAGGAGGTCGAGGTCATCCGCGACAGCAGCATGCTGGACCCGACCAGCCCCGCCACAATCGACATCTCTCCCGGGGCGCGGGGCGGAAACAGCCTCGGGTCGAACGACGGCAGCGGGCATCCGGTCAATCCGACGACGGGCCAGCCCTACCCGCCGGACGTCGTCAACGAGGGTGACTTCGGGCGGGTCATGGCGGAGTTCTGGGCCGATGGGCCGAATTCCGAAACGCCGCCCGGACACTGGAACGTGCTTGCCAACCTCGTCTCCGACGAGCTCTCTCCGAACCTCCGGATCGGAGGTACGGGTCCCGCGGTCGATCGCCTCCAGTGGGACGTGAAGCTCTACCTCGCCGTCAACGGGGCCGTCCACGATGCCGCGATCGCGGCGTGGGGCTTGAAGGGCGACTACGACTCGTCGCGGCCGATATCGCTGATCCGGTACATGGGCGGGCTGGGCCAGTCGAGCGACCCGACCGGACCCTCCTACAACAAGGAGGGTCTGCCCCTGGTGCCCGGCCTCATCGAAGTCATCACCGCCGAGTCGAGCGCGCCAGGGCAGCGACATGCCGGGCTGGCCGGCCACGTTGGTGAGGTCGCGATCAGGTCCTGGACGGGAACTCCGGCGGATCCCAAGACGCAAATCGGTGGGGTTCAGTGGATCCTGGCCGCCAATTGGGTCCCGTATCAGCTGCCGACCTTCGTGACGCCGTCGTTCCCCGCGTGGGTCTCGGGGCACAGCACGTTCAGTCGCGCGGCCGCCGAGGTGCTGGTGGGCATCACCGGCAGCGAATACTTCCCCGGCGGTGTGAGCGGCTACACGATCAAGGCCGGCTCGCTCAAGTTCGAGCTCGGGCCGACGAAGGACATCCGCCTCGAGTGGGCGACGTACTACGACGCCGCGGACCAGGCGGGCCAGTCGCGGCTGTGGGGTGGGATCCATATCCAGGCGGACGATTTCACAGGCCGGGAGATCGGTTCCGAGTGTGGCAAGGCGGCATGGTCGTTGGCCAAGCGGTATTACAGCGGAACGGTCGGTTCGTGAGGCGGGTGCGCTCGGACCTGCCGGATCCAAGGACTCGGGCGATCACGTGAGCCGCAGGCTCCTGGGTCTCATCGCCGCCGCGGTGGCTGTTTCACTCGTGGGCGCGGCTGTCATTGGCTTCGGGGTGATCCGACAGGGCGTGGCCACGCCGACGACCGCATCGGGTCCGCCTCACTTCGTCGACGAAACGTCGGCGGCGGGTGTGGACCAGGTCTACGACGGCGGCGCGACGTTCGCCGTGGGCGGAGGTGTCGCTGTGTTCGACTGCAACGGCGACGGCAGGCCGGACATTTACTTTGCGGGCGGGAGCAACACCGCGGCCCTCTATCGGAACGACAGTCCGACCGGCGGCGCCCTGAAGTTCACGAGATTGAGCAATCCGGCCACGGATCTCACCGGAGTTACCGGCGCCTACCCGATCGACATCGACGGCGACGGCAACGTGGATCTGGCGGTTCTGCGCGTCGGCGGAGCGCAGCTTCTTCGCGGGCTTGGGAACTGCCGCTTCGAACCGGCGAACTCGGCATTGTCCTTCGACGACGGCAACGCCTGGACGACGTCGTTCAGCGCGAAATGGGAGGGCTCGGCCCAATTGCCGACGCTGGCCGTTGGACACTACCTCAAGCTCGACGCCACGGGAGCGCCGACGATGGATTGCGCGGACAATGCTCTGTGGCGGCCGAAGACCGACGGCAGCAGCTATGGCCCACCCATCGTGCTCACGCCCGGCTACTGCTCCCTATCGATGCTGTTCACCGACTGGGACCGCTCCGGACGGCGCGACTTGAGAGTCAGCAACGACCGCAACTACTACGTCAATGGCGAGGATCAGCTCTGGAGGGTCGCGGCCGGCGAGGCTCCGAGCCAGTACACCGATGCCAACGGCTGGGTGTCAATGCAGATCTTCGGCATGGGCATCGCCAGCTATGACGTAACCGGCGACGGCTATCCAGACTTCTTCCTGACCAGCCAGGGCGACAACAAGCTCCAGACTCTGACCCTGGGCCCGGATCAGCCGACGTATCGCGACATCGCATTCAAGCGCGGCGTGAACGCAGCCCAGCCCTTCACGGGGGGCGACGTCCTGCCTTCGACGGCATGGCACCCCGAGTTTCAGGACGTCAACAACGACGGCTTCATCGACCTGTTCATCTCCAAGGGCAACGTCAGCGCCCAGCCCGACTACGCCCAGAAGGATCCGAACAACCTGTTCCTCGGTCAGCCCGACGGGACCTTCAAGGAAGGGGCCGATACCGCCGGGATTCTCAACTACGAGCGTGGCCGCGGGGCCGCTCTGGCCGACTTCAACATGGACGGCATGCTGGACCTTGTCGAAGTCAACTACGGCACGGCGGTGAAGGTCTGGCGGAATGTGGGTTCGGGCGATACCAGCAAGCCTGCCCAGATGGGCAACTGGCTCGCAATCCAAACTGGCCAGCCAGGACCCAACAGGGACGCCGTCGGATCCTGGATCGAGGTCCAGGTCGGCGACGTGACGATGCGGCGCGAATTGACCATCGGCGGCGGTCACGCCGGCGGCCAGCTCGGTTGGACCCACTTCGGGCTCGGCCCGGGCGCCGCCGCCCAGGTCCGCGTCCAGTGGCCGGACGGCGAGACCGGGCCGTGGATGACCGTGACCGCGAACCAGTTCGTCGACATCGAACGGGGCGCGACCGACGCGCACCCGTGGTCGCCCCCAAAGGGATGAACGGAAGAGTGCATCGATGCTGAAGGCGCGGCTCGCCGAGATCGGCATGCCGGAATTCGGGATGCCGGAGGCTCGGCCGGAGATCCCCGCAGGTTTGTACACGGCCCGCGTGGCCAGGTTGCGGGAGCGCGCCGAGAGAGGCGCCTACGACTGGCTCGTCGTCTATGCCGACCGCGAGCACAGCGCCAGCCTGGCCTACCTGAGCGGCTTCGACCCCCGTTTCGAGGAATCGATCTTCCTGCTGGGCTCGACCGGCGAACCGGCGATCCTCGTCGGCAACGAGTGCTACGGGATGGCGGCTCAGGCGCCTCTGAAGATGCGGCCGGTGCTGTTCCAGGATCTCAGCTTGCCCGGTCAACCCCGCGATCGATCCCGGCCTTTGGCCGAGATCCTCGCCGATGAGGGCATCGGGCGGGGCAGCCACGTCGGCGTGATCGCCGGGAAGACGTATGCGGGCCGCGAGACGATCGACGCCCCGGCGTACCTCGTGGACGAACTGAGGCGCCTCACCGGCCCGACCGGCGTGGTCGAGAACGCCACGAGCATGATGATCGACGCCGCCGACGGGCTGCGCGTGATCAACGAGGTCGAACAGCTCGCTGCCTTCGAGTACGCGGCCTGTCAGACATCCGATGGCGTTCGGCGCCTTCTGCTCGGGCTTCAGCCCGGGATGAGTGAAAGCGAGGCGGTCCGTCTCCTGCACTGGAACGGCATGCCGCTGTCATGCCACTTGATGCTGACGGGCGGTCCGCGGGCCTCGCTCGGGCTGCTCAGCCCGGGGGACCGTCGGATCGTAAGGGGCGACAGGTTCACCGTCGGATTCGGCGTCTGGGGCGCGCTCAACTGCAGGGCCGGGTTCGTGATGGACGGTCCAAACGAGTTGCCGTCCGGCATCGCGGACTACGTCGAGCGCCTCGTCGGTCCGTACTTCGAGGCCGTCGCCGAGTGGTATGGCGCGCTTCACGTCGGCCAGACCGGCGGCGCCCTCTGGGAGATCATCGATCGGCACCTCGGCGATCCGTTCTTCGGGATCTCCCTCAACCCGGGCCACCAGATTCACCTCGACGAGTGGGTCAACTCCCCGATAGCCCGGGGCTCGCGAGTTGAGTTGCGTTCAGGAATGGCGCTCCAGGTGGACATCATCCCGGCGACAGGAACCGACTACTTCACCACCAACCTCGAGGACGGCCTGGCCCTGGCCGATCAGTCGCTGCGCGAGGCGTTTGCGGCCGGCCATCCGGCCGCGTGGCAGCGGATCCAGGCGCGGCGGCAGTTCATGAACGACGTCCTCGGGATCGCTCTCCACCCGGACGTGCTGCCGTTCTCGAACATGCCGGCCTATCTGCCGCCGTTCCTTCTCCGCCCGGACCGAGCCATGAGTCTGGCCGTCTAGACGCCGCGGACCACGCCCGGACGGAACGGCCGGTAGCTGCCCGGCCGCGCTCCTACCGCGCGATGGACCATTCCTCGCTCGGATCGGTGACCCGTGGTGAATCGGACGAGCCCGCCGACGGCGGGCTCGTGGCGAGGAACTTCGAACCGGGCGACCGGACGCGTCGCCTGTTCAGCTGTGTAGCTGGGCGAGTTCCTTCTGCGTGACCTCGCCGGGCATCTTGCCCATGATGATCATGGCCAGGACTTCGTCGGTCGTGACATCTGACTTGTTGACCGTGCCGACCAGCTTGCCGTGGAGCATCACGCTGATCCGATCGGCGAGATCGAAGACATCGTGGATGTCGTGGCTGATCAGGAAGATGCCGATGCCCTCGGACTTGAGCTGCTTGATCACCTCGCGAACCTGGACCGTCTCGGCCGGGCCCAACGCCGCCGTCGGCTCGTCCATGATCAGGATCCGGGCATTGAAGTGGATCGCGCGGCCGATGGCGATGGACTGCCGCTGGCCGCCTGAAAGCGATACCACCGGCGTCTTGAAGTTCTTGAAGTTGGGGTTGAGCCGGCCCAGGACCTTGCGGGTGGCCGACTCCATCGCCGTGTCGTCGAGCGAGCCCAACCGGCTCTTGAGCTCCCGGCCGAGGTAGAAGTTGGCCGACGCGTCGACGTTCTCAGCGAGGGCCAGGTTCTGGTAGATCGTCTCGATGCCCAGCGCCTTCGCGGTGCGCGGGTCCGGAATGGAGACGGGTCGGCCACTGAGGAAGATCTGGCCCGAGTCGCCGGGACGGGCGCCGGACAGGGTGCGGATGAGGGTGGTCTTGCCAGCGCCGTTGCCACCGACGAGGCCTACGACCTCGCCTGCCCGCAGATCAACTGTCACATCTTGGACCGCGTGCACGCCACCGAAGGCGACGCATATGTCGCGCATCTCGACCAGGGGCGGTTCCACGGCGGCCGGTGCGGCGACGAGATCGGGATTGGGTGCGATGCTCATCTGTTGCTCCTGGCCTACTTGGCGCGCCGATGGACGATGGTGTCGAGGCCGACCGCGAACACGAGGACGCAGCCTACCGCGACGTCCTGCATCGGCGAGTCCAGACCTATGGTGACCATGCCCGACTTGAGCGATTGCATGAGCACGGCGCCCAGGACAGCGCCCTGGATGGTGCCGATGCCGCCCGAAAACGAGGTGCCGCCAAGAACCGCCGCGGCGATCACGAGCAGTTCGTAGCCCGTGCCGGTGCTGGTTACACCCGCGTCGAGTCGTGAGGCCTGAATGCAGCCGGCGAGGGCGCACAGTACGCCCATCAGAACGAACGTACCGAGGATCGTCCGCTTGGTATTGATGCCGGCGAGGTTGGCTGCGTCGGGGTTGCCGCCGATCGCGAAGACGTAGCGACCGAACGGCCGCCGGGTCGTCAGGAAACCCATGACGAGGCCGATGCCGAGCAGCAGCAGGACGGGGGCTGCGAGACCGACCGAGATGACCAGGCCGTCCGGGTTGAGGCCGTGCGCCACCGCGTACTGCCGCGTCAGCAGCAGAGGAAGCGGGTAGCTGTTGTAGGCCCACATCGCGCCCAGAACGGCCGCGCAGCCGCCGACGATGAGGATGGCCATAGCCCACTGCGGCCGGACGGGGAAACCGTACTCCCGGCGTTTGCGGCGGCTTGCTACCAGGGCGTAGACGATCCCCGCGCACAGCAGGATACCGACTATCCATGTGGGCCAGAGGCCGAGACTGCCCTGCGGCAGGTTGCCTCCGAAGATCGCGAACGTCTGGTCCATCGGTGCGATGGTCTGGCCCTGCTGGAGCTTGAAGATGAGGCCGCGCCAGACCAGGAGACCGGCGAGGGTGACGACGAAGGATGGAATCCCGATATAGGCGGTGAGACCGCCCTGGATGGCGCCGATCAGCGCCCCGACCGCAACGGCCGCCAGTATCGCGATGATCCAGATCTCGAACCCGTTGTATGGGAGGCCGAGGTCCTGGGTGAGCCAGATCCGCTGCGTCATGGCCGCGACGTAGGCAGTCAGGCCCATTATCGAGCCCACCGAGAGGTCGATGTTCCGAGAGACGATGATCAGGACCATGCCGGTCGCCATGATCGCGACCGGAACGCTCTGGACGGAAACGTCATAGAAGTTTCTGGGCGTGAGGAACAGCCCGCCGGAGGCCCATCCGAAGCCGATCCAGATGGCAACCAACGCCACGATCATGCCGGCCAGCCGGAGGTCGACCTCCATCGTCCTCGAGCCGGCTTTAAGGCCGTCGGAGAGCGCCCGGATCGGCCTCATCCCCCGCGTCCAGGCCGATTGAGGCGCCTGCGTGATGGCCGCCTGCACTTCTCCGTTTGCCTGAGTCATCGTGACCCTCTCGAGTGGCCTGAGACCAAAGTTGCCGACCTTCATAGTAGCGCGCCCTGCACCGCGGGTTCCCGGGTGCAGGGCGCGTGAGAGTCGCTAGGAACGCGTATTCAGATCAGCCGCAGACGGCGACCGTGCCGGCCTTCACGTCCTTGCAGAGAGTGGCCTTGTCGATCCAGTTGGCGGTAAGGACATCCTGCAGGTTGGCCTGGGTGATTGCGTCAGGCGTGAGCAGGATCGAGTTGAAGGTCATCCCGGCGGTGGTGAAGGGCTTAGCCGGACCGTAATTGTCGGTCGTGATGCTAGCCAACGCCGTGCCGGCGCAGAGCTCAACGGCAGCCTGTCCGGCGGCGTCACCGAGCATGCGGGCGTCCTTCCAGACGTCGACGGTCTGGGTTCCAAGGGCGATTCGGTTCAGAGCGGCGGCGTCGCCGTCCTGGCCGGAGACCGGAACGGTGCCCGCCAGGCCCTGCGACTTGAGAGCGGCGATGACGCCGCCGGCCATGCCGTCGTTCTCAACGAAGGCGATGTCGATCTTGTTGTTGTTCTTGGTGAGGAACTGCTCCATCTCGGTCTGGGCGTTGGCCGGATCCCAGTTGTCGGTGTAGGTCTCACCGACGTTCTTGAGGGTGGCGGTCGACTGGCCCACATCCGGGAGACCGGCCTGGACCATGCCCGAGCGGAGGAAGTCCGCGTTCGCGTCGGCCTTGTTGCCCTTGATGACGACGAAGTTGCCGGAGCTCTTGACCTTCAGCAGTGCCGCGGCCTGCAGGTTGCCGACCAGGACGTTGTTGAAGGTGATGTAGAACGTGCCAGGATCATTGATCAGGCGGTCATAGGCGATGACCGGCACGCCGGCTGCGAGGGCCTTCTTGACGGCCGGCTCGATGGCCACTCCGTCCTGGGCAAGGATGATCACGACGTTGGCGCCCTGGTTGATGAGCGCGTCGACGTTCGAGAGCTGAGTGTCGGCCGAGGACTTGGCGTCGTTCGAGATGTACTTGGCGCCGCCCTTGGTGAGGGCCTTCTGGATCGCCGGCTCATCCCACTTCGCCCAGCGCTCTTCCGCGTAGTTGTTCCAGGAAACGCCGACGGTGCAAGGCTTGGCTGTGGCCACCGGGGTGACCACCGGGGTGACTACCGGGGTGGGCGCCGCGGTAACCGTTGTGGTGGCCACCGGGCTCGGGGTGGCCGAGCTGGAACAGGCCGAGGCCACGAGTGCGGCAATCGAGACGAGAGCAACAGCTCTGCTATTGATCCTCATTGGTTCCTTCCTCCTCCATTGCAAATCACCGGGGATTGTCTCCGGATAGGTTTGCGGTCTCCGATCTTGGGCTTCATTCCTCCTATCCATTTCCGGCCCCGACAGGGGTGCATACCTATGTAGCATACGCATGCCCCTCTGGCGGTCAAGAGTCGCTCGGGACTTGAATGGCGTAGGGCGCGCCGCCTAGTCTTTTCGTGGATCCTGAGCGACCTGGCATGTGTTGTTCGATTCAACGGGTCCGGCGGATCACCGAGAGCCACGAGGAAGAGGTCGCGGCCGGTCCGGCCACGCCGCTCCGGCCATCGGAGGAGCAGCACGGGCACGTTCCCGCCGCTGGGTTGCGCGGCTGAAAACGGATAGGTTGCCTACAGGAGGTTCGGAGTCATGATCCATTTCAAGGGCGGCGCGAGCGCCGATAGCGCCCTGACGCCCACCCCCGCCGACAAATTTAGCTTCGGGCTCTGGACCGTGGGCAACTCCGGCCGCGATCCGTTCGGCGACAACACCCGTGCGCGCCTCGACCCCAACGATTCGGTCCGCAAGCTCGCCGAGCTCGGCGCCTTCGGCATCTCCATGCACGACGACGATCTCGTCCCGTTCGGCTCCTCCCTTCACGAGCGGGACGAGATCGTCGGCCGTTTCAAGGGGACCCTCGATGAGACCGGGTTGGTCGTGTCCATGGCGACGACCAACCTGTTCGGCCACCCCGTCTTCAAAGACGGCGCCTTTACCAGCAACGACCGGGCCGTGCGCCGCTATGCGATCGCCAAGACGATGCGTGCTATCGACATTGGGGCTGAGCTGGGCGCGCCGACGTACGTCTTCTGGGGTGGCCGCGAAGGCGTCGAGGCCATGGCCGCAAAGCGACCCGCCGACGCGCTGGATCGATACCGCGAGGCGATCGACTTCCTGTGCGGTTACGTCCTCGACCGCAAGTACCCCATGCGGTTCGCGATCGAACCCAAGCCGAACGAACCGCGGGGCGACACGTTCCTGCCCACGGTCGGCCACGCCCTGGCCTTCATCGGCGCGCTCGAGCATCCCGAGATGGTCGGCCTCAACCCTGAGACCGCTCACGAGACGATGTCGGGATTGAGCTTCTATCACGCCGTCGCCCAGACGCTCTGGCACGGCAAGCTCTTCCACATCGATCTCAACGGCCAGAAGATCGGCCGCTACGACCAGGACTTGCGCTTCGGCTCCGAAGGCCTCAAGGACGCCTTCTTCCTGGTCAAGCTGCTGGAGGAGTCCGGCTACGCGGGTCCGCGCCATTTCGACGCGCACGCTTATCGGAACGAAGACGCGGTGGGAGTCTGGGACTTCGCCGCCGGGTGCATGCGAACGTACTTGATCCTGCGCGCCAAGGCCCGCCAGTTCGCGGCCGACCCGGAAATCCAGGCAGCCCTGGCCGACTCGTCCGTCGCCGAGCTGGCCAAACCGACCGTGGGCGCGTACTCGACCGAGTCGGCCGCCGCTCTGCGCGACGCACCCGGCGATCCAAACGCCCTGGCCGTCCGTGGCTACGGCAACGAGCACCTCGACCAGCTGGTCATGGAACTGCTCATGGGCGCTCGCTAGACCGAGCGTTTCTAACTGTGGCGGAACCGCGCAGGTACGGTTGCGGGTTCCGGCCATGCCGGAAATGGTATGCTACATTCGATTGCACGCGCACGCCTGAGCAGATGGGTTAGCTTGTCCAGGAGAGGCGCGGTGACGGGAGGATGCACCGTCACAGTGTCGCCGCAATCAATGGCGACAATCGAGTGCTCCACAAAACGGAGCGAGTCGACACTATGGCAATAGAAAGGCCGAAACCCGGTTCCGCCGTGCCTCGCCGGAATTCCCCCATGCGAGCAGTCGAGTCGACCGATCCGGCCAGCCCGGACTCCGGCTCTCCACCGCCGCAGGCGGTCGGCCGGGTTTCGAGCGCAGCAGCGCATCCGCGCGTCCCGACGATGCAGGACATCGCCGACGCCAGCGGCGTCTCCCAGAGCACCGTCTCGCGGGTTCTCACAGGCGCCCCGAATGCGATCCCGATAAATCCGGCGACGAGAGATCGGATCCTCGAGATCGCGAAGCAGATGCGCTACCGCCCCAACCCGCTGGCCCGCGGCCTCCGGGGCGCCCGCACGATGCTCCTGGGCGTGATCGTGCGCGAGATCACGGATCCGTTCTTCGCGGGCGCGGTCGACGCTATCTCCACCGAGGCCAACCGACGTGGATACAACGTGGTTCTGGGCGATGCCCACGGCCGCACCGAGGAGGCCATCGCCCTGCGCACCGTCCTCGAGACGCGCCACTGCGACGCCATCCTCCTCCTCGGAGATACCAGCGATCAGCCGCGTCTCATGGAGGATCTGCGGGACACCAACTTCCCGGTCGTCGGTATGTGGCAGGGCACGGCCCCCACTCCCGGGAGTTCGATCATCGGCGTGGACAACAAGTTCGGTGTCGACGGTCTGATGGATCACCTGCTCCGGCTCGGCCACCGCAAGATAGCGTTCATCGGCGGTGTTTTCGTCGAAGGCCGCCTGATCGGCGATATCGGCGAGCGCCGTGTGGCATTCCTGGAGAGGGCCGCGGCTGAGGGCCTCGACACGCCCGCCGTGTTCGTGCGCGATGCTCGGAATACGCTCGGTGGCGGAGCGGGAGCCCTCCGGGCGCTGATGGATCTTCCGGAACGCCCCACGGCCATCATGGCCTCTACCGACGTCCTCGCAATCGGTGCGCTGCACACTGCTCGCAAGATGGGCCTCGACGTGCCCGGCGAGATCTCCATCGTCGGCTTCGACGACCTCCCGATGGCCGAGTACACGACACCGGCCTTGACCACTGTCCGCATGCCGATGGCGCAGATGGCCGCGGCGGGCGTCGAAGCGGCCGTGGACAAGAGCCAGGACCGTCAGGCGATCACGCTCCGAATTCTCAAGCCGACGATTGTCATCCGCGAGTCCTCCGGGCCAGCCCGTCCGACGGCTCCATCCGGAACCTGAGCCGTTCGGCCCTTTTGCGGGAACCGCACTGGAACCAGCATGGACCGGAGGAGTCGCCATGCGACCAACAATCCCGCCATCGGAATTCCCCCGGCAGAGAGCCTCGGCACACTCCCCCGGCGAACCGCTGATGGCCGCGAGCCCCGCCATTCTCGGCCTCGCCGAGGCAAACGACGAGGTCAGATGTGTGGCTTGCGCACATCGATGCCTGATCCGACCGGGCCGAGCGGGGATCTGCCGCGTCCGGGAGAACCGTGACGGCCGGCTGGTCACGACGGTCTTCGGGCAGGCGGTTGCCGCCAACGCGGACCCGATCGAAAAGAAGCCCCTTTTCCATTTCCACCCCGCGAGCGTCGCCTTCTCGATAGCCACGCGAGGCTGCAACTTCCACTGCCTGCACTGTCAGAACTGGGCGATATCCCAGGCGGAGCGAGATGGCCGGAGCGTGCGCACCTTCGACCTGCCGCCCGATGCGGTCGTGGCCGCGGCATTGGCCGCCGGCTCGCGCAGCGTCGCCTACACGTATACCGAACCCACCGTCTTCATCGAATACGTCGTCGCCACCGCCCGTCTGGCCCTCGATGCCGGCCTGGCCAACGTCCTCGTCACGAACGGCTACGAGACTCCAGAGGCGTTGGACGTGCTGGCGCCCTTGATCCAGGCCGCGAATGTGGACCTGAAATCGTTCGACGATCGCTTCTACCGGCGGATCCTGGGGGCGCGTCTGGCCCCGGTCCTGGCTACGCTCGTGGAGATGCGCCGGCAGGGCATATGGGTCGAAGTGACCACGCTCTTGATCCCAGGGCTCAACGACGATCCCGTCGAATTGGCTCGGCTGGCGGGCTGGATCGCCACCGAGCTCGGCCCGGAGACACCCTGGCACGTCAGCCGCTTCTTCCCCACCTACCGCCTGACCGATCTCGATCCGACACCGGCCGCCACGATCCGGCGGGCGGTCGAGGTCGGTCGCGCGGCCGGATTGCGCCACGTGTACTCGGGCAATCTCGCGGACGGGGACGAAGACACCCGCTGCGCCGAATGCGGCGAGACGCTGATCCGACGGCGCGGCTTCGCGGCTGAGCGAGCGGCGCTCGTCGATGGTCGGTGCGGGCGGTGCGGCCACTCTCTGGCCGGCGTCGGGCTGGCCGAGTGGGGCCCGTCGAGAGCGCAGTCGTGAGCCCGCTGGGGCATCGTCGGGCGCCGCGGCCGGGGGCGCCGCGGCCGGGGGAGCCGCGGACGCCGGATGGGCGACCGCGCCCACGCCCGACGGCCGTGGCGGGCACCTTCTACCCGGCCGAGCCCGGGCGTCTGGGCAAGCTGATCGACGCGCTCATGGCCGGCGCCGCTTCCTCGGCGCAGCCCGCCGAGCTTGACCCGGAGTCGGTCGTCGGCGGGCTGGTTCCTCATGCGGGCCTGATCTACTCGGGAGCGATCGCGGCTCTGACATGGAAACTCGTGGGCCAGATCGCGCCCACGACGATCGTTCTCGCCGGCACGGACCACCAGGCGCGGGCCGCCGGCGCAGGGGTCTGGACCGGCGGCCCGTGGCAGACGCCCATCGGCGACGTGCCGGTGGACCGAGATCTGGCCCTGCGCATCGCCGATTTGGGCCCGCCGTTCGCGCCCGACAACGAGGCCCACCTCTATGAACACTCGCTGGAGGTCCAGCTGCCGCTGCTGGTACGAACCTGTCCAGGCGCGAGGATCGTGCCGCTCGCCATCAGCCCGAGACTGAGGGCTCACGCCGATGCGGGCATACGGCTCGGCCGCCTGCTCGCCGAACTCCGTTCCGCCGGCAATCGCATCCTTCTCGTGGCCAGCTCCGACCTGGCCCACTACCCACCCGCCCGGATCTGCGAAGAAGTCGACGACAGCCTCCTCGGGCCACTCTTCGAATTGGACGGGGACGCGTTAGCGGAGCTCGAGACGGCCGTGCTCGGAGCCAACTTGCCCGGGGTGGTGTGCGGGCTGTGCGGCATCGATCCGGTCCGATTCACACTTGCGGCGGTGGCCGAGATGGGCGCCACGCGCGGTCTCCTGCTGGGCAAGGCCACCTCTGCGGACGCCGGCGGCGATCCCGGCCGGACGGTGGGCTATGCCGCGTGTGCCTTCGTCTGATCGTGGGCCGGCGGCCGGGGGCCGCGGGCCGGGGGCCGCGGGTCGGCAGATCGGCCTCGCGGTTACGGACTGGGTTGAGGCGACCGACGCCGATCGCCCTGCTACGCTGGCGCCATGAAGGTCGAATCCGACTACTGGGCGCGCTACTACGAGGTCACGGTCGAGCGGCCGGCGTGGGAGACGGTTCGCTTCGCCATCGCCCGGTTCCAGGCAGAGGACGAAGAGCTCGCCCTCCACGGGCTCAAGCGCCGCCCGCACCCGGACCGACTGGCCGTGGATCTCGGCTGCGGCGCCGGTCGCGACGCGCGCCAGCTGCTGCGAGCCCGCTGGCGCGTGATCGCCATCGACCGCGAACCGGCAGCCCTCCAGACGCTTGCCGCTGCCGCAGGACCCGCACTCGGCGCGCGACTCGAGACTCGCGTCGACGACCTGGCCACGGTCCAGCTCCCACCATGCGATCTCGTGAACGCGAGCCTGTGCCTGCCGTTCCTGGCACCCGAGGCCTACGCCGCGACGTGGCGCCGAATCGTGTCGGCTATCAGACCGGGCGGCCGCTTCTCCGCGATGCTCTTCGGCGATCACGACGAATCGGCTGCCGATCCGACCATGACCTGCTTGCCGCCCGAACGCGTCGAAGCGGACTTCGTCGGGTTCGAGATCGAGGACTGGCACGTCAAGGAGGAGGACTCCCAGACGGCTCTCGGCGAGCCACGTCATCTCCATCTCATCGAGGTCGTCGCCCGCAAGGTCGGGTAGATCGCAGCTTCTCGAGGGGCAAGCCTGCGCGTGGCGGTTGCGTGGGACGGGCGACCCGTGGCGATGGCCGGTTCCGACGCGCCCCGAAGCGCACCATTCTCGCGCTGACCGTATCATCTCGTTCCAATTGTCCGTTTCCGTCGGCGGCACAAGCCGAGCATCCCGTGGCCCGCCACGGAACGCATGGCTCCTCCGGCGGAGCTTCACGAGTTCTGCACAAACGAGCCCAACACTCGACGCTGGGCGGAAATCGTCGGAGCTGCCGACCATGAATGCACGGTCGAGAGTCAAGGAGAACCAATGACGGCGGAGAACGCTATGAGCGCCCCACCGCACGCGGCGATAGAGGTCAACGCTCGGGCCCGGTTCGAGATTTTGGGCGCCATCATGCTCGCTCTCTTCCTGGGCGCGCTCGACCAGACCATCGTCGGTCCGGTCCTGCCCAGAATCTCGACGGAGCTCAACGGTGCCGACCTCTACACCTGGGTCGTAACCGCCTACCTCGTGACGAGCACCGCCGCGATCCCGGTCTACGGCAAGCTGTCGGACTACTTTGGCCGGAAGCCGATGCTGCTGATCGGCATCGTGCTGTTCCTGATCGGATCGGTGCTGTCGGGCCTGAGCCAGACGATGTGGGAGCTGATCGCCTTCCGCGGCCTGCAGGGCCTCGGCGCCGGCGCCCTCTTCCCGATCTCACTCGCGGTCATCGGCGACCTGTTCACGCCGGCCGAGCGCGGCAAGTACCAGGGTCTCTTCGGCGGCGTCTTCGGTATCGCCTTCCTGGTCGGACCGTTCCTCGGCGGCGTCCTGACGGACAACATCTCGTGGCATTGGATCTTCTTCGTCAACGTGCCGGTCGGGCTCATCTCGCTCTACATGATCGGCCGTCTGCTGCCGATGGTCCACCCCAAGGACGCCCATCTGACGCTCGATATCCTGGGCGTCCTCACGTTCGTGGGCGCCGTTGTGCCGGTCTTGATCGCCCTGACGCTGGCCGAAACCACCAGCTGGGTCGATCCTTCGGTCCTGACGTGGTTCGCCGTCGGCCTGGTCTTCCTCGTCGCCTTCATCGTGGTCGAGGCTCGGGCCAAGGACCCCATGATCCCGCTCGACCTATTCCGCAATCGCACTTTCGCCGTCTCCACGGTCGCGACATTCTTCGCGGTCTTCGCCTTTTCGATCTTGATCATCTTCCTGCCGCTGTGGTTCCAGATCGTCAAGGGCGAAAGCACGACGGCATCGGGCTACCTGCTCTTCCCGTTCCTCATCGGGCTCATCTTCAGCTCGATCGCGGCCGGCCAGATCGTCAGCCGGTCCGGTCGCTACAAGGTCCTTCTCGCGATGAGCCTCATCTTCGTGGGTGTTGGAGTGTTCCTGTTCGGGAACCTGCGCGGCGACACCGGGTTCCCCGCTCTTGATGTGTGGATGTTGATCGCCGGCCTGGGCGTGGGCCCGACGATGGCGATCTTCACGCTGATCGTTCAGAACGATGTGCCTTTCGAGCGACTCGGGACGGCCACGAGCGACCTGACCCTGTTCCGCCAGATCGGCACGTCGGTCGGGCTGACGATGGCGTTCACGCTCTTCCGGGAGAACCTGACCTGGACTTCGATCCACGACTCGATCGTGGCCGCTCTTCCGGCGGGCGTGCCGGCTTCGAGCGTGCCCGTCGTGGCGCCGGCGGCGTTCGACCCCAACCAGCTCATTTCGGTCGGAGGCTCGGTGAGCGACGCGTTCGCAAAGTACCCGCCTGCGTTCGCGACGGGCTTCTATGACGCGTTCTCTCTCGCGATCGCCCATTCGGTCTGGCTGGGCGTTGTGGCTTCCGCCCTCTCGTTCGTCGCGGTCCTGGTCCTTAAGGAGAAGCCGCTCCGGGCGCACTTCCACGCCGACCAGGCGGCTCGAGCGGGTATCCGCACGGTGGCGAGCGGGCAGACCGCCGAGGGCGTCGAGCAGGCCGGCTGACCGAGCGAGATTCAGCCATTCGGCGGCGCTACTCGAAGGCGACCTCAGGCGGATGTACCCTGTCGACGCGCCTCGAGGCGCCGCTCTGAGGTCACGCAAATGGCACGCTACAGAGCATCGCGGCTTGTCGGCATCGTCATGACCGCAGCCCTTGCGGCCGCCGCCTGCGGCAGTGCGACCCCGACGCCGAACCCCAGTTCCACTCCACCCACGCAGGCGCCGTCACTGATCGCCGGTCCCAGCGCCGGCCCGGCCACTTCTCCGAGCGCCTCACCGGCGCCGGGCGCCTCACAGACGCCCGCACCCACGCCGGTCGAAGGCATCCCCGCCTTCAAGCACATCTACCTGATCATCATGGAGAACAAGGAGTACGGCTCCATCGTCGGCTCGCGGGCGGCCCCGTACGAGAACGGGCTGATCGCCCGCTACGGACTGGCGACGAATGTCTACGCGGTAGCTCACCCGTCCGAGCCCAACTACATCGCCCTGACCTCCGGCGGGCTGCAGGGAGTGACCGGAGACGGCCACTACGACCTCGGCGCGCCCAGTGTCTTCGACCAGATCGAGGCGGCCGGGCACACCTGGCGCGTCTACGCCCAGGACTATCCGGGCGGCTGCAGCACCGCCTCCGTCGCCGCGGGTGTTGTCGACGGTCCCGGCGCCGCCGGCCAGTACGCGCGAAAACACAACCCCGCCATCAGCTACAAGAGCATCAGCAGGAATCCGACCCGCTGCGCGAACATCACCCACCTTGCCGGCTTCGACCCTGCAGCCGCCGACTTCGAGATGATCGTCCCCAACCTCATCAACGACATGCACAGCAGTTCGGTCGCGGCGGGGGACGCGTTTCTCAGGGTATTCGTGCCCGAGATCACGGACAGCCCAGCCTTCGCCGATTCTGTGCTCTTCATCACCTGGGACGAAGGCGGCACGTCCCGGGGCGGCGGCGGGCACATCGCCACGATCGTGGTCAGCCCCGGGATGACGCCCGCCTCCAGATACTCGGGCGCCGCAACGCACTACTCCCTGCTGCGGACGATCGAAGACGCCTGGGGGATGCCGTACCTGGCTCAGGCGGCCACCACCCTGCCGCTGGTCTTCCCGTACCAGGCGAGCTAAGACACCCCAGGAGCGTCATCATGGCGCCACCCAAACGAGAGAAGAGGTAGGCGTGAATTGGCTGTAAGCGAGCGAGCAGGAAAGCCGGCCGAGCCTTCCATGCTGGTCGACGTCGATCGGCTGATAGGCGCGTACTACGACATCAAGCCGGACCCCGGCGACCCGTCCCAGCAGGTTGCCTTCGGGACCTCGGGCCACCGCGGCTCCTCGCTCAATGGATCCTTCAACGAGAACCACATCCTCGCGACGACCGATGCGATCTGCCGCTATCGTCGAAGTCAGGGGATCGACGGTCCGCTATTCATCGGCAAGGACAGCCACGCCCTGTCCGAGCCGGCCACCCGTTCGGCCATCGAAGTCCTGATCGCCAACGGCGTTTCGGTCCTGGTCGACAGCGCCGACGGCCTCACCCCGACCCCAGCCATCTCGCATGCCATCCTGACCTACAACCGCGATCGGCCCGAAGGTCTGGCCGATGGCATCGTCGTCACGCCGTCGCACAACCCACCCGAGGACGGCGGCTTCAAGTACAACCCGCCGAACGGCGGTCCGGCCGACACAGATGTGACCGGCACGATCCAGCGCGAAGCGAACGTCCTCCTGACTGCCGGCCTGGCGGGCGTGAAGCGCGTCGCCTACGACCAAGCCATCGGGCAGGTCGGCCGCTATGACTTCACCGGCGTCTACGTCGCCGATCTGGCCAGCGTCGTGGACATGGAGGCGATCCGGACCTCGGGCCTCAAGCTGGGTGTGGATCCGCTTGGCGGAGCGAGCGTCGGCTACTGGGCCGCCATCCGCGACCGCTATCGCCTGGACCTGACCGTGACCAACGAAGTCGTCGACCCCCAATTCGCGTTCATGACAGTCGACTGGGACGGCCGAATCCGCATGGATCCGTCGTCGCCGTACGCCATGGCCCGCCTGGTCGCGCTCAAGGACCGCTTCGACGTCGCNNCCGACGCCGACCGCCACGGGATCGTGTCCGGAGCGGCGGGGCTAATGAACCCCAACCACTTCCTGTCGGCCGCGATCGAATACATCTATCGGAACCGCGACTGGCGGCCCGATGTCGCTATCGGAAAGACTCTCGTCTCCACGAGCATGATCGACCGCGTCGCCACCGAGCTCGGGCGCAGACTGCTCGAGGTCCCGGTGGGCTTCAAGTGGTTCGTGGCCGGACTGGTTGATGGGTCGCTGGGTTTCGGCGGCGAGGAGAGCGCCGGAGCATCGTTTTTGCGCCGCGACGGAACCGTGTGGACGACCGACAAGGACGGACTGATCGCCTGCCTCCTGGCGGCGGAGCTCACCGCGCGAACCGGGCACGACCCGGCTGCCGCCTACGACAAGCTGACGGCTGTGTACGGCGCGCCGGCCTATCAACGCATCGACGCCCCGGCGACTCGCGAGCAGAAGGCGATCCTCTCTAAGCTTTCACCAGACCAGATCTCCGCCGCGCAGCTCGCCGGCGAGCCGATCGTGGCCGTCTTGACCCGAGCCCCCGGAAACGACGCGCCCATCGGCGGGGTCAAGGTTTCGACCGAGCACGGCTGGTTCGCGGCGCGCCCCTCCGGGACAGAAGATGTCTACAAGATTTATGCCGAGAGCTTCCTCGGCCAGGAACATTTGGAGCGCATCATCGGCGAGGCCCAGGTGGTTGTGACAAACGCATTTGGGGCTTCCAAACCGGCCGCCGGGAGCTAATATCTAGCAGTCCTGGGGGCAGTTGCGGTTCGTCACCGCAACCTGGCGGGTGGCGCCCGCGCCCTCTCGTGAGGCCACACAGGCGAGTTGCGGGCAGGCAACACCGGGCATGCGACCGGAGAGCCACCGGCCTCGACCCAAAAGTACCGTATGGTTGCGTCGGAAGGCTGTACTTGACGGGCCCGGTGGCTCGTCTAACGTGTACCCGCACACGGTTCCGCATCTTAACGAAGAGTGCAATGGTGGATCAGAGTCAGCGTCAGAGTGGGGCACCCGCCAAAGGCCCGAACCAGGCGGTCACTTCGCTCAATCGCGAGTTCAGGGCTGTCCTCGTGTCCGAGGAGGCGGCCAATATCGGGCGGACCATCGCCCAGATCGTCCGCGGCGACGGTTGGCATGAAGCCAAGGCGTCAGCGGTGCTGGTCGATGCCATCGGCGCATGGCTGGGACGCGACGCGGTCCAGCCGATGGGCTTCTTCGCCAACGGTACCGGGCCGGTCGAGATCGTGGCGAGGGTCGGCAAGTACTACATCACTGGCCATGGCATCGAGAACGAGGACGATCTGACGGTCAATTGCTGCGAGCGCCATCGTGCCCGGTTCAGCCAGTCCCGCATCGAGGACTACGACCCGGACTCGAACAACACGCGCTTCACCTGGGGCAGCCCGCTGGCACAACGGGCCGCGGATCGTCTGGCCGGACTGCTCGCCGAAGAGGTTGACGCGGAGATCGCTCGGGTCGTGCTGGGCGTCTGACCCGGCCCGGCCGGGTTCAGGCCGTTTCACCCGTTGTGGTGCGGGACGCTGGATCCGATCTAGAGTCGGGCCCGAAGCTCCAGGACGTGTTCCCATTCGTGTTCGAGCATGCGCCGCAGCATGCGCCGTGCGGTGCGCGGTGGCCTGTCCAACCGCTCAACGACATGCGTCAATTCCTGGGCGGTCATCGAGTGGAGGCGCGTCATGACGGCCTCGCGCTCGGCTTCGAGGGCGGCCCACGGTTCGTTGCCTGCGCCTTCAATCGCGGCGATCGCGGCCGAGTATCCGGGCAGTGTCCCCAGCGTGGAACTGACGTACGACCACTCCGACCCGGCGACGTGAGAGAGGATCGCCGCCGTCGATCGGCCGCCTGACGCCGGGGCTTCGGAAAGGGGAAGAGTCTGGGCTCGCGCCACGGCCACGAGCTCCTCGCGAGACCACTCCGCCCAGAGCAGCTGGCGAGCGGCCTCTTGGGCATCCAATGGCTCACGATCAGTGGCGAAGACCTGCTGCCCGAAGCCGAGGAACCTGCGCTCGATGATGTGTTCGGCAACGGATAGCTCGATGGGCTCCGGGTCGGGCTGGCTCTCGCCGTGGCGGCGCAGGAAGTCGAGACGCTCGCGAATAGCGGGCCGCGTGTTCTCGATCGCCTGATCGGTCGTCGGTCCGAAGGCCACGCAGCCGGGCAGAGCCGGCACATAGACCCAGGTCCGTTTGTGCTGCGGCCCGGATTCCAGGTACAGGTCAAACTGCATGCCGCTAGATCCCGAGAACGGCCTCGGGCGCCACATACTCGAGGCCGTGGGCCCGGGCTACGGCGTCGTAGGTGACGTGTCCGCTGCAGATGTTGAGCCCGTCCCGCAGATGGCAGTCCTCCTCGAGCGCTTTACGCCAGCCCTTGTCCGCGAGCGCCAGGGTGAACGGCAGGGTGGCGTTGTTGAGAGCGAACGTCGAGGTTCGCGCCACCGCTCCCGGCATGTTGGTGACGCAGTAATGGACCACATCGTCGACCACGTAGGTCGGGTGCGAGTGCGTCGTGGGCCGCGATGTCTCGAAGCATCCGCCCTGATCGATCGAAACGTCCACGACAACGGAGCCTCTCCGCATGGCGCGGACCATCTCTCGGGTGACCAGACGCGGCGCCGTACCGCCGGGCAGCAGCACCGCGCCGATCACCAGGTCGGCGGTCAGAACGCTCTCCTCGATGGCGTCGACGGTTGCGTATCGGGTCTTGAGAGCAGGGGCGAAAGCCAGGTCCAGCTCTTTGAGCCGCGGCAGCGACCGGTCGATCACCGTCACGTCGGCCTCGAGACCCAGGGCCATGCGTAGGGCATTCATGCCCACGACTCCTCCGCCAAGCACGACAACCTTGGCGGGCGGCACCCCGGGGACGCCTCCCAACAGAACCCCGCGCCCGCCCGCTTCCTTCTCGAGCGCATGGGCACCCGCTTGTACCGACATCCGGCCCGCAACCTCGCTCATCGGAGCGAGCAGTGGCAGGCCACCCCGCTCGTCTGTGACCGTCTCGTAGGCGATCGCCACGCAGCCGGCATTCAGTAGCCCCCGGGTCTGCGCCGCGTCCGGCGCGAGGTGCAGATACGTGAACAGGACCTGGCCCTCGCGCAGCATCCCGATCTCTTGCGGCTGTGGCTCCTTGACCTTGACCACGAGCTCGGCGCGACCGAACACCTCGACCGCAGTCGGGACGATCTCAGCTCCGGCGGCCTGGTAGTGCTCGTCGTCGAGGTCGATGACCTCACCGGCGCCGGCCTCAACGACGACCTTGTGGCCGTGAGAGACGAGCTCCCGCACTGCGCTCGGCGTCAGACCGACTCGGAACTCGTTGTCCTTGATCTCTCGGGGAACACCGACAAGCATCTCGACCTCTCCGGGCGGTCTCGCCACCCGATGTCAAACACTCAGGAGGCGCGCTGTGCACGCGCCAATTCGAGCGACGCTCGAATGAGGGTCAGTCCGCGGAGAACACGTCCACGGTCGTCGAGATCATGCGAGCGCGGCTCTCCTGGGGCCGTTTGCAGCATTCTCCCACTTGCCGAAGATACTGCCCGGCGCCCGGTGGGCGGCGGGCGGCGGCTCGCGGCATGCCGTGAGCACCGCTCAGTGAGCGGGAGGCGGGAAGCGGGCGGCGTTCAGCGGGGGACGCGGGTCTGGCTTGCCCCGCGCGGTGCGCTACAAGTCGGCGGGAGGTACGAGCGTCGAGAGAGCGACAGCGGTTAGCGTCGCCGGGTCGCGTTGACTCGTCTCATGTGGGATCGGTTCACCAGGATCGCGTCGCGGGGCGTGTCTCGCAGCGTCAACGTGCCCAGCTGCACGACCGGTGAGAAGACCGGCAGGAATAGTTCCGTGCCGCGCTCGGTAAGGGAGAGCGGATCCTGCGACGGAAGCAGCAGCAGCACACCCGACACCTTGAACGGCGTGGCCTCGAGTGTGACGTCGTAAGCGACCCGGAACTTGGCCCACGCGTCCCGGTCTGCGTCGCTGACTACCGGCTCGCCGTCTTCGGCCGGCATGACGATCGAGATGTCGTACGGATCCACGCTCTTTACGCCGGGGGCCGGTGCGAGAGGTTTCGACAGATCGTTGGGGCACTGTTGCGCGTTGGTGACGTTGATGGCGGCGCGCTTCTCCAGTGCGTCGGGGAGCTTGACTCCGCCCTGGGCGAGAATCGCGTCGATTCGACCGTCCTCGGTGAGCGCGACGAAATGGCCGGGGCGCCTTCTGGTTACAACAATCCCGTTGCCCCCTGATCCTGGGGTGAATGTGCCGACGGCCATTGCTGTCTCCTTTGCGCCCGCTGACGGCCTGTCGCGGCAGATCGGGCCGGGACGTCCGAGCGGAGTTGGGGCATTGCGAAGCTATTCAGGACGGGTCCTGACGAGGTTTCGGCGCCTATTGATGTCAACTTGACGAATTCCGGCCCATCCGTGCATCAGTCGGAGGTCCTGCCCCAGTCAGGCGTTAGTGGTGCGGTCATACAACATACGCAAGAACCCGCGACTTCTGGACGTGCGCGACACTCAATCGACCGGCCGGCCGCCTCGTGGCCTGCTATTGCGCCGGCAGGTAGGGCAGGTAATCCGGGTACCACACGGCCGAATCCACCGCGTCGAATACCTCGTCGTCGCGATAGAGGCGGCCCACGCCGCAGTCGCGGCTCTGGCACACGACCTTTGCCGCGATCTGGCGGGAGACCTGCCGCAACTCCGAGATGGCCGGGTAGAGGGCGCCCGCGGCGAGCCGGTCGGGCGAGACCATCTCGGCCAGGGTCCGAGCCGCCAGGAGGAACATCTCGTCGGTGATCTCCCGCGCTTCGGCCACGATCGCCCCGAGACCCATGCCCGGGAAGATGAAGACGTTGTTGGCCTGGCCGATCAGGTGATCGACACCGTTCACTCGGACCGGCTCGAATGGGCTGCCGGTGGCGATGAGGGCGCGCCCTTCGGTCCATGCCAGGATGTCGGCCGGGATCGCCTCGGTCTTGGCCGTCGGATTCGAGAGCGGGAAGACGACCGGGCGCTCGGTGTGGGCGGCCATCTCGCGGATCGCCGCTTCGGTGAAGGCGCCGGGCACGCCGCTGGTGCCGATCAGCACCGTCGGCTGCACTCCGGCAATCACGGCCACCAGATCGACCCGATTCGCCGGGGCCAGGCCCGTGAACCCGTAGGACGTCAGTTCGGCAGACGTGAGGGCGAACTCGCGTTTGTCTTCGTCGAGTTGATCGCGATCGGCGAAAACCAGACCCTTCGTGTCGACTGTGACGATCGCGCGTTTGGCGCTCGCGGCGTCCAGGCCATCGGCCACCAATGCGGTGCGAATGAGGCGGGCGATGCCCGTGCCGGCGGCGCCGGCGCCCAGGAAGACGAAACGTTGCTCGGTCAAGGGGCGGCCCGTTGCGCGCACGGCGGCCAGGATTCCGGCCAGCACCACGGCGCCGGTGCCCTGGATGTCGTCGTTGAAGCTCGTGATCCGGTGGCGGTATCGATCGAGGATCCTGATGGCGTTGTGCTGCTTGAAGTCCTCCCACTGAAGGACTGCCCGCGGGCAGACGTCGAGGATGGCGGCGACGAAGGCCTCCAGGAAGTCGTCGTACTCGCCGCCGCGAAGGCGGTGCTGGCGGTAGCCTACGTACGCGGGATCGGACAGCAAGTCCTCGTTGTCGGTGCCCACGTCGAGCGACACCGGCAGCGTATGAGCCGGGTATATGCCCGCGCCGGCGGTGTAGAGGGCCAGCTTGCCGACCGGGATGCCCATGCCGCCCGCGCCCTGGTCGCCCAGGCCCAGGATCCGCTCATTGTCGGTGGCGACGATCAGGCGAACGTCGGCCACGCCAACGCCGGTGGACGAGGAGTCCGGCCGGGCGTTGCGCAGCAGATCGGGGATGCGATCCCGGTCGGCCGGAGTGATCCACAAGCCGCGGGGCCGCCTCATGATGTGGCTGAAGGTCTGGCACGCACGGCCGACCGTGGGCGTGTAGATGATCGGCAGGAACTCTTCGAGGTTCTCGAGCAGGACGCGATAGAAAAGAGTCTCGTTGCGGTCCTGAAGTGATGACAGGCCGATGAATCGTTCGAGATCGTCGCTCTTGCGGCGGATGTGTTCGAGCTCGAGGGAGACCTGCTCGTCGATCGAGGCCACTCGCGGCGGCAGCAGGCCGCGCAGGCCGAAGACGTCGCGCTCGGTCTCATCGAAACCGGTGTCCTTGTTGAGAAGAGGCTTCTCGAGGAGTTCCGCGCCGGCCTGTTGAACCTGCACGATTCCGCCCGGACGAAGGCTCCTGACTGAACGGGGAAGCTGTCTCATTCCGCCAGCATCAACCGGCCGACCTGCCCGCGCAATACCCCTTTCGGCCCTTCCGGCGGGCCGTGAAGCTCGGCCGCCGCGAGACGTGAAAGGGGCCGGCTCGCTCGCCGGCCCCAATTGCATCGTGTTTCTTGCGGCGGAGGCCGGCTACAGGCAGGGGCTCGGCTCGCCGGGCACCAGGACCCGGACCAGTAGCGAGTCCTTGACGTTCGCGCTGTCGACGAAGCGGGTCAGCTGGTTCGCCTGCTTGACCACAGGTTCCAGTTTGGCCAGATCCGCGCCGGTGACGACCGCGCAACGGTACGTGTCGTTGCCCAGAGCGGTCCCGAACTTCGAGAACGGCGTCGCCAGAGGCCACGCCACTTCGGTCGGGGTGATGCCGCTGCCTGCGTCGGTCGGCGGGAGTGCGAGCACGGCCAGGTGATCGGGCTCGTACGAGGCCGACTGGCCGAGTTCGGTCGGAAGCCACGCGGCCAGCCCGGTGAGTTTCTGCCAGAACGCGGCAAAGGCTGCCGGAGTTCCGGCGGCCGCGGTGGAGCCCTGATCGACAATGGCATCCGGCGAGCCGGTCAAGTCATACGTCGTGCCGTCGACGATCAGCTCGATGTGGCCTGCGATCGCGCCCGGCATCGGAGTGCCGGTGAAGTCGGACTTCGTTCCGAGCAGGCCCTGCTTGCGCGCCTCGGCCACGATCGTGTCGATGCCCGTGGCGCTGATCGTCTGCGCTGAGGGTCCGACCCACAGCGGCCCGGGGTAGATCGCCGGCACCGCGACCATGCCGTCGATGTACTGCCCGTTCGAGATGGTCACGATCGGCAGCCAGCCGAATGTGTGCTGGACCGCAAGTGCCTGGGTCTGCCAGGCTCGCAAGTAGAAGCCCTTGGCAGAAGAGGGTGCGCTCGTCGAAGGCGAGCTGCTCGGCGCCGGTGCCGACGGTGAGGACGAGCCGCCCGGAGTCTTGGGGCTGGCGACGCTGCCGGACGCAACGCACCCGGCAACCAGAAGCAGGACCACGCTGGTGGCCCCAAACCAGCGCGCTAGATCTCGCGCGGGGCGGTCAGTTTGCGACATCATCGAACTCCCCAAATCGGCAGCAGGTTGTGAACGCCTCCCAGACGTAACCACACACATCCCGGTTCCACGACTCAAGGGTACGCCCGGGATCGATCTGCACGGGAACGGGACGCAGGCGGCGATCCGGTGGGTCCGGGCTACGTCGCCGGCGCAGGACTTCCCGTGGCATCGCAGAAGACCGAGTTCCCGTTTATCAGGACGAGGCTGGCCGGCAACGCCACGGCCGAGGTGCGCGCCAGACCGAGCATTTCATATGCGATCGTCAGATTCGCGAAGTACGTGAACCCGCCTCCTTGGGCCGCCACTGCCGCCCATGCCGACGGCGATTGCCCGGGTGCCAGCGTCGGCCCCGGAGCCGAAGCGGCGCATTGCCGGAGGTGGAGACGAGCCACCACCCTGACGCTGGCGTGTGCCTGGATCTCGAAGCGGCGGAATGCCCCGTCGCTCCCCTGGCCGGCGGGCACCAGCGAGCCCGACTCGAAGTAACCGTCCACTTGCCACATCGGGCTGCCGTTCAGCGGTTCGTTCAGCCCGGTAATCGTCAGCGGAAACTCGCCCGTGTTCTCCAGGCTGAACTCCAACCGGATGTCGCCGCCGGGCGCGGCCGAGAAGACGACGTCGTCGGTCCCACCGTAGGTCGCCGGCGCGGTTCCGAGATACAGCGCACCCGAACCCGTCGCGGGCCCGGCGGCGCGGAGCGGATCGGAGGTCACCCTGGCGACGGCGATACCCGCCCCGGCCAGGGCCACGACGACCAGGACCGCTGCTCCGACTGCCAGCCGGCGGCGCCCCCCGCGCCGGGGGACGCCCTGATGCGGCGCCTCCGGAAGCGCGGACCGCGCGTAGAAGTCCGTGGCGAATCTGTCGAGAAGCACGAGTCCAATGGCGATGGCCACGGCAATCGCCATTGCGACCACGATCGAATCCACGACGAAGTCTGGCATCAGCAGGTCACCGCCTTCGAGCCGAATACGAGGCCTATCGCTTCGCTCAGCGGAACATCGATCTCACGCTCGACACCCAGAACGCTGTACCGGAAGGGGAGTTCGCCGATGGTGACGTAGCCGGTTGTGGGCAGGTACGGGTCGTTCCGCGCGGCGTCCGGCGCCGGAGTGGGGCCCGGTGCCACGGACCCGCAAACCTTCAAGTGAAGAACGAGCGCGAACTCAGTCTCGCTCTGAGGCTGTAGTTCGAAAGGATGGAAAGCCTCGGTGTGGTAGTCCGTCGGGGACCAGCCGCTGAAGGTCGCGCCCGCTGGCAGAAGGATCTCCACTGAGGAGACGAAGGCGCCTGCTGGTTGATCGACCCGGAAACGCTGCGTGTCGAACGAGGTGACCGTCAACGGCAGCTGGCCGCTATTGGCCAGAGTCAGTGTGAGTCGAAGCTGGCCGCCCGGGACGAATGCCATGTATGTCTCTTCAGGCCCGCCACCCGCACTCATCCTGGAACCGAGCGTGTGTGTCGGGTCTGAACCAAAGCCGCTTCCGTATTGGAGCGGCGCGATCTGGGTGAACTGGAGCAGGTCCCAGCTGACGACGATGAGGGCCGCAGCCAGCAGGACACCCAGCATCCGCAGCACCGAGGATCTGCGCGACCGCATCCGCCGGAGACCGGCGCCGGGCGGATCATCAGCGACGGAGCGGCGCGCGTCCGAGTCGTCAGCCACGGAGCGGTGCGCGTCCGAGAAGGAGCGTTTGGCCAGGTGGGCGAGCAGCAGAACCGCCAGCAGGAGTGGGACCAAGGTGAGCACCGCGAGAAGTGGCCCGTCCAGCGGCACCGCGAGAACGGCACCCGTCCTGGGCCACAGGCCGTTCGGGAACGGCAGGCCGGGCGGGATCGTCGGCGAAGGGCTCGTGGTTGGGATAGGTCCGCTTGCCAGGGGCCCGGCCGGGCCGCGCAGAGTCGCCGCGAGGAGCACCAGCACCGCTACGGCGACAACGCCGCCGACCGCAGCGATCGGTCGGAGAAGAGCCCAGATGCGCCGAGGCGCCGTCTGTTCGGCCACGCGGGTGACGCGGCCCACGCGGAAGCGCAGACGGTCCGGCGCAGGCCCGGCGTCACGCCCCCGCAGCCAGGTCCGGAGTTCGTCCTCGACCCGCCCCCCAATCGGGGCTTTGCGCTCAGGCTTCATCGGGGAATTCCTCACGCCAGCCCTGGCGTTCCAGCTCGGCCCGCAACCGCGCTATCGCCTGGTGCAACCGCGACTTCACCGTTCCGGCGGGGATCTCCAGTCGGCGCGCTATGTCGTCCACGGTCAGATCGCGGTAGAAGCGCAGAGCGACCACGATCTGGTGGTCGGGATCGAGACGGACAAAGGCTCGATCGAGGGCGTCGCGCGCCAGCAACTGGCCGGCTCCTTCGGGCGCCGCCAAGCCGCCGCGTTCGTCGTCCTCGGACGGCAGCTCGACGATCGGATGGCGGCGTCGATGGCGGAGCCGGTCGCGGCAGACGTTGACGACGATGCGGCAGAACCACTGCTCGAATCGGTCGCGGTCGCGGAGCGTGTCGAACCGCCGCCAGGCCAGGACCGCGGCGTCGTGAGCCGCGTCTTCGGCCTCGGTCGGGTCGCCGAGGATGACGCTGGCCAGCCGATACGCGGTGTCGAGGTAGCGATCGGCCAGCCGCGAGAACTCGGCGGCCGCGTCGACGCGTCCCCGTTCCGCCGCAATGTCCGCGGCCACACCCTGCCCATCTTTCTCTCGCTCGTCGCCTCGTGGGGCCTTCATCAGCCCTCCACTTCGACTGACGTCACAGCAGGCAGGAACGTTCTCCGAGCTGGCCGGAAAGCGGCGCGGCGCCGCGCCGAGCCGAGCCGCGCCGCGCCGCGCTCTAGCCGATGACCGCCTTCACCGCAGTGACGACGTGCGGCAGGTTGGTTGCGGTCAGCCCGGCCACGTTGATCCGGCCCTTGCCGACGACGTAAACCGCGAACTCATCGCGGAGCCTCGCGACCTGGTCGGCGGAGAGCCCGAGCAGCGCGAACATGCCGCGCTGGCGACGGATCGGATCCCAGTTGCCCGGGACGGCGGCGTCGGTCAGAGCCTTCACGAGCGCAGTGCGATTGCCAAGGATGCGATTGCGCATGCCGGCCAGATCCACTTCCCACTGAGCCCGCAGAGCGGGATCGTTGAGGATCGTCTCCACGATGTCGCCCCCGTGAGCGGGCGGATTCGAGTAGTTCGACCGGATCGCGATCTTGAGGTGGCTGAGCGCCGAAGCGGCCCGCGTCGAGTCGGCCGCGACGATGGTCAGCGCTCCGACGCGTTCGTTGTAGAGGGCGAAGTTCTTCGAGAAGCTCGAGCAGATCAGGAACTCGAGGCCCGGCCGCGCCAGACCGACCAGCCAGTCTGCGTCCTCGCGCAGGCCGAAGCCAAAGCCCTGGTAGGCGAAGTCCACCACCGGGATCAACTCGCGCTGAGTGACTGTGTCGGCGATGGCCGCCCAGGTGTCCGCGTCTGGATCTACGCCGCTCGGGTTGTGGCAGGAACCGTGCAGGAGAACCACGTCGCCGGGGATCGCAGACCGGAGCGCGCCCAGCATCCCGGCTACGTCGACGGAGCGACCCGACCCATCGAGGTATGGATAGGTCCTGAGTGCGAATCCGGCCAGCGAGAAAAGCTGGGGGTGATTCGGCCAGGTGGGCTCGCTCAGCCAGATGGTCTTCGAAGATCCCGTCTGGAGCAGGAAGTCGGCGGCCACGCGTAGAGCGCCGGTGCCCCCGGGCGTCTGGGCGGTGGCAGATCGGCCGCTCTCCACGATCTCGTGGTCCGCTCCGAAGATGAGATCACGGACCGCCTTCTTGTAGCCGGGGCGTCCGTCAATCGGAAGGTAGCTCTTCGAGCCGGCCTTCTCGAGCAAGCGCCGTTCCGCCTCCAGCACGGACGGAATGATCGGCGTCACTCCGGTGTCGTCCACGTATACGCCTACGGCGAGGTTGACCTTCTCCGGGCGCGGGTCGGCGCGGAAGGTTTCGGTCAGGCCGAGGATCGGGTCCGGCGGCGCCGGTGTCAGGGAGCGAAGCGGCAGAGCCACGAGGACAGTCCTTGGTACTGGGTGGCGGTGGTGACAGCGTGAAACTGTACAGGTAAGGCGACGATTGGGCGTCGACAGACCGGCGGGTCTGCTGTGGCGGCCCTCGCCGCCGGCAGGGCGTACCCCCGGCGGGGCCCCGTTTCTGTCGCTGGCTCGCACAGCATGAGAGGTCGTGGCGACGCTCAGTCCTACCTGCCGCTCCCGGGCCGGGTATCCGAGAGAAACGACGAATCTCGCTGTCTGCGTCGAGCATCCAGGACCGTGCGGACCTTGCCGGCCAGCTGCTCCAGCGAATACGGCTTCTCGAGCAGGGGCGCCTGCGGTCCCATCACCAGCGAGTCGACGTGCTCGGCGCTATACCCCGACGCGTACAGGATCGCGGTGGTGGGGTGGTGGCGATGAACCAGCGCCGCCAGCTCGGAGCCCGACATGCCGGGAATCACGACGTCGGTGAAGAGCAGGTCGAACGGTTCGGGACGAGCCGCGGCCAGAGCCACCGCTTCCGTGCCGTTCATGGCCGGCGTCACGTCGTAGCCGAGTCGGCGCAGGCAGGCGAGCCCGAACGAGGCGACGCCCGGGTCGTCTTCCACGAACAGCACCGTCTCGCTGCCGCCTGTCGGCTGGGCTGGGACTTCGGCGGGGGGAATGGTTGCATCGCTTCGGCGAAAGTGCAGCTCCAGGGTCGCGCCCTGGCCGGGTGGCGAGCTGACTACCACGTGCCCGCCCGATTGAGCCAGGAAACCGTGGACCATCGGCAGACCCAGCCCGGTGCCCTTTCCCAACGGCTTGGTCGTGAAGAACGGCTCGAATACGCGGTTGATTATCGACGGTGGAATGCCCGCGCCCGTATCCGACACGACCACTGCGATGTGATCTTCAGGCTCCCCCGATGCGCCGCCGATGCAGCCGGGATAGGACCTGATTGCCAGCGTCAGCTCGCCGCCCAGGGGCATCGCGTCTCGGGCGTTTGCCGCCAGGTTGAGGATCGCCTGCTCGAGCGTCGCGGCGTCGACTTCCACCGGCGCCGGCCGGCCGTCACTCTCGTGCCGGAGGACGACGGTCTCCCCGATGAGACTCCGCACCAGCGGCTCCACTCCCGTCAGGAAGTCCCGGAGATCGATCGGTCGGGGCTGAAGGGGAACCCGCCGCGAGAATGCCAGCAGCTGCCGGGTGAGGATGGCCGCGTGGTCTGCCGCACCGAGAATCGTCCGCGCGTCGTCACGTGGATCGGGGCTCTCGCCGGACGCGATCAGCGATGCAAAGCCAGCTATCGCAGTCAGGCTGTTGTTGAAATCGTGCGCCACGCCGCCGGCCAGCTGGCCTACGGCCTCCAGACGCTGGGCTTCGACCAGCCGCTCGGCGATCGCTTCGCGCTCGGTCACGTCGATGAACTGGACGACCACGCCTGCGGGATGCCCGCCGGGACCCCATTCGATGGCGTCGTGAACCTCGGCCCGTGGCTCGCTGCCGTCCGCGGCTCGGAACCTGCTCTGTCTGAGACCGGCAACCCGCTCTGTTGCGATGGTCGCCTTGATTCGCGTCTGCACCTCGCCTCGGAGTTCCTGTGGTACCAGATTCGAAACCGGCTGGCCGAGCACCTCGCCCGGCGTCCAGCCCAGATAGCTCTCCGCCGCAGGGTTCCATGCCTGGATAAGTCCCTCAGTGTCGAAGGCCAGCGTGGGCAGAGGCGAGTGATCGACCAGCGCGCGGAATCGCTCGGTGCTCCGCTTCTGGGCGATCTCGGCGACGCGCGCCTGCTCTGCCGCTGTCTGCGCTTCGGCCGCGATGGCGTGCCAGTGCGTGGCGGCCCAGGACAGCACGATGTAGCCGACTCCAGTGCCGACCGCGAGGAAGCCCACGACTATCGCCGGCGGGGTGACGTGTGGCACGGCAGCCAGACCGGGACCCGTCCGGGCGAGTGCCGAGCCGGCCACTCCGGCCACCCATCCGGCGAAGAGACCGGCTTTCAACCACCCGCCGCCGAGCGTCGCCACCAGGAGGATTGCGCTCATCAGTGGCAGAACGACGGCGATGTCAGAGCCGGTCGGCAGCAGTGCCCCCGAAAGCACCGCGCCGAGGTCGAGAACGATCACGGCAGGGGCGATGACGATCCGCCAGGGACCTCCGGCCTGGATCGTCCACAGCGAAGCCAGCATCGCGAGAACAATCGCCGCGCTGAGCGGGACCGCGACCTCGCGAGTTCCCGGTGGAACGTAGAGAACCTCGGCGACGGTCATCGGAATCGTGAAGACGCACCAGACGATCGCGAGCCGGCGAGCGGCTCGGCGCGTGGCCTCGTCCGGTCGGTCGGGATTCTGGGTGGTCATTGCGATGCGCCGCTCACCTCGGACAAGGACGAACCCCGCTTCAGGTACCGCCGCAAACGTCGAATTTGAGCATGACCAAACGGTCGATCCGTGTCCAGCCCCGCGCCGGCGCCCCACCACGCGCGAATTTCAGGATTCCTTGAGTGCCCCCGTGTCATAAGGGTCTACATGCGGGTGGTCGCCCATCGGCGGCTCTGCGCCCTGGCGACTCCCGTCGAAGTACGGGCGACAACAAGAGGTAGGTCTGATGACGGTCTCTCATTCACGCTTGCGCCTGCTGATGCCGGTCGGCGTGCTTCTCTTCGCGGGCGTGGCATCTGTCGCGTTTGCGTTGGGCGTTGCCTCTGAGGGCTCGCACACTGCCCTCGCCGCGCAGGCGACGACCATTCCGTCTCATCCCGAGCTCGGGACCGGTTGGACGGCTCCCGGTGGGATGCGCGGCCCGTCCGGCCAGGCCTCGATTGCGATCACGATTACGAACATCAATGGCACGAAGCTCACGCTCCAGACGACCGACGGCTGGACCAGGACGATCGACGCGACCGGCGCCACGATCTCCAAGGGTGGGCAGACGATCGCAACGGCGGACCTCAAGGTCGGCGATCAGATCAGCTTCCGTGAGTCCCTCCAATCGGATGGGACGTACAAGATCACGACGATCCAGGTACTGCTTCCGACCGCGTCCGGCACGGTCACGGCCGTCGGCTCCGCGTCGGTGACCATCACCCAGTTCGATGGCTCATCGAAGACGCTCGCGCTGACCGGGTCGACAACTTACGCGGCGGCCGGCGCCACGGTTTCCATTTCCGCGATCGTTGTCGGCGACAGGATCTCGGCTCAGGGCACGGTCGACTCGGCCGGCAACTTCACTGCCAGCGCAGTGACGATCGCGCCGTCGTCAGTCGAAGGAACGGTCGCCAGCAAGACGGCCGCCACGATCGTCGTGACCACGTCGGCCGGCAAGACGGTCACGATCGACGTCTCCTCGGCCACGAAGTACTCGGTCCGCGGAGTGACGTCGGCGACGCTCGCCGACGTGGCCGCGGGTGACCGGATCGCCGCCCAGGGAACGCTCAACTCCGATGGCTCGCTCGCTGCGACGATGGTGCAGGCGGCCCCGAACGATCAGCCCGGCTTCGGCGGGTTCGGCGGAGGCGGGTTCGGTCCCGGCGGGCACGGTCCCGGCGGCTTCGGCAGGGGCGGCTTCGGGGGAGGCGGCCGGAACGGCCTGCCGATCCCCGCTCCATCGGCCGGCGCGTCCGGGCCGACGGCCTAGACCTCCACGAGATCACCGGCGAAGCCCGGCGCACCAAACCAGGTTCCCCCGCTCCCCGACGCCCTCCCGATCCCCCACCGGGAGGGCGTCGGCGTCGTGTCGACCGCCGGTCGGCGGTCGACAGTCAGCCGGCCCCCACGGCGGTTGCTCCTCCAGGACGGCTGCCGACTCGCGTCCAGTTCTCGACTGCCATCCAGCCTGCGCAATTTTCAGGATTCCTTGAGGTTGCGCATGAGATGAATATGCCTGCAAGACGCAACGTGGCCTCCTCCGCGCTGCGTCCACAACCTTGGAAGAGGTTCCGCCGCTCCGAAACGCCCTCCCGATCTCCCTCCGGGAGGGCGTTGGCTTTTCGGTCGTTCGAAGCCGGTGCTTCGGAGAGCTAGGAGGTCGCTGGCTCGGTTGGCGTCGCTGCAATGCCCGGCGTCGGGAGTCCGAGCAGCCTGGCGAGAACCTCGGCCTGGAGACTCATCCTGACGTGCGCGGGATCGAGAGCGGCCTGGAACGCAAGGCCCACGCTGAGGGCCTCGATGACGATCGCCAGATCGCGGGGGGCGAATGGTGGCTGCCGGCCGGCTTTCCCGTAGATCGACGCGATCAACTCGCCGGTGACGGTCCTGGCGCGCTCGTACTGCTCCGCCATCAGGAGCCGCGCCCGCTCGTCGCGCATGGCGTGAAGCCAGAACTCGACGGCCAGCACAACCCACCGCTTCTCCACGATCCTGGAATCTTCGTTCCTGTTCGGGCTGCTGGCGATCTGGTGGCTATTCGTGCGGCTGCTTCGCCGGCCGTCCGATTCCCGACTCAGCCCCGCTTGACGATCGTGCGGACGATGCTTCGGAGCACGAGCAGCGAGACGATCCCGGTGACGCAGCCGAGCAGGAGGGATCGGTTTGCGTCCACCGCGGGAATCCAGCTCACCTCGCCGTTCTTGAGGACGTAGGCCCCCGCGGGAGTGGCCGAGAAGACGCCCCCGCCGCCCGATCCCGACAGCTGTGGCGACCCGGCCTCGATCGGCGACCCGTCGCCGCCGCCGAACGCGCCGCGGATGCTGGCCGCGGGGATGACGATCATGCCGTCCTTCTCTATCGGCTCGCCGAAGACCCGTCGCACGGACGAGCTGTCCGCGATCCCACCCACCAAATCTCGCAACGCCATCGCTCGTCTCCTCGTAGGCCTGAGACGCGGCATTCGCCGCTTGATCGCACAGACGCTTCGGCCCGATGATGGCAGGATGGACGGCAGTCCGGAAGGGAGGTTTCGATGGCCGGCTTCGATCAGCTGGTAGGCGAGTTCCTCAACGAGGAGTTCGAAGAATCGCCGGTCGGCGCGAGCGGGTTGGGCCTGACCGAATACGACGACCGTATCGACGACCTCTCCGCCGATGCGTTTGGCCGCCGACAGACTCGGGCCGCGGAATGGGGCCGCCGGTTCGCCGACCTGCCGGATGCCGATCTGGACCATGAGGAGCGGATCGATCGCGATCTGGCCGTGGCTATGATGGCCGGGCGTTCGATCATGGCCGAATGGATGCCCTGGCGGCGCGACCCCGTCGCCTACAGCGGCCCGATCGCCAACGGCCTGTTCGGCCTGTTCCTGCACCGGTTGCGGCCCGAAGTGGAGCTGGTGGATGCCGCGGTGAAACGCCTCGGTCAGGCCTCCCGCGTACTGGAGCAGGGGCGTGCGAATCTGGACCGCAGGCTCGCCCATCCGCTGATCCTGGAGCGCGGCCGGGACGCGGCCCGCGGGACGGCGCGGTACGTTCGCGAGATGCTGCCCACGGAGGCGGCGTCGGAACGGAACCGGGCGAGGCTGGCCGACGCCGGCGCCGAGGCCGCTCGCGCGCTGGACGAGTGGGCCGCGCACCTCGACGAGATGAGCCGCATCGCAACTGGATCGTGGCAGCTCGGCGAGGAGCGCTACACGCGGCTCCTGCGCGAGCGCGAGGCGCTCAGCTACGACGCTCGTTCCCTGCGCGACCGCGGCCGGGCCGAGTACGACAGACTCTCCGCCGAGATGCGCGACCTCTCGCGCTCGGCCTGGGGCACGGACGATTGGAGCGCCGTCCTGGAACGGTCGAACGAAGACCATCCGGCGACAGAGGAGGCGATGCGCCAGGCGTACGCTGACTGGACCGTTCGGGCCCGGAAGTTCCTGGCCGAAACGGGTCTGATCACGATTTCGCAAGGCGAGTCGTGCGACGTCCTGCCGTCGCCGCCGTTCCAGCGCCCTCTCCTCGGCGTGGCTTCGTACATGTCGCCGCCGGCCTTCGCGCCGTCGCTGCTCGGCCATTTCTTCGTCCCGTTCGCGCCCGAGGGCGCTTCGGCGGCCGAGATCCAGAAGCGGCTCGCGGCCAACAGCTTCGGGCACATCCCCACGACCACGGTCCACGAGGCGTATCCCGGCCACCACTGGCACCTCGTCGTTCGAAAGACCCGCGCCCGCCGGCTGCGCCGGGTCCTGGGCACGCCCTACTTCAACGAGGGCTGGGGGCTATATGCCGAGCGTCTGATGCGCGAGCGTGGCTTCTTCACCGAGCCGATCCAGGAGCTGAACCACCTCAAGGCGACGCTATTCCGGGCGGCGCGCATCGTCGTCGATACCAGCCTCCACCTGGGCGAGATGTCCTACGACGAAGCGGTCCGCTTCATGGTCGAGAAGACCGCCACGCCCGAACCGACCGCCCGAGCCGAGGTTGGGCGCTACTGCTGGTGGCCGACGCAAGCGTCCGCGTATCTGACCGGCTGCCTCGAGATCCTGCGCATCCGCGACCGCTATCTCGAATCGCGTGGGCTGCCGGCCGGGTCGGCGGCCACGGCTCCGGTGGCGGTCCTGCGCGGCTTCCACGACAGCCTCGCCGCCAGCGGGTCGCTGCCGCTCGGGCTGGCAGAACGGGCAGTGATGGGGAGCGGCGGGGCGAGCTGACCGAGGCGACTTCGCCCGGCGACTTCGCAGGGCGGCGCTGTGCTAGGCTCCGTCCCTGTCGACCAATCCGGGAGGGGTGGCTTGAGGCGGTTCCACGGCTCAGAGGCGATCTCGGCCGTGATGACGCACCGGCGCGAGGTCCTGATCCTGGCGACCGCGGCGATGCTCATGCCGCTGATCCAGTGGGCCTGGACGAGCGCCTACGGCAGTTTCAACGACTTCCACGACTACTGGCTGGCGGGCAAGCTGCTCCTGGCGGGCCAGTCCCCGTTTGATATCCAGGCGTTGCGCGATCTCGCCCGGTCCGAGAATCTGCACTTCCTTGTCGGCTCGGGCTACTCGTATCCGCTGCCGTTCGCGATCTTCATGGTTCCGTTCGCCATGTTGCCGTTCTCGGTAAGCCTGAACCTCTTCATGGGCATCTCGATCGCTGTTTTTGGGCTGACCGTGGCGATCTGGATCGGTTGGGCCCACGGCTGGGAGCCCGCTCTTGCGAGACGCCGCCTGGCGCTGGCCCTGGCCGCGGGCCTGTATCCACCGGTCTTCGGCTCGGTCGCCAGCGGCCAGGCGAATCTGATACTGATGCCGATGCTGGCGGGCGGCCTGGTCCTGGCACTCTCCGGAGAGGCCGGACGGCGGGCGATGGGCGGCGTCCTGCTCGGGTTTGCGGCCATCGTCAAGCTCGTCCCGGGCATTGTCGTCGTGCCATTCGTCATCGGCCGGCGCTGGGGCGCGGCCGCCGGGACAATCGCCGCCGCCCTTGGGGCCCTCGTTGCGGCCACTCTCGTCGCTCCGTGGGCGGCCGACAACGGCGGCCTCACCAAGCTGTTCGAGCCGGACTCGTACTTCACGAACCAGTCGTTCAACGGCTTCGTGACCCGGCTCGTGAACCCGTCGGAACGGACGCTGCCCCCGTTCGAGCACGCCTTCGATCCTCGCCTGCCGATGCTCGCGCTGACGGTCGCGTTCGGCCTGGTGACGCTGGCGGTGCTGTGGCGGGCCAGGGATCGGATGACCACCCCGCGGGGCCTGGCGCTGGGTCTGGCGCTGGCACTCGTGGCGGGCGTCATCGGGGCGCCCAAGAACAGCTTCTGGAACGGGGCAATGGCCCTGCCGGCGGCCGGGCTTCTGCTGGCATTCGACGCCGCCGACCTGCGCTTGCGCAGCCTGGGTCGCACCGATCTGATCCTGCTGGGCTTCTGGCTGGCCGGCGCCTTCGTCTGGACAGTGCTGTGGCTGTCTCCACCGTCGAAGACGGGGCTGCCGGTCGTGGTCACTCTCCTGCAATCGTCGGGGCTGTACGGGCTGCTGGCCCTGTGGCTCGTCATGGCTCGTCGTCTGGCACTGGTGCCCACCGTCGCCACGGCGATGAGCGAGGCGCGGCCGGTGGCCTCCGAGTTGGGCACGGCCTCGGTCTAGGTGCCGTTCGCCACGATCTCGTAGCCGAGGCGCGCCCGCAACCTGCCCAGAGCCATCAGGACCGGCGTACCCAGAACCACGATCGCGACCGAGTCGCCGACGGCGCGGAAGGCATCCCAGGCGAACGAAGTGACCACGTAGTAGCGGCCGAATTGGGCCAGCGTGTCGGCAGCCGACAGCCCGGGAATCCAGCCGATGTTCTCGACGCCGCGATAGAACGCGACCCAACCCCAGATGTCGGTCAGGGCGCCGTAGGCGAAGCCGGTGACCATCGCCACGACGATCAGGACGGCCAGATCCAACCGATCCGGCAGCCATGTTTGCCGCCCGGGGCCGAAACGGCGCACCAGCGAACCGGCCAGGCCGGCGGAAGCGCCGACCCAACCGACGGCGAAAGTCTCGTACGGCAGCCACGGCCCGATCCCGCCCGTCACCAGGCCGGAGACCAGCAGCGAAAAGGCGCCTACGAGGAAGCCGTATGAGGCGCCGAATTCGTAACCCGCGCACAGGACCAGGAAGAAGATCGGGCTGAAACCGCCGACACCGTTGACCAGTGCCAGTCGGAGGGCGGCGTCGATCGCGGCGAGTGCGGCCAGGAGCGCGAGCCTTCCCGAATCGAGGCGGCGGGTGCCGGCTTCCATCAGCCCAAGCGACGCGACCGCGCCGAGGGTGATCGCCAGCGCGGGCACTTCCGGCGGCAGCCCAAGTCCCAGGAACGGCCAGATGAAGAGGACGATGCCGGCAATCGAAACGGCGGCGATGCTCATGAGGAGCTCTCGCTCCGTGGCGCCGCCGCCAACTCCGTGGCGCGGCCGTCGCGAAGTTCGACCGTTCGATCCGCCAGCTCCGCAGCGAGCTCCGTGTCATGAGTGGCAAGGACGACGGCGGAGCCCCGGTCGGTCAGGGCTCTCACCGCGGCGGCCAGTGAGCGGCGAGCGGCCGCGTCCATGCCCCGTGTCGGCTCGTCGAGGAGGGCGAGGGCCGGCGAGCCGGCCAGGGTCGCAGCCAGCGCGGCCCGCTGCCGCTGCCCAGAACTCAGGTCGCGCGGGTAGCGATCGGCGAGATCGTCCAGGCCGAAGGCGGCGAGCATCGTCTCCGGGCGGTCGGCGCTGCCGGTGCGGCGAAGGGTCAGGGCCACTTCCGCGCGGACCGTCGGCAGGTGAAGGAGCGCGCCGGGGTTCTGCGGCAGGTAGGCGGTCCGGCCGGCGGGCCGCAGCACCGCGCCCGCCAGCGGAGGGAGCAGACCCGCCAGCGTCCGCAACAGCGTCGTCTTGCCGGAACCGTTGGGGCCGAGCAGGGCCACGACCTCGCCGCGGCCGCCCGCCAGAGAGAGGTCATGAAGGACCGGTTCGCCGGCCCGTCCCGCGGGGCCCGCGGCGACTCCCCGCAGCTCCCACGCGAGATCGCCGCCCGTGGCCCGTGATTGCCGGACGTCGACGGCCCACGGCCGTGGCCACGGGCCGTCGACTACGGCCGTGACCCGGCCGCCCTCCACGATCATCGTTCGGTCCGCAGCCGGCGCCAGCGTCTCGAGTCGATGCTCCGCGACGACGATCGCCCGTCCCTCCGCCGCGAGCCCGCGACACGCCTCCAGGACTGCGGCCGCGCCCTCCGGATCGAGCTGCGAAGTGGGCTCGTCCAGGGCCACGAGCAGCGGCCGAAGGACCAGGACGGCGGCCAGCTGCACCCGCTGCCGCTCCCCGCCGGAGAGGGTCGCCAGCCGCCGTCCGCGCAGCGCCTCGATCCCGAGCGCGACCATCGTCTCGTCCACCCGATCGCGCATTTCGGCTCGGGCAACTCCGAGGTTCTCGAGGCCGAATGCGATCTCGCGCTCCACGGAGCCGTAGACCGACTGAGTCTCGACGTCCTGGAAGACGAGCCCGACGCGCTCGGCAAGCCGCGGGATCGGCGTTCGGAACGGGTCGAGGCCGGCGACATCCGCGCGGCCGGAGACACGCCCACCGTGAAACTGGGGCACGAGACCGTTGAACACGCGCAGTAGCGTGGACTTGCCACCGCCGGAATCTCCGGCGACGAGCGTCAGCCCGGGCTCGATCGCCAGATCGACCGCGCGCAACGACGGCTCGGCCTGGTTCGGATACCAGTAGGAGACACGGTCCAACCGGGCGACGGCGCTCCCGATCGGCGCCGTCATCTCGACCGTCTCCGCGCCGCCGGCAGCGTGAGCACAGGTATCGTCAGTCCCAGGCACCCGACGACGGCGAGCGGGTTGATCGGCGGGAACGAGAAGGTCGGGTATGGGTACCAGTCCAGAGGCGCCCCCGCCACTCGCAGACCGACGAACAGGATCGCGGCCGCGATAGCCGCGCCGACGACGAGGAAATCTCGCGGACCGAAGGTCGAACCGGCGTAGCTCGTGCGCCGCCCCGAGCCGAACGCGCGAGCCTCCATCGCCTCGGCGAGCAGGACCGAATCCTCGATGGCCGTCAGGACGACCGGGACCAGAACCTCGTTCCAGGAGCGAAGCCCGCGCGGACGCCAGCCGCGCATCCGCTGCGCGTCCCGGATCTCGGTGAAGGTCCGCCCGAAACCCGAGACGAGGTTGAGCGATGTGGCGACGGCGATCCCCGTCCGTTCCAGCGAGCCGGGCATGGCGTCGACGACGTCGTGCGGCTCGAGAACCAGCGATAGCGGCGCGACCGCCAGTAGTGCCGCCACAAGGCCGAGCCCGAGCGCGCCGCCGAAGGCCAGCGATTCGAGTGTCAGCGGCCCGCCGACGAGCGGCATCCAATCGGGCAGGCGAGCGATCACGTCGGCTCCGGTGTGGCTCGCGAGCAGGTTGATGAGCGCGGCCAGCGCTGCGGCCAGCGTCACCGCCACCGCCAGCGGCCACAGCCGGCGCCGCGGCGGCAGCCACGTCAGCACGACGTTGAGCGCCACAAGAGCGACCAGCCCGCGATATACGGGATTGTCGCTGATGAGGGCGACGGTGACCGCGCAGAGCGACCACACGAGCCAGGCCCGCGGCGCGAGGGTGGGACGACCGGCGGGCGGCGAGGCGAGCGCCGGGCCGACCGGTGACAGCTCGGACGCGCCGGATCCGGCACGCGGCGACTTGGGCGCGCCGACTCCGGCGCGCGGGCCGGACGCGGCGGTCACGGACCCGGACGCCTGCCGGCTACGAGCCGCAGGATTGCGAGTCCGGCCAGCCCGCCGCCCACAAGGGCGGCCAGGAGCAGGCCGAGATCGAGGCCGGCGGGCGGCGGCTGGGTGGGAGCCTGGTACGGCGGGCCGGCGGCGACTGCCGCCCTCCCGGTTGCGACGGCCGCCACGGCAACCGGCGCCGGCGATTCCGTAGCGGCGGTCGTGGCCTCCGCCGCCATCGTCGGAGTGGCAGCCGCGGCCGTCGGCGGGGCCGATACGATGCCACTCTCCGCGGACCGGCGAGGGGCCGGCGTCGCTGCCGCGGCGCACACGCCAGACGCCGAAACGGGCGCGGCCGGGACGCCGGAGGCGGGCACGAAGCGGACGCCTTCCGCGTCACCGTCATGCAGCACCAGGGTCGAGATGCCCACGTTGGCGAGCTGCCACGATCCTCCGCCATTAGCCACGAAGACGGCCCAGTAGTTGTCCTTGCCTGGGCAATCGACATACCGCGACGGCTCTCCGTCGAGCGCGCAGACTGCGTCGCCGAAACCGCCGAACGTCCGGCTGGACCAGGACACTCCGGACAGGTTCAGCAGCTGCTCTCCCGAGATGGAGTCCGTGGCGAAGGCGACACAGCGGCTCACGACCGAGCCGTCGCCATGCTCCACTACCAGAGCCGCGTGGTGCGAACCCGCGGCGGCGCACTCGGGCACCGACGGCGCCACGGGCGCGAACGAAGCGAGCACCGCCAGGAGCACTGAGGCCGGGACCAGAGTGACTAGACGGATCACCGAGTCCACGGCCGTGTCATGAAGAGCCAGCCCCCGCCCAGCACCGCGATCAACCCCAGGACGGCGACCGCGCCATAGAGCAGCGCCGAAGGCGCCGACGGATCCGAAGGTTGCGACGGGCCGGCGGTGGAGTCGACCGGGGCGAAGGTGACGCCCTCGACCTGTTCCGCCGGGGCAGACGTGCCGGCGTCCGCGAGCGCCTCGGTTGAGGTTGCGGCGGCGGTTGCCGGTGCCGGCGGCACTGTAGCGGTCGGCACCGCGGTGTCGGTCGGCGCCGCGGTGCCGAGGACCTCGGTCGGTCGGACGGTTGGCTTCGCCGTAGGTCGAACCGTAGGTCGAACCGTCGGCCTGGCCGTCGGGCGGGCGGTGGGTCGAGGGGTCGGATGGGGCGTTGCAGTTGCAGGTGGGACGAGGCTCATGTACGGGGTCGCACTTGGGCTCGATCTAGCACCCGGCGTGGCCGTCTCGGCCGTCCCGATACATTGACGTGGCGGGACTCGGCCGATCGTCCAGTTCACCGCACCGGCATAGGGAATGCGGACGAGCGCCGCCGGAACCTGGCTGGTGGTGAAGGCGTTGGGCGCCTGGGCCGGGTATGCGAAGCCACCTTTGGCCGTCTGGATCGACCGCAGATGCGTCAGCACCGAGTGCGTTCCCTGTCGCCAGCTCGATCCTTCGGGGTTCTGGCCGGTCGCTACCAGCGCCTGGAGAACGATGGCATCCGAGTCCGGATCGCTTGCCGGAGGCCCGTACACGGACGAGTTCTGATATGGGAATCCGCCGTCGGCGAGCTGCTGGGTGTGCAGGTATGCGAGAGCCGGCGCGTCGGCCGAGTGGTCTCCCGCCGAGTCCAGGGCCATGAGCGCGATCGCCGTTGAGTTCGTGTCGCCCTGGCCCGCCGCGACGGGGGCCGTCCCGTAGCTCCAGCTGCCGTCGGCGTCCTGGAGTGCCTTCAATTCGGCGAGAGCCGCTCCCGGCACGGAGCCGCCGGCCGCCTCGACCGCAAGAATCGCGAACGACTGTCCGAACGTCGACCCGTCGCCGTAAGTGCCGCCGGCCGAGTGATAAAGCGAAGCAAGTCGTGCGAGCAGATCGCGCCCTGCGAACTTGGCCGGATTCCCGCCGGCGGCGACGACCGCCAGAACCGTCTTGCCCGTCTTCGCCGCGTCGCCCGCCGCCGCATCCGACGCGGTCGCGAGGAAGCCCAGGGCGGTGGCCGTCTGTGCGCAGGTCTTGAGCTTGGCCGGGTCGTAGCCCGCGGCCGCGGTCCCGATCACGAAGTCGGCCGTCTCGCCGATGGAGCCGTCGAGCGAACCGTCGGCCCACTGCGCGGCCCAGAGGTACTCGACAGCGGCAGTTGCCCGTCCCGAATCGGTGGGCACGGATGCCGAAGTGGAAAGCGCCGCCGCCAGGCCAAGCGGCGCGGCCAGGAGAGTCGCCAGTATCGCGCTGGCGACGACCAGTCTTCGCATTCTTCCTCCGGCGGCATACCCGCCTGCCGGAGGGGACCTCGCCGCCGGAGGCCTCCCATCCGATCCGCGCAGGTGGGTGACTTGCGCCGCTCGGTCAGGTCTCCTGGCTTGCGATCGTGAGTCATCAGCTTCCGCCGATGACTTTGCTGCTGGCTGCCTTCCCAGGCCTTCGCCCAGTGGCTGCGATTGAGCTTTCGCCCAATCGCCAAAACCAATTGGCTCCCGCCAATTGGCTCCTTGCCAGCCGCTCCTCGCTCACAGTTGCGCGACAGCGCCGGTTTCGCACCGGCTTCCCTGAAACGAGCGGCTCTATTCGTGATGGCATGGGGAGGTTACAGCGCCGCGAGCCCTGCCGCCAGGCGGTATCGTCCCGCCGCCAGGCGGTGTCGCCGGGGTCGATGCCGAATGGCCCCTCCATGACACCGATTCGGCTGATAGGCTCCCCTCGGGGGTCGGCGGCGGAGGCCGCGTGGCAGCCAGTAACCAACCAACAACTGCTTAGGAGTATTCAGTGCGTCGCTTGTTGCTTGTCCTGTTCGGCAGCGCGGTTCTTCTCTCGGCCTGTGGCTCGTCCAAGGCCACTCCGGCCCCGGCGACCCCGGCGCCGGCCACACCGGCCACGCCGGCGACCCAGGCCACAACGGCCACACCGGGTGCAACTCCGACCGACGCTCCTACTGTCGTGGAGACCTCAACCCCGGTCGTGCTCGTTGCTCCAATCAACGCCGGAGTCGATGGCGACTGGGTCACGCTCGCGCCAGCCGCGGCCGGGTTCACCGCCAAGTTCCCCGTCATGCCGACGTTGACGACCCAGACCGCGACCACCGCTGTCGGCGACGCTCGCGCGTCGTTGTGGACGTACGAGCAGGGCGGCAACCTTGCCTACTACGTGCAGGTCACCAACTACCCGACGGGCTCTCTGGCATCCGCCAACCCGGTGACCCTCTATGACGCCGCGATCCAGAGCATGACCGGAGGCACGTCGCAGCTGACGCTGGCGGGCGAGACGGACCTGACGCTCGGCGGGCATGCCGGTCGGTTGTTCCTTCTCACCAGCGCACTCGGCTCCCTGAAGGGTGGGGTCTGGATCGCGGGCGACGTCATGTACATGGTTTATGTGTCGTTCACCTCGTCGGTCGACCCCGGCCTGATCGACACCTTCCTCTCCGACTTCCAGCTGACCGTCTAGCCAACTCTCCCGAACCGGGAAGACGCCGGGGTCCGTTCGTGGCCCCGGCGTTTCCGTCACCAGCGACCTCGGCGACCTCGGCGACCTCAGACCCGATCGCTCCTTGGGTCGGAACCGCGACGGCCGGGCAAGGAGCTAGAGTGGTGCTCTGCGACGAAGGAGGAGTTCACTCATGAAGCCGGTTCGGTTCGGTCTTTTCGTGCCCCAGGGCTGGATCCTCGACCTCATCGACATCGAGGATCCGATCGAGCAATACGAGACGATGAGCCGCGTCGCTCAGACGGCCGAGCGGCTCGGCTTCGATTCGATCTGGCTCTTCGACCACTTCCACACGTACTTCAAGCCGGTGCTCGAGACGACCTTCGAGTGCTGGACCTCGACGGCGGCGCTGGCCCGCGACACCAGGACGATCCGGCTCGGCCAGATGGTCACCTGCAACGGTTACCGGAACCCGGCGCTGATGGCGAAGATGGCGTCGACGGTGGACGTCCTGAGCCACGGCCGGCTCAACTTCGGGATCGGCGCGGGCTGGTACGAGCACGAATACCTCGCCTACGGCTACGCCTATCCCGAGACTCCCGGCGAGCGGCTGCGGATGCTGAGGGAGGCGCTCCAGGTGATCCACGCCATGTGGAAGGAGCCCTACGCCTCATTCGATGGCGCGTACTACAAGATCTCCGGCGCCATCAACGAACCCAAGGGAGTGCAGAAACCACATCCGCCGATCTGGATTGGCGGCAGCGGCGAGAAGGTCACGCTCAAGATCGCGGCGCAGTACGGCGACGCCACGAACTTCGGCGGCCACCTCGACGACATGTCCTGGTACACGCACAAGCTCGACGTGATCCGCGGCCACTGCGAGGAGTTGGGTCGCGACCCGGCCACGCTCACTCACTCCACGAACGTCGAGACCACTCTTTTGCGGGCCGGAGACGACCCGGAGGAACTCACCAAACGGTACCGGCGAGACCAGTCGCTGGCGGAGTACAAGACGCATGCCATCGTCGGCGGCCCGCAGGAAGTCATCGACACCTACGGCCGCCTGATCGACGCCGGCATGGACTACATCGTCATCTCGGACCTGCCGGGGCTGGCGAAGATCGACGTCCTCGAATACCTGGCCGCCGAGGTATTGCCGGCGTTCAGGTAGCGGCTGCGCCGCGCCGGTTCTCCACATCGAGCCATCGAAATCGGCGTTCGCTGGACCCGCCCTGCTGCTACGCTCTTGGCCGTTCTGGCCCGTGTTGTGGCAACTGGCGCTATGAAGAGGCGCGAGTGAGTCGACCGACGGAGATCGGAGAACGAGTCACGGTAAAGGCGCTTCCGCGTGCGGTGGAAGCATCGGAGGCCAGGCCGGCGCGGATCAACGCGCCGACGCCTCGGAACGTGGCCGTGTTCGCGGTGTCGCTGTTGCCCTGGCCGACGGCCGTAGCGGTCGCGGTGGCTCTCTTGACCCAGCGACTGGACCCGCGCATGTGGCTGGCGTTCGTGCTGGTCTGGTCGGCCGTCGAGGCTGCCATCCGCAACCCGCACCAGGTCACTCTCGAGCGGCGAGCCGACCCCGTGTCGGGGCGCGCCGCGTACAGCCTCGACGTCCGGAGCTGGTGGTTGCTGCTGTTTCGATCACAAGGCAAGACGGTCGCCCTCGGGCCCGACAGCAGGTTGGTTCGAAACGTCGGCGTCATCGACTGTGTGACCGGCAAACTGGTCGAGCTACGCATCTACCGCTGGCAGTTCTCGGCGCTGGTGCGCGCCTTTCAGACCGCCGGCTTCGAGGTCCACGACGAGTGCAATCACGCGCCGTCCCGCTGGCGGGTTCGCGCCCCGTTCGCACTGTTCTCCGTCGTGGCTGTTGCGGCCGTAGCCATGGCGGTCGCCGCGGTGGCGCTGGTCGAGATGCACGGTTTGTAGCGGAGAGGAGGGGGTGGCAGTGGCTGAAGGTGTCGGGTCGGAAACCGTCGCGCCGGTCGGCTCACCGAACGGACGCAACGTGATCTTCATGGTCGCCGAGCGGGGCGTACTGTTGACCGCATGGCTGGTGATCTTTGGAATCGGCGTTGGGATCAATGCGTCCCTGGCTTTCATCGCCGTGGGGCTTTTCGTTCTGCTTTTCTGGAACGCCTTGATGACTTGTGAGGTCCGCGTCGGCTCAGAAGCCATCTCCCGTCGAAGCTGGTTCGCGATCGCAAATGGGCTTCCGGCGACTACCTTCCGGCCGACGCCGGGGCGGCCCATCACACTCATGCCGGACGGCCTGTGGCTGCTCGACGGGGTCGCATTCGCCCCGCGTGTGGCCTGGTGGGAACAGAGACGTCTTCGACGGGCGATCGACGAGGCCGGCCTGGTCGTCGACGACGAGAAGGGAGCCTGGGAGCAGGCTCATCGCCTCTGGTCGCTGGCTCGCTGGGGTCTCTTTTCTCGTGTACGTGGCCGCAGTGCTGGGCAGTCAAGTCGTCAAAGATCGGGGCTGGCCGGACGCGCTTTATCTGCCACTGCTGTCGCTCGCTGCGGCCAGCCTCTTTGGCGCCTCGCGAGGCTCCCCGCCGCAAACCTACGCTCCGCGAAAGCGCTAGAGCGACTCCGCCAGGATCGCGGCGATCTCCGAGTCGGTGAGCACGATCGGGTTCGTCTTCATGCTGCTGCCGCGCGAGTCGGCGACGATGGCCGGGATGTCGGCCGCGGTTATGCCGTAAGCGGATAGCCGCGGAACGGCAAGGCGGGCACGCCAGTCATCCAGAACCTGGACCAGCGCCGCGCGCGCCTCCCCATCGTGTGGGAACGTGGCGGGCGCCTTGCCGGTCCCCGCGAGCAGCCTGCCCAACTCCGCGTACCGGGCCAGCGCCGGGTTCTCCGGCCCGCGCAGCTCCAGTGCGGCCACGTTCAAACGAGTGGCCGCGGCCAGGGTGGAGCCGCAGGCCACGCCGTGCGGAATCGGGAAGAGCGCGCCGAGCGGCGACGCCACGCCGTGCACGGCCCCGAGTCCGGTCTGCGCCAGGCAGATCCCCGAGCAGAGCGCCGCCGTAGCCATCGCGGCGCGAGGGCCGGCGGAAGCGGCCGCACCACCGAGCCCCGCAACTGCCAGTTCGTGCCACACCAGCAGTCCGTCGCGGGCCGCCGCGAGCCCCCGCAGCGCCAGTCTGTCCGCCACGGGATTGGCCCGGGTCGAGAGGTAGGACTCGAGCAGCTGGGTCAGCGCGTCCATGCCGTTGGCCGCGATCAGGGCCGGCGGGCAGCTCGCCAGCAGCTCCGGGTCCACGATCGCGACCCGCGCGATCAGCGCCTCGTCGCGAAATGAACGCTTGAAACCGCCCGCGCCCCGAACGCTGAGGACCGCGTTCTTGGTCGCCTCGCTGCCCGTGCCGGCGGTCGTGGGGACGGCCACGAACGGCACCGCGGGGCCCTGGTACGGCAGCCCCGGCCCGATCCCCTCGAGGTGATCCATGACCGAGTTGCCCGGAATCAGCAGGCCGGCAACCGCCTTGGCCGTGTCGAGCACGCTCCCGCCGCCGATGCCGACGACAACCTCCACGGGTCCGCGCTCTCGGACGCGCGCGACGATCGCGTCCACCAGCGCCGGCGACGGCTCGCCCGCCACGCCTTCGACCTCGAATTCGACACGGGCGGTCGAAAGGCTGGCTTCGATGCGAGCCCAGTCTTGGGTTTCGGTGAAGCCCGGCTGCCGAACGACCAGCAGCACCCGCCGCCCGAAGCGAAGGATTACCTCCGGCAGCTCGGCGACCTTGCCGGGACCGGAGACTATCTCCGGCAGCCTCAGTGTGGAGACGTACTCGAAGCCTTCCACCGGCCCGCTACTCGCCCGTCTCGGGAACGACGGGGAAGAGGCCGTCGTACCGGACCCCCAGCCGGGGCTCCGCCATCCAATCGGCCGCCTTGTCCCGCCACGCCAGGTAGTGGGAGGTCTCCTTGTGGGCTTTCGCCGAAGCCTCGTCCCTGTAGGCCTCGTAGGCGATGAACCGGGTCGGGTCCTCGACCGATTGCAGAATGTCGAAGCGGAGGTTGCCCGGCTCCCGGATCGAGTTCTCGTGGTTCACGCGTATCGACTCGATGAAGTCGGCCACGTGCTCGGGCTTGACGTGGACGTAGACCACGGTTACGAACATGGCTCCTCCCGGCGTTGGCGCGCGGCGTTTGCTGCGCGCCCATCATCGGGCATCGGTCGAGAAGCGGCTTCGGAGGCGGCCTGCCCCGTCGCCGCCGCCCGCCTACGGAGTCAGCGGCGCCGGGGGAGTCGCGACAGGGGGCAAAGGCCAGACAATCGACAGGATCACGTACGTGTCCTTGGTGCAGGATCCGCCCGGGCAGATGGCCAGGGCCCGGCCGACCTCGACCTGGGCCACGATTGCCTGACCCGTGAGATAAGGCTCCACGACATTACTGGTGCCGACCGCGCGGACGCCGTCGATCATCCAGTAGCCGCAGGCAGACGGCTGTGCCGCGGGCGTGGCCGGAGCCGCGCAGGCGGTGTCGCTCGTCAGCTTGCCGCCGAGGAAGAAGATCGGCTTGGCAGGCAGATTAGCGGCCCGGTACACGGGCTGGCCGTCCAGTGTGATCGGCACGCCGTCCGGCCCGATCTGGTCGGTCGCGGCCGGTCCGATGGCCTCCGAGGAGGCCGAATTCGGCGTCGTCTGCGGGGTCGGGTTCGGATTCGGGCTGGAGGATGCCGCACCGCCGGTCCAGACCACCTCTTCGACCACGACGGCCGTCTTGCACTGAAGCTGGATCGAGATCGGGCATGAGGCCGCCTCGGCGTCGCCGATGTGGACTCGCGCCACGACGATGCGGCCACTGAGATTCGCCAGCGCATCGACCTTCGGAGCGACGTGAATGCCGTCGATGGCCTCCCAGTAGCAGTACGGGATCAGGTCATTCTCGGCGGTGGTGTGATCGATCGGCATCGGGCAGGGCGGCATGAATTCCGGCATTGTCACCGGGCCACCGAGCAGGAAGCTGCCCGAGGTGGGGAACGAGGCTTGATCCGCGGCGCGGTAGACGCGCTCGCCGGCGATCTGGGTCGGCACCTCGGGCCAGACGACCGACTCGACGACCACAGCGGCTTCGCAGGCGGCCTTCGTATCGGCGGAGCAGCTGGCCGCGGCCGCGTCATGGGTGTGGGCCCGGATGACGACTGCCGGCCCGCCGAGCCAGGGCGTGAGCAAGTCCGATCCTCGGGGCGCCAGCGTGAAGAGGCCGGAGCCGGGGCTCTGGCCGGCGCTCGAGGCCAGGTGTGTCCCACCGCACTGGCCGACGAGATCCGCCTCGGCCGTGGGCAGCGGCCGGGCTGACGGGCACGAGATCGGGTAATTGACCGGGTACCCGCCGAGCAGGAAGCTGCCGCTGCCGTTGGGCAAGGCTTCACTCAACCGGTACACGTGCTCCCCACCGATCTGCGCCGGGATGCCGTCTGCGGCGAGGACCGCGTCCGTAGGCGTTGGCGACGGCGAATTTGACCCCGACCAGACAACCGCCTCGACCACGACCGCGGCCTCGCATGCGGTCTTCTGGTCCGCCGAGCAGCCGGACGCACCGGGGTCGTGCGTATGGACGCGCATGACGATCGCGGGTCCGTTTAGCCACTTCGTGAGGACATCCAACCCGCGCGGCGCCAGGTTGAAGAACCATTCGCTGTTGTCCTGCGCCTGTGGCACCAGCTCGACCGTGCCGCACTGCGGCACGAAGGCGTTTTCGGACGACCCCTGAGGTTGAGCGCTCGGCAGCGGAGGCGCGCACGGGATGGGCGCGTCGACCGCATAGGCGCCCAACAGGAAGCTGCCGCTGAGATCCTGCCAGTCGCCTTGCGCGGCGAGGCGGTAGACGTGCTGGCCGTCGATCTGGTCCGGAATGCCGTCCGCGCCCAATACGGCGCCCGAGCGCGCTGGCGCCACGGGCGGCGCGGCCGGCTGCCAGGCCAGACCGACGCCCACCACGACGAGGGCGGCCAGCACTCCGATCGTCGTGACGGAAACCGCCAACCGCGGCCAGATGCCGCGGCGGCGAGGCTCCGGCGTCCGGAGACGCCCCGCACGCAGTGCCGGGTAGTCGCGCTCGGCGCGGCCCAACTCGATCGCAAAGCGGCCGGCGAGCCGCTCTTCGAGCCTGTCGGTGGCTTCGTCTTCGGCGGGTGCGCCGCCACGCATGTCAGTCTTCATCGAGCAACTCCCGGAGTCGCGCCAGGCCGGTCTTGAGCCGTCCCTTTGCTGTGTTCTCAGTGACGCCCAGCGCATCCGCCGTTTCGCGCACGGAGAGTCCAACCATGTGGTGGAGGACCACGGCGGCTCGGATCGGCCGCGAGAGACGCCCAAGCGCCTCGTCGAGCTCGATCGATTCGGAGGCGTCGGGGCCGCCGATCGGCAGCTCGTGGACCTCCGGGTCGAGCCGGAGCGTTCGACGAAGCCGCCGAACGACTCGCAGCGCCTCGCGCGTCTGGACGGTCAGGAGCCAGGCGCGAATTGCGCGCGAGTCCCGAATCGTCGGCGCCGCACGAAGCGCCCGCTCGAAGGTCGTCTGGACCAGATCCTCCGCTTCGGCTTCGTCCCGGGTGATTGCCCGGGCCGCGGCCAGAAGCAGCGGACCGTGAACGTGCAGCGTGGCGACCCACTCGGGTGTCGGCGCCGCCGGCATGGCCCGCGAGAGCCGCCCTGCGGCGGCCCGGTCCTTCTGGTTCCCATCGAGCGGCTGCGTGATGACCCTCACATCACATAAGAGGCTCCAGCCGACCGAAACGGGTATCGGCTCGCCTCAGTCTGGCGCGGATCAGGCATCCGCGCACCTTTACCGCCGCGCGCGCCACCCCTCGAGCGTCAGCTCGAACCAGATCGCCCGCTCTGCGTCCAACAGATTCTCTTCGATGCGGCGGATCGACTCGCGGTAAGCGGGCCAGACCACGGTCTCCAGCGCGGCCGCGGGCGAGACCCAGCGCATGGCGTTGTGCTCGTGTGAGAGCACAGGCTCAGAGCCGGCGCCGACGCGCACGGCGAAGACGGCGCTCGTGACGATCGCGCCCACCGAAGGCTCGTGGAACTGGTTCACCTGGTCCAGGTCGAAGAAGCCCTCGATCTCGGTCGCGCCGAATCCCGTCTCCTCGCTCAGCTCACGCAGCGCGCCGTCCGTGACCGACTCGCCCGCTTCGAGCGAACCCGAGACGCACTGCCACAGTCCCGGCAGGATGCGGCCGGGAGAGCGGCGCAGCAGCAGGATCTCGGTTCCGGACACCGCGCCCGCAAATCCGGGCGCCGCAGCGGCCGCATCGCCGGCCATGGCAGACCCCGGGCGACGATCAATCGGCCCCGGTACCGACCCAAAGCCCATCCGGAGGCCGGGCTTCTTGGTCCGAAAGATCCAGACGTCCACCAGGTCCGGCTGAAATGGGCTCACCGATTCCCCCGGCCCGTGGGCCAGCTAGATCCGCTCGAACCGATCGACCGGGAGGACGAAGACGACCGCGCCACCGACTTCGACCTCGAGCGGGTAGGGCAGGAAGAACTCACCCGGCTCCATGATCGGCGGGATGGGGCTCACGGTCTGCGTGCGGGAGTGGCAGTTCTCGCGCACGATGCTCACGATCTCGTCGACCTTGTCGTCCTCGACGCCGAGCAGCACCGTCGCGTTCGACTGCTTGAGAAAACCGCCCGAACTGTGCAGCCATGTGGCCCGATGCTCGCGCTTGAGCAGCGCGTCGATGAGGACTTTGGCGTCCTCGTTGTGAACAACCACTACGACGAGCTTCACGGGCCCGAGTATAGGCGGAGTGGCGTGTCGCGCGGGCCGGTGCGGGGCCGTACAATCGCGAGAGTTCTACGTCGCCGCCGCAGGGGAGAGTCAGTGCCGAGCGAACGGCCACTCCACGAACGATCGGACAGCGCTCTCTTCGCGGCCGCTGCCGCCGCAGTCGCGCGCAGCGACGATCTCGACGACGCCCTGGCCGAGCTGCTGGGCCTCGCCGGCGAGCATATCGGGGCCAGCGTCGGAGCCATATACATGCTCGACGCGGATCAAGACGAGCTCGGGCTGGCGGTCACGTTCGGTGCGGCGGCGGAAGTCGCCGACGACGCAGGTTCGGTCAAGTCCGTGTCCGAGAGCCACGACCCACTGGCCAGCGCCACGCGGTCGCGTCATCCGCTCGCGGTCGACGACGCCGGTCACGTGCCGGTGCTTCGGGGTGCGAAGACGGCCTACGTTCTGCCGCTGGTGGTGCGGCGCGACGGCATCGAAATCGCGCTCGGTTCGATGGCGTTGGGATTCGCGGGCCCGCTGCCGAAGGCCGCAACTCTTCGAGGCGCGGAGCCGCTCGCCGATCTGGCGGCCGTCGCCGTGGAACGCGCGCTGGCCGTTTCGCTCGGCTCCGAACGCGCCGAGTGGTTCGATCGTCTGGCCCATACCGATCCGCTGACCGGGCTGGCCAACCGCCGCACCGTCGATCGGCTCCTGGAACTCGAAGTCGCTCGCGCCGGCCGCCAGGGAGTGGCACTTTCTGTCGCCCTGTTCGAGGTGGATCGGTTCGATGAGATCCAGCGAGCAGGCGGCAACGCGGCCGGCGACGAAGCGCTGCGCCTCGTGGCTCAGATCCTCGCCGAGTCTGTCCGGCTGGTGGATACCGTGGCGCGCTACGCGGAAGACCAGTTCATGTTGATTGCCCCGGGGCCGGATGGCTTGATCGTGGCGGAACGGCTGGTGCGTGGCATCGCCGCTCTCGCGCCGGTGGGCGGCAAGACCGTGACCGTGTCGGCCGGGATCGCCAGCTTCCCGATGGACGGGCGGACGTCCGACGAACTGCTCGAGGTCGCGACGCGGGCAATGGCGGCGGCTCGCCAGGCGGGCGGCGGTCGGGTCGTCGCCGAGACGCCCGCGGCAGGCTAGCTGCGCATTAGCTGCGGGTTGGCTGCCGAGACATCGACCGGCGGCCGTTTCCCGTCGAGGGCGCCGGGTCGGGAGACGCGCCGAAGAGTCCGACTCAGAACGTCGAAGCTGGCTCGGGCGTCGAGTAGACCCAGATCGTCCCGGTGACGATCGCGGGGCCGGTGGGCTTCTGCACCTGGCCGTTGGGCTCGCGGCACACCATCAGCCACAGCGAGTCTGTGGGCGGAACGTTGTCCATCTTCAGGTAGCCCACGCCCGTGTCGTCCACCGTGAACGCGCCGGCCTTGACGACGCTGCCGCCGTCGACGCTCGACCAGACCATGTAGACCTCGTCGCCCGTCGTCGGCGTCAGGGCATGCAGGAGCACTTCGACGTGGCCGCTCGGCAGCAGGACCGCGTCACCGGCGCCCTTGCGCCCGGCCTCCGGAATCAGAACCGCGGAGCGAGCCCCAGGCTGGCCGAGGTTGTCGTAGAAGTTGTTGGCGGTGGCCTGCGCGTCGTGAGCGTGGTTCAGATCGCCCTGCACGGCCACGGCATGGCCTACCAGGCCGACGATGACGACGGCGGCGGCCACGCGGGTCAGCCACGTGGCGGCGCGGCGGGTGCGGAGAGCGCGAACGCGGGCCAGCGAAACCAGGCCGGCGGACCGGCCCGATTCCAGAACCGTCAACACGGGCGCGGTTTCCGGCGCGACTGCGACCGGCCCAGCCGGCGCTTCCTTTTCAACCGAACGAGCCTGCAGATCGGCCAGCGCCGCCGCCATGACGGCAGCGCGCAGGTGTTTCGCCGGCTCGACGGGATCGAGCGAGCCTCCGAGGTACGGCAGTATGCCGCCCATCTCGCGCAGCTCCGGGTGAGGCTTCGCGCAGGTGCTCATGTGTGCCCGCACGGCGGCCATTTCGGCCGCGTCCAGCGCCCCCATGACGAACCCGGGGGCCAGGTCACGAACTTGATCGCATCCGATGGCCATCTCAGCCCTCGCCTTTCGGGCCGGCGAACCCCTCGGCCATATCCATCAGCTCGCGGCGCAGAGAGACGAGCCCCAGCCGCATCCTGCTCTTGACCGTGCCGAGAGGGGCGCCGGTCCGGGTGGCGATCTCCCGCTGAGTCAGGCCGTCGTAATAGGCCAGCTCGATCGCGTCGCGCTGCGCCTCCGGCAATTTCGCCAGCGCGACCCGGATCTGCAGTGCATCGAGACGTCCGGCCACCTCGGGCCAGATATCGGGGAGCGTCAGGGCCGCAGGGAGCGGCTCCTCCGTTTCATCGGCAATCGCGACGCCATTCCTGCGGCGGCGCATCGAATCGATGGCTCGGTGACGGACGATGGCAAGCAGCCAGCCCTTGACGCTGCCCTTGTCTTCGGCATAGCGCCCGGCGTTGCGCCAGAGTCCCATGAACGAATCCTGGACGACGTCTTCCGCCATCCCGGTCTCCGTCGTGATGCGCAGGGCGAGCGCATACGCCATCCCGCGGTAGCGGTCGTATAGCGTCTCTAGTCCGCCGATTTGACCGGCGGCGACCTGGCGCATCAATTCAGCCTCCGATTGGCCCTCCGAAGATCCCTCAGGCATGACCAGGGGCGGGGCCACGACCAACGGGTCCTTCATCTGTCCATTCGCAGCGAATTGCGATCCGGTTCACTCCGGTCGAACGAAGATGCGTCAGCCGAGCCGGCGGTGGTGCGAGAAGGCACCTCGAGACGGACTCCGGCCTTCGATCGGAGAGCCCCGAAGACGGATTCTTCGATTTCGTCCGCCGTTCCGAGGCCGTCGACGACTACGAAACGCTCGGGCTCGGAGGCGGCCAGCGCCAGAAACCCGTCGCGCACTCGTTGATGGAACTCCACGCCGGCGCGCTCCTCGAAGCGGGTGATCTCGTCGGCCTGCTTGCGCGCCAGGCCGGCCTCGACGGGCAGATCGATCAGCACGGTGAGATCCGGATGAAGATCGCCGACGGCGAACCGCTGGAGAGAACGCAGATCCTCGAGTGGCTGGCCGGCGCCGAACCCCTGGTAGGCGAGCGTCGAATCGCCGAATCGGTCGCAGATCACGAATTCGCCGCGCGCGAGGGCCGGCTCGATGACCTCGGCCGCGAGCTGGGCTCGGGCCGCGCTGAAGAGCAGGGCATCCGCGGCGGGCACGGGCGACGGCTCGGGGGCGTGGAGCAGGATCTGGCGCACGGCCTCTCCCAGGGCCGTCCCGCCCGGCTCGCGGGTCACCACGCAGGAGAGGCCGGCGGCCGTCAACCGAGCAGCTAATCGCTGGGCCTGGGTCGACTTGCCGGAACCCTCGGGCCCCTCCAGCGTCAGGAAGAAGCCGCGTCGGCGGCCGCCATCGAGATGCATTCGACGAGTCTAGCCGAGCCGTGGCCCGCCGAACGGGCCTGTGGTGGGCGGCGCGACCCGCGGCAGCGACTGCATCGTCCTCGTGGGCATGCGCCTGCGGCTCAGTTCACGGATACAGGCGGACGCGGCGGTAAGGCTCACGGCCGCGTGAGCGCGAGACGAGGTTCGCGCGCTCGGCCATCTGGTGCTGCAGTCGACGAATGTAGGAATTCTGGGGCGATAATTCGACCGGCTCCGACTGGTGGATGACCAGGCCGATCGCCTCTTCGGCTTCGCGGAGCGCCGCCTCCCGAGGGTCGATCTCGAGCGAGAAGATCGAGGTCAGGCTGGCCTCCATTTGAACGATGGTGTTGCTCTTCAGCACATAGATGGGCAGGCCACGTTCTTCGGCCTCGCGCAGGCCCGCCGTCTTCTGGCGGTATTCACTCTTGATGGTCATCGCGACGTCGGCCTCACCCGGGTCGCGAGCGATGATGACCGGCAGCTGCAGCTCCTTGATGGCCTGCTCGAGACGCTTGCGGCTGATGCCGTGCGGCAGGACCCGAAGCGTCGGCAAGATGGAACCCGAATCTCGGACGCGCAGAACGGGCGAGCCGTCTTCCTCGTCCGATGCCTCGGCCCCGGCCCGAGCTCGAACCACATCGGCGAGCGACTCGTCGTCCTCGCCGAGCTCGTCGAACATGTCCTCGCGGTCTTCATCGGTTTCGGGCGGCAGGACGGTGGGAGAGGCGGAGGCACGTCGCGCGGCACCCGCCGCATCGTCTTCGTCCACGCCATCGGCGCGGTAGTCGTTCAGGGCGCGCGTAGCCTGCTGCGTCCAGGAACGCTGGCGCTCCAGCTCCCGCATTTCGCGAGCCCTCGGCTCCGGCAAGGGCAGCGCCGGCCGCTCGATTGGGCCGCGATCCGCGATCTCGCCGGATTTGAACGGCGACGCCGGCGCGTCGCGGCCCGGGCCGCGCGGCGACGCCGCGAACCGCTCTCCTGGGATCGTCCGCGCACTCGCATCCGGCCCTGCGCCGGGCTCTCCGCCTGGCCAGCCGGTCTCTCCGCCAGGCCAGCCAGGCCCTCCGCCTGGCGCGCCGCCGGTGCCGCCCGACCCATCGCCGCTCCGACTCCGGCGCGCCGGGTCGCGAACTTCGCGTGCGCCGCGAGTGGGCGTCCGCCAGCCGCCTCCGGTTCCGGGTCGATAGCCCGGTCGGGCCGCTCCACGGTCGACCTCACGCCAGTCGGACGGGGAGTGGTACGAGCCCGAGCCACGCCAGCCCGGCTCCGTGCGCCAGCCCGGCCCCGCGCCTACGAGGCCCGCGAATCGATCGCTGCCGAAGCGATCGCCGCCGGTCAGGGCTTCGCGCGGCGACGGCTTGGGCCGGGATTGCGAACGGTGGACGCCGCCTTCGTCGCGCCAGCGCAACTCGGAGGAGATCGGGTCGCCCCGCAGCAGCGAGTCGACCGTCTCGGCCACGTCCGCGTGGACCGTGACCTTCTCGCGATCGAGGATCTCGACGATGACGTCGAACGTGGGCGGAGCCTTGCGCTCGAGGACGCTCTTTTGCGAGCGGCGACGCCGGGCTTCTTCGTCGCCGAGGGTCACCGTCTGGATGCCGCCGATCAGGTCCGTGAGAGTCGGGTTCAGCATCAGGTTATCGAGGTTGTTGCCGTGGGCCGTGCC
>PMBR01000038.1 GCA_003152995.1 Chloroflexota bacterium | reverse complement strand
ACCACTACGCGCGACTCATCGAGGCCATGTACGCCCTCGAGCGAATGCAGCAACTCCTCGACGACCCGGCCATCCTCGGGACCATGGTCCGCGCCCACGCGGGCGTCAACAACCTCGAGGGCGTCGGCATCATCGAGGCCCCGCGCGGCACGCTCATCCACAACTACAGGGTGGACGCCAACGGCGCCATGACCTGGGCCAACCTGATCGTCGCCACCGGCCACAACAACCTCGCCATCGGCCGCGGCATCCTGCAGGTGGCCAGGCGATTCGTCGACGGCAACAAGATCCAGGAAGGCGCCCTCAACCGCGTCTCTGCCCTGGTCCGAGCCTACGATCCCTGCCTCAGTTGCTCCACTCATGCCCTCGGTTTGGTCCCGCTGATCCTGCAGCTGGAAGGGCCGGATGGTCAGTTGCTGGACGAGCTGAGAAGCGAGTAGCAGCCTTCAGCCCGGCTCGGCCTCGTGTGTCTAACCGTCGAGAACCCGCCGCACGGCCGCGCCCAGCGCGTCGGCGCTGAAGGGCTTCGGCAGGAAGGCCACCCCTTTTCTTGAGTTCCCCTGAGAGATCACCTTGTTTTCGACGAGGAGGACGCCGGCGATTTGAGCCAAACCTACAATCCGGTATTGACCGGCATGAGCCGGCACCAAGCGGCAGTCGATGACCAGCCGGAGAGGACCGATCCATGTCGATACTCATTGCCTATGGGAGCAGGCACGGCTCCACCGGCGGGATTGCGGAGCGAATCGCCGAGAGGCTGCGCGAAGGAGGATTGGACGCGGAGGCAATGACGGTAAAGTCGGCACGGGACGTCGCGGACTATGACGCCGTGATCCTGGGCAGTGCCCTGTACATGTTCCACTGGATGAAAGAGGCGCGGTCGTTCGCGGCTCAGAACCGCCGCGTCTTGAACCTCAAGCCGGTCTGGCTCTTCAGCAGCGGCCCGATCGAAATGAAGCTCGATGAGCTGGGCCGCGGCCCGCTGGAGGTCTCGGGCCCCAGGGAGATCGATGAGCTGCGGGAGACACTTCACCCGCGGGACCACCAGGTGTTCTTCGGTGCCTGGAGCCGTGAGTACAAGCCGATCGGGTTCGTGGAACGGCTGGCGATGGCGATGCCAGCAGCCAGAGCAGCGTTCCCCGACAACGACCTTCGCGACTGGCCCAGGATCGACGCCTGGGCCGATGGGATCGCGGTGGAGTTGAAGACGGCCAGTGAGCGCGCCCCAAGTCGTCCAGCGCCAGGCTGATACCTGGGCGCGCGACCCCACAGTCCGTGTGGGTACAATCGCGCCACCCATCGATCAGTGCGTCAGGAGTGTTCGAAGCGTGCACGTCGTCCACATTCCCAAGAACCACCTGATGCTCATCGCCGGCCTGGTCTGGTGCGCGGCGGGCGCGATGGTCTGCATGATCGGGCTGCCAATGGAGTTCGGGCTGGCGCCCTCGCACCTGATCCTCTTCCCACTGGCCGTGGTGATCTTCCTCGTGTTCTACTTCTTCGTCTTCGCCCGGCTCGTCCGGAAGCACGCCGGTCGAATCCGCGCGCGGGCGGAGGATCGGCTCCCCTTCTGGCACTTCTTCAACGCCTCGTCCTGGGCGGTGATGGCAGTGATGATGGGCGGCGGCATGGCACTCCGCCTCTCACACCTGGTGCCGGACTGGATCATCGCCTTCTTCTACAGCGGGCTCGGCGTGGCTCTCTTCCTCTGCGGCATTCGCTTCCTGGGCATCTTCGCGCGCAAGGACGTACTGACCCTCACATTCGAGCGGCTCCCCTCCGACACCTGACATCACCCGCCCCACGGGCGGCATTCCTGGGGTGAGCATCTCGTCGTCGAGGACAGCCTCCGGCGACTCGCCCACCATAGACCCAGCGGTACCGGACGGGCGTCGCCTGCGCGGGCCGCTCGAGCGCTCGCAGTGACTTTGGCGAGACGCCCGGCAGAACGGGGCGATCGGGTCAGCTAGTGCGACCGACGCCGACGAGTCGTCAGGCGGTCTCCAGCGGGATCCCGGCTCGTTCGAAGCTGCTTTCGAGCCACTGCGTGATCTCGGAATAGCGCGGCTCGGAGCGAGGTGGCAGGGCCATGGGCCTGCGGGCGAACCCTCCATTGAAGCCACGGGCGTACAGCGCCATCTGGGAAGCGATCGTGCTGTCCGTGAAGTGCATCTTGGCNNACCAAAGCGGTCATGATCTCGGGAGCCCAGTTGCCCATCCCGCCGATCATCGCCCGGATGCCCATGTAGTAGAAGGGCAGCCATCCGTTCGATGTGCCCAGGATCATCTGGAAATCCGCACCGGCAAGCTTGGTCTCGTAGAACACGCGGCTCACGAAGCCGACGTTGAGCGGGCTGTCCTTCATCCCCGCCAGCCCGGCGTCGAGAAGACGGCGAACCGTGCCGACTGTGAACGAGAACCTCGACGTCTCCGGATTGTTGTACGCGAACACCGGCAGACTCGTTGCCTTGACCAACTGGGCGTAGTAGTCGACTACGAGGTCTTCGCTGTACTTGTAGTAGAAGGGCGGTACCGCACCAATGGCATCCACCCCGACCTCTTCGGCGGCATGCGCCAGTCTCAGGGTCGAGGCGGTGTCGATGCACCCAACGTGCGCGATCAGCGTCCGCTGGTCTCCCGACTCGTCCGCCAGCGACTTGGCCAGACGGAAGACCGCGATTCGTTCCTCGACGGACATCAGGGGTCCCGCGCCGTACGAGCCGGTCAGAAACAACCCGTCGACGCCATGGCCGAACATCCAGTTGATGTGCCACGCCGTAGACCGGAGGTCGAGAGCGCCGGACTCATCGAACAGGGTGATATTCGGAACCAGGGAGCCTCTGATCATGACGCGTTTCCTCTCTTCTCAACTGTGAGCCTGTCGGCGAGACCGACAAACTCCTCGAATCGGTGCCGGTAGACTGCGTGGGCCTCATCAGAGGGGAGGATGCGAGGCCTATCGGCCAGCGCGAGGCGACCAGCGGTCTCAAGGTCTGGCAGCGCGCCGAGCGCGAGCCACGCCAAGATCGCGGCACCCTTTGCCGAGCCCTCGTGGCCAGGCGGAACGACCACGGGCAGCCCCAGGACATCGGCGATGATGTGGAGCGTCGCCGCGGAACGGCAGAGCCCGCCCGTCACGGTAACCTCATCGAGCTTGCCGCTTCCGGTCTCCTCGATCGAGAGCCTTACGCGTTGCAGGGCAAACGCCAACCCCTCGACAACGGCTCGCAACATGTGCCTCCGCTCGTGGAGCAGACCGATTCCGACGAAGGCTCCGCGGGCGGACGGCCTCCACGAAGGGCTTTGCTCTCCGCTCAAGTAGGGAACGAATGTCAAGCCGTCAGACCCGGGGCCTACTGAGCCAAGCAATGCTTCAGCCCGGTCGTATGTGTCCTCCGTCAGGCCTCCGAGAACCATGTCAAGCGCCCAGTCATAGGCACTGCCGGCGCTGCCGATGATCCCGCCGGTCACCCAATGGTCGAGATCGGCGATGTAGGTCCAAAGCCGCCCGGCCGGATCCGACCGTGGCTCCCGGATCATGCGACGGGCGGCCGCGCTCGTTCCGATGTTTATGGCGAGAATCTCGGGCCTCACTGCCCCGCTTCCTACGCTGGAAAGGGCCGCGTCGCCGGCGCCCAATACGACGGGCGTCACCGCAGGCAGGCCCAAGTCCCGCAGCAGTGAACTCGGCCCGCACTGGATTAGAGCGCGAGGGGAATCCAGCGATGGCACGTTCGCCGGGGTCAGTCCAGCGACGTCCAGAGCCAGCGCGGACCATTCGCCAGAAGAGATGTCCAGCATGCCACTGGCCGACGCCGTCGAGCGGTCTGCGGTGAGTACGCCAGTCAACCGCCACAGGACGTAGTCTTTGATGGAGATGAAGAGGGCGTCCTCGGGGAGCGGGACGTTGGCTCTGAGCCAACGGATCTTCGCGAGCGGATAGACCGGCTGTGCGGGGCATCCTGTGACGCCGACCAACCGGCCCGCGTCTCGCCCGGTTCGGATGTGTTCTGCATCTTGCGCGGCACGCGTATCGCTCCACGGAATCGACATCGTCAACGGGCGGCCCGCCGTGGTCGTGGCCAGCACGCTGTACATCTGCGACGAGAAGCTGACGGCGGCGATGCCGCCGAATTGGGCAGCCTCGGCCATCGCCGCTCTCAGCACACTGGCGACAGCATCGACGATCTCGTCGGGGTCTTGTTCGGCCCAACCCGGCCTCGGATGCAGGGTTCGAGTTGGCGACCTTGTCTCAGCGAGCACTCCACCTGCGGCGTCGAACAGGATGGCGCGAACACTCCCCGTCCCGATGTCGACAGCGAGGATCGGGAGGTCAGCCACGAAGGGGATCGACGGCATAGAGATAGGACTGCACCCCCGGCCCTAGATAAGCCTTCCACACCACCATGTTCTCGGGGTTGTCCCAGTCGAGCTGGCCCCTGAGCACCTGATGCAGCCGATTGCTGTCGAACAACAGATAGCCCTGGTTGTCGAAGGTCATCCCGTCCACCCACACCATGCGCTCGTCCGTGATGAGCGACCGGAATGCGCCTGTTGCCGGATCGAACACGCCGATGCCTTTTCCCTCGAGCATCGTGTAGTAGATGAGTCCTTGGTTGTCGGCCCCCATTCCGTCGGTGCTGGTGCCCTTGTCCCCGTGATCGACGACCGCGGCCGCGATCTTCGTGTCATCGACGTCGAAGTCGCGCAACAACGCCGTATCGATTGAATACAGGCGCCGCGCGGTGAGCGCGCACCAGTAGAGGGTTTGACGATCCGCAGAGAGAGTGATGCCGTCGGCACCCGTGCGCATCGGAACATCCTCCCAGATCTTCTGTCCGTCGATTTCGAACCAGAAGCCCGGGACGTCCTGGGTGCTGACGTGCTGATGGAGGACTCGGCGCAGCCGTTCGTTCTTCATGTCATACACGATCAGGCCGCCCTGGAGCGGATCGGTGTAGATGCCCGAGTCGGCGATGTACGCGAATCCGTTGGCGTTGTCGACGACGACGTCGTTGAGGAAGGACGCCGTGTAGTCGGCAATCTTGTTCGGGATCGGGATCGACTTGACCAGGGTATTGGAATTCAGGTCCCAGCAGACCAACTTCTGGGCGCCCTCCACGCAGGGAGCGTCCTGGAGGTGCCCCTGATCAAGGAACCAGGCCCGGTTGAGCTCGTCGATCTCCCATCCAAGCACCGATTGGAGGGCATTGACGTCATCCGTTCGGTTCATCTCCCACGATGGAAACGGCTCAAGTATCGGGCTTCCGTTGACGATCACGACCCTGTTCACGGTGGCAGGAATCCCGGGCTTCCAACGCGGCACGGAGAGGTAGTGATTGCCTTTCCGGTCCACCTTGAAACCGGCCGGCATAGCGCCCTTCCAGTACTCCCCTTCTTCGAAGGCACGCTCGGCTGCCGGATCCGGGAACAGCCAGCGGAGGCGGTTCCAGCTATAGAGGACCTCGTGCTCGCCGGCGTTTCGCGCGGTCATGACGTCCATCGCTCGCTAGTCTCCCTGTGGTTCCACAGCGGCCGCGACTGGGCCTCTGGGTGAGTATGTCATTATGACCTATTCTCAAACGCCACTCGAGGGCCGTTTGTCACCGGGCTCACTTGATTGGGCTTCAGCCGACCGTTGCGAGAACGTCGATCGGGCCAGCGCCAACGACCGTCTGCTTGTCGCCTCAGATCCCGATCCCTCGGTTCCGCGGGCGTCCAGTGAGCGTGACCGCATAGCGGTACCGGTCGGGCCGCGAACGAACGATGGCCCTCTCGATCGGCTGGTTGTTATCCAGGTAGGTGGTCCTGGCGACGATGAGGAGCGGAGCGCCGGGCCGGAGATCGAGTTTCGCCGCCTCTTCGGACGTGGCCGCCCCGGCCGTCACGATCTCCTCGCCTCGCGCGAGCGTGAGGCCGTAGACCTGCTCGTAGGTCTCGTAGAGCGAAGCGCGCAAGAGCTCCCTCGAGAAGCCGGGTACGTGATCGGGCAGGATGTAGTTGTCGGTCAGGCAAATGGGCGTGCTGTGGGCACTGCGCAACCTGAACAGGTGCCAGATCGGGGCCCCGGGCTCGATCTGGAGCGCTGCTGCCAGCGACTCGCTGGCTTCCTCCATTGCGAGCGCAATCTCGACGTTCTCCGGTGTCAGGCCCATCTGTAGAAGCGTGTCGGTCACGGTGGAGAGCGTGTTCAGCCCCTGAGTGATCTCCAGGACGCGAGAAACGTAGGTGCCGCGGCCCTGCTCCTTGAGAAGGATCCCCTCACGCGCGAGCTCGTCGACCGCTCTACGCACGGTGATTCGGCTGACGCCGAATTCGGCTTGCAGGCGCGACTCCGCCGGGATCAGATCGCCGATCTGATAGACGCCAGCTCGGATGCGCGCACGAAGCGCGTCCATGAGCTGCCCGTACTTCGGCCGTCCGGCCCCGGCCGCATACCGCAGAACCGGGGGAGTACGTGTCATCCGAGCCGCGCTCGTCTCAGGCTCGTAGTCTGCCGCCGGTCTCGCGAGGCTCGCCATGCCGGCGCCGGCAGCTGATGCCGACGAGTGTGGCGGACCGTCCAAGCCTGGGCGGGCTGTCGAAGGCGCAAGGGGTTCCTCGGTCATGGGATCAGAGCCAGCCGCTCGAACGGCTCCTGCAGACGGTCATGAATCTGTTTGAACACCTCGTACATTCTCTCGTATCGAGGATATCGTGCCGGTTCCGGCTGAAAGGTCCGGTCGCGAACCACCCAGCGTTCCACTCCTGCTGAGACGCTTGGGATTGCCCCGACGCCGGCGGCCGCAAGCAGGGCAGATCCAACAACTCCCCCTTCGGAAGCCACGACAGTCTGCACCGGTCTCTCGTAGATGTCGGCCTTGATCTGCGACCACAGATCGCTGCGAGCCCCGCCGCCGGTCGTGAAGATCGAGCGGACGTTCGTGCCGGTGCCCTCTGCGATCTCGAGCGTTCGCTTCAGTTCGAAGCAGACGCCCTCCATGATCGCGCGTGCCATCACACCGGTTCCCGACGAGGGCGTGAGGCCGACGAACGCGGCTCTCGACACGGGCGAGCCGAGAAGGCGCTCGCCCATCAGGTACGGCAGGAAGAGCAGCCCATCGGCTCCCGGTGGTACCGCCTGCGCCATCTCATCGAGCCCGTCATAGGCGATGCCGCAAGGATCGGAAGCCTCAACTGCTCCACGCAGCTGATCGCGGAACCACTGGAGAGCACCGCCTCCGGACTCGGCGATCCCGAATGGAATCCATCCGGCGATAGCGTGGTGAAGGTTCATCGTGGGCGGCTCGACGATCGGTTCGCGCGAGAAGACGCAGAAGTCCGACGCCGTTCCGGTGATGTCGACCGCCGTCCCCTCCTCCGCCATACCGGCTGCGAGGAGCATGCACTGCATGTCGCCGGCCCCGGCAACCACCGGGGTTCCGACAGTGAGGCCGGTCGCGGTCGCGGCCGCCCGTGTCACCTTCCCGATCACGCACGTCGACTCGACCACCGGTGGCATCTTGTCCAGTGACACTCCGAGCCATCCGGCGAGTTGGTCCGACCAGGCGAGCGTGGTGGCATCAAGCAGGAAAGAGCCCGACGCCTCGGACCAGTCCATCGCCAGCTCGCCGCAAAGCATGTAGTTGACGAAAGCAGCGCCCGTGGCGAACTTCCACGTGCGCTCGTACAGCGCCGGCTCATGCTCCTTGAACCAGGCCATCTTGAACCCGACCCACGCGGCGAGCGGAGGGTCCGCGGCGATACGACTTGCCTCGCGCGCGAACGGCTGCCCCTCGAACGCACGCACAAGCTGGGCGGCGCGCTTGTCGCACCATATCGGGACCCGCGGCGGGATCGGCTGGCCCGCCGCGTCGAGCGGAATCGTGGCGTGCATTTGTGCGTCCGCCCCAATCGCAATAACCTCCGCGGGCGGCACCTTCGCTCGGTCGAGGACCTGCCGAATTCCAGAAGCCGTCGCCGACCACCACAACCTGGCGTCCTGTTCCGCCCAACCCGCGCGCGGCACGTCCATCGCCTGAGGTGTCGACGCGATCGCCAGGACGTGCCCGTCGAGATCGAGCAGGGCAACGCGAATGCTCGCTGTTCCGATGTCGATCCCGATCAGGTACTCATGGGTCATGCTTCTGCTCGTCTTCCTCTCGTCGCGCAGCTGGCTGCGCTAGACGCGTATCGTGATCCAAAAGTACTCCAGCGGCAGATCGGTCGTGTTGCGCGTGATGTGGAACGGGCCAGGCTCGAGGTAGAAGGTATCGCCGGCCGCGACCTCTGTCTCCTTGCCGTTGACGACCATCACCCCTCGGCCACGTGTGAAGAAATAGACCTCTTCCCGGTCGCCGTGCTCGTGCCCGCGCGTCCCACAGAGCGGGAAGATGGTGGTATACCCGGCCGTGATCCGGCCAGAGGCCGACTGCTCGGGCTTGACCATCGTGAATACGTCGCGCCTGACCTCATCCCCTTGGACGCGGAGGAGAGCAGAGAACGCGCTATCTCCCCCCTCCGCCTCCATGTCCTCGAGGGGGAAGCGAAATGTTTCTACCGTCTGAGGCACTTGGCAACTCCCAGCGTTCTTGTTGACTAGAGAGGCATGACGGGCGGCGCGCTCACTCCCGCTGGAACGGGACTGGTTCCACCCCCTCGCGCTTCATGGATAGCCGCAACGACGCGGCGAGCGCGTTCTTGGAGCTCATCGTAACGGCGCTCGTCGATGAGTTGCTTGCTCAGCAACTCGCCCCCAAGCCCCACGGCGACTGCACCCGCTCGGATGTAGTCCGCGGCGTCCTCGACTGTCACGCCGCCGACGGGCACTAGTCGCACCTGCGGCAGCGGTGCCAGGACGTCCTTTATGTACCCCGGCCCAAGTGCGCGGACCGGGAAGACCTTGACCATGTCCGCCCCGGCCTCCCAGGCCGTGAGTATCTCGGTCGGCGTCAGCGCACCCGGCACGACGACTATCGAATACCGTTTGGCGAAGCGAATAAGGTCGAGGTTGAGGCTCGGCGCAACGATGAACTGCGCACCGGCGGTTACGGCGAGACGTGCGGTCTCTGTGTCAAGGACTGTGCCGGCACCAACGACCACGCGATCGGCGAAAGTCGTCCGGACCTCCCGAATCAATTCCAGTGCATTCGGCGTCCCGAGGGCAATCTCGAACGTGTTGATGCCACCGGCGCAGAGCGCTTCGACGAGATCAATCGCTGGCCCCGGCTCCTTGAGCCGGAGAATCGGGACGACGCCGCAGTCGAGCAGGCGTTCGAGAATCTTGGCATTCGCCACTATCGTTGGCCTCCTTGGATGCCGCTAGACGAGAGCGGCCGCAGCGTGAGCCGTGGCAGAGCCGCCGCTCCGCGCATGGATCGCTTGCTTGGACTCGGGATCGAAGAGGAGCACGTATTCGGGTTCGAGCGCGAGCTGCATCGTTTCGTCGCGTTTCGGGCGGTTGCCGGGTGGAATCACGACCTGAATAGGGAGGTTGCCGGCTTCGGCCGTGACGATCTCCATGTCGCCGAGCGGCTCGACGACGACCACACGCGCAGCGATCGCACCGTGTCCCGCCCCCGCACCCGCGGTGAGGTGGAACGGGCGGATGCCGACAGTCACGCTTGCCGGAAGAGTTCCGGCTGCCGCAAGCGGCAGGAACTGGTCCGGCAGGTCGAAAGTCAGGCCGTCGCGCCGCAGAACCGTCTTGCCTCCGGCTTGCCCGATCTCGCAGCCGAACAAGTTGATCGGCGGGCTCCCGATGAAGTTCGCGACGAACGTGTCCTCAGGATGGTCGTAGACCTCGGCTGGCGTCCCGAGTTGACGGAGCACTCCGTCCGCCATGACAGCGATTCGGTCGGCCAGAGCCATCGCGTCTTCCTGGTCGTGGGTGACCAGGACCATGGTGTAGCCGAGCTCGACTTGGAGGCGCTTGATGTAGGTCCGCATGTCGATACGGAGCCGTGCGTCAACATGTGAGATCGGTTCGTCGAGCAGGAACACCGCGGGCTCCCTAATCAGAGCGCGCGCAAGACCCACCATTTGAGCCTGGCCGCTGCTCAGTTCGCCCGTTCGCCGATCCAGCAGCTTGTCGATGGCGGCGATACCAGCGATTTCTCGGACACGCTTGTCTATGCGTTCGTTGGGCCAATGCGCGGCCCGGGCGGGGAAGGCAAGGTTCTCATAGACCGAGAGGGTCGGGTATAGAGCGTAGTTCTCAAACGCCATGGCCACGTTTCGGGCGCGTGGTGGACGATCGATCACCGACTTCCCATCGAATCGGATGTCGCCGGCGCTGATCTCCTCCAGCCCCGCGATCATCCGCATAGTGGAGGTCTTGCCACAGCCCGAGGGGCCGAGCAGGGCCACGAACTCGCCGTCGACTATCTCCATCGAGATGCCCTTGACGGCCTCGACCTTCCCGTAGCGCTTCCAGACGTCTTCCAAACCAACCGTGGCCATCGCTCAGTTCCCTGTAGTAGATGCGGCCGTGAACGAGCGCTGCGGCCGAGTTGTTTCGCCGGCCGCCGAAACGGCCGGATGGTAGATCGCCTTGCCGTTCGCGAAGGCGTGCAGGTTGTACATGCCGAGACCGAGCCAGATCGGATCATTGACGCGCCATATCTTTTTCGGGGGCGCAGCGACACGAATCGTCGCGTCGCCGAGCTTGATCGTGACGATGTTGCGGTATCCGTGCGACTCGGAAACATATACCTGCGCCGGGATGTAGCACTCCTTGGTCTCGGTCGCGCTCACGGGCACATCCGTCGGACGAGCGGCGACCCGAAGGGCGGGCGGCGTGGCGCCGTTTTTGACACGGCCAACGAGTTCGTCAGCGGGGAGCGAGATGTTTGTGCCCGCCACCTTCAGGACCGGCCGACCGTTCTCATGCACGAACGTCGCGTCCAGAAGGCTCATCGGCGGATCTCCGACGAACATGGCAACGAACTCGTTGACGGGCGCCGCATAGATCTCATCGGGCGTGCCGACCTGCTGGATTCGGCCCTCGTTGAGGACCGCCATCCGGTCGGCAAGTGACATCGCCTCGCGGTAATCCTGGGTAACGTGGATCACCATCGAGTGCAGGTCGACGGACATCGCCTTGAGCTGGACGCGGACGTCCTGGCGGATGCGGGCATCCAGGTGGGAGAGCGGCTCGTCGAGGAGGTAGACGGTCGCGTCGCGAATCAGCCCGCGTCCGAGGGCCACTCGCTGACGCTGGCCGCCGCTCAGCTCGCCAGGACGCCGATCGAGCAAGGAGTCGATGAGAAGAATCGAAGCCATACTCTCCACGCGACGCTTGATCTCGGAGCGCGGCACCCGACGCGCCTCGAGCGGGAAGCTCAGGTTCTCGAAGACGGTTCGTTGCGGGTAGAGGGCGTAGTTCTCGAACACCATAGAGACGTCGCGATGCTCGGGTGCCACGCCTAGAAGAGACCGGCCGTCGATGCGGATATCGCCTCGGGTTGGTTTCGTGAGGCCTGAGATCAGGCGGAGCGTCGTGGACTTCCCTGCACCGGCCGGTCCAAGGATGACGAGATATTCGTGCTCGCGGACGGAGAGCTCGACCCCACTGATCGCGACCGTTGTG
>PMBR01000044.1 GCA_003152995.1 Chloroflexota bacterium | reverse complement strand
GCAGACCGGCAGTTCAGCGAGCCGCGTCGCTGCCCATCGTGCCGCGCAGCCAAGAAGGCTGCTCGGGGCGACAGCGCCGGTGGCGGCTACTCGGGCGGCGGAAGCTACTCGGGCGGCAGCAGCTCACGCGGCGGCTATTCGAGCGGCCCGCGCGAGATGTTCAGCGCAACCTGCTCCAGCTGCGGCCGCGAGGCCCANNGGTCTACTGCAGCGATTGCTTCACCAACCAGCGAAGTTCGAGCACCCGCTCCTACTAACCGGTAGGTAACCAAAAGGAGCCCGAGAAATCGGGCTCCTTTTCGATTCCACCTCGGTCCCGTCAGCTGTTCTGCCGGCCCTGCGCCTGGAGCTTGGCCCACGTGTCCTTGAGGGTCAGCGTGCGGTTGAAGACGGCGTGGCCGGGCGCCGAATCGGGGTCCGGAGAGAAGTAGCCGAGGCGCTCGAACTGCACCGTCTCCCCCACCGGCACGTCGGCCAGCGACGGCTCCACCATGCACCCGGTCAGCACCTTCTCCGAATCGGGGTTGAGGTCGGCGAATAGGTCGCCGTCGGCGCCCGGGTCGGGGCGCGTGAAGAGGTGGTCGTACAGCCGGACTTCGGCCGGCATCGCGTGCGCGGCCGAGATCCAATGGAGAGTGGCCTTAGGCCGCCGGCCGTCGGGCGAGTCCCCGCCCCGCGTGGCCGGGTCGTAGGTGCAGCGCAACTCGACGATCTCGCCGGCGGCGTCCTTCACCACCTCACGACACGTGACGAAGTAGGCGGAGCGCAGCCGGACCTCGCGACCGGGGGCCAGGCGGAAGAACTTCGCCGGCGGCTCTTCCATGAAGTCCTCGCGCTCGATCCACAACTCGCGGCTGAACGGCACCTTGCGACTCCCGGCCGACGGGTCCTCCGGGTTGTTGACGACGTCCATCTCCTCGGACTGGCCCTCGGGGTAGTTCTCGATGACCACCTTGAGGGGATCGAGGACGGCGAAGCGGCGCGGCGCCGTGCGGTTCAGGACGTTGCGGACGGCGTGCTCGAGCTGGCCGAACTCGATGACGTTGTCCGCCTTGGCGACGCCGACACCGGCCACGAAATCCCGCAGGCCCTCGGCCGGGAAGCCTCGCCGGCGCATGCCCGCGATCGTGGGCATCCGCGGATCGTTCCACCCGCGCACGCGACCCTCATTGACGAGGCGCAGCAGGACGCGCTTCGACAGGACCGTGTAGGTGATGTTGAGCCGCGCGAACTCGATCTGGCGGGGCTTCGATGGCACCGGCAGGTTCTCGATGAACCAGTCGTATAGGGGCCGGTGGATCTCGAATTCCAGGCTGCAGAGCGAGTGGGTGATGCCTTCGATGGCGTCCGACTGGCCGTGGGCGAAGTCGTACATCGGGTAGATCGACCAGGCGTCTCCGGTACGCGGATGGTCGGCGTGAAGGATCCGGTAAAGCACCGGGTCGCGCAGGTTGATGTTCGGTGACGCCATGTCGATCCGGGCGCGCAGGACCCGCGTCCCGTCGGGAAACTCGCCGGCCCGCATCCGTTTGAACAGATCGAGGTTCTCGTCTATCGGGCGGTCGCGGTACGGGCTGCTCCGGCCGGGCTCGGTCAGCGTGCCGCGGTGCTCGCGGATCTCATCGGCGGTCAGGTCGTCGACGTAGGCCTTGCCGGCCCGGATCAGGTAGGCGGCCCACTCGTACAGCTGGCCGAAGTAGTCCGAAGCGTAGTAAAGGTGATCGCCCCAATCGAACCCCAGCCAGTGGATGTCCTCCTGGATGTGGTCGATGTATTCCTGCTCTTCCTTGGTGGGGTTCGTGTCGTCGAAGCGCAGGTGGCAACGGCCGCCAAAGTCGCGGGCGATGCCGAAGTCGATGGCGATCGCCTTGATATGGCCGATGTGCAGGTAGCCGTTCGNNCTCGGGCGGGAAGCGCGTGACGATCGTCTTGTGCTTGCCGTCCCGCAGGTCCGCGGCCACGATCTCACGGATGAAATCGCCTCGTTCCGGCGAGGCTCCTGAGGACGAGGTTGGTGTCTCGGTACTCACGTGGCGCGGCTCCCGACTCGTTGTTCGCGGCTTCAGGGGCCGCGAACAGAGTATGCCGTACATCGGTGCGCCTCGCGGAAGGCCCCGCGGCCGATCGTCAGGCCACCGGCGCCACGATCACCCATTTGCCGTCCCACTCGGCATTGCCCTGCTTGTGATCGAGCGAGTCGACGTAGGGCGAGTTGGTCATCGTGTACGGTGTGAACCGGATGTGCTTCGCTCCGCCGCTCCACGTGGCCAGCGGGATGTATGAGTTGAGATAGCCATCCGATCGAAGCGGATCGCTCAGGTAGACGCCGAGAATGGCGAAGCTGGTCGAGCCGGTTCTCGGATCCTGGCCCTTCACCCGATAGCCGGTCACGACCTGAGCGTGGTCTCCGGCCCAGGCCAGGATGCCGACGGGCTTTCGATACAGGGCCACGGCCATGACGGTGGCGCGCGCGGCGTCGGCGAACGAGGTGTAGGTCAGGTCCTTGTACACGTTGGCCGTCATGCTTCCCCAGCCGTAGAAGTTGAGGGCGTCGCGCCAGCCGTGCGCGTCGGCTCCGGGATCGGTCAGGATCATGGTCCCGTACTTTCGCTGGTAGGCGAGCAGGGTCTCCATGAGCGTCTTCGAGACGTCGACCTTCCAGCCGCGCGGTTTGGTCGGAGCCGCCTTCCCGGGCGCCAGCGACAGGTAGTCGCTCCAGGTCGTGGCCATATTGAGCATGATCTGGGCCGAAGCCGCGGTGCAGGCGGTCAGATCGGGGTTCTGGTAGCGAAAGCCGTGGGCGTCATAGACGTTGAGGGTCCAGATCGCGGGCGCCGGCGTCGGTGTCGGAGCGGCCGTCGGATCAGGGGTCGGGGTGTCCCACGGAGTGAAGGCCGGCCAGGGAGTGGTGGTTGGTGTGGTGAGGTCGGTGGCAGTGGCCGTCGCCGGCGCCGTCGGCGCGGGTGCAGTCGGCGCCGACGTGGCGACCGACGAACCGCAACCCGCCAGCACGAGCGGAATCAGGGCAAGCAGAAGAAGGGCGGGACTCCCGGACCGAAGGCGGCGAGACTGGCCGTGCGCGCCGCGGTCGGGGCCGACCGTGTCGCGATGCGCCCGCATCCCTACCCGACGGCCTTGCCGACCAGGCTGCCCAGCCCGAACGTGATCGCGGCCGCGGCCAGGCCCAGCAGGACCTGCCGGCCGCCGGTTCGGAGCACGCTGGAGCCCGTGACGATGGTGATCGCCGCGCCCACGAGCATCAGGGCGACGGCACTGACGATGACCGAAGCCACGACCGCGGTCACGCCCGAGGCGAAGATGAACGGCGAGACGGGAACGATCGCGCCGAGCGCGAATAGGAAGAACGAGGTCGCCGCCGCGACCCAGGCGGAGCCGCCCAGCTCGTCCGGGTCGATGCCCAGCTCTTCGCGGGCAAGCGTGTCGACCGCATGGGCCAGCTCCCCGCCGACGATCGACTGCGCCATCAGACGCGCCTGTTGGGCGGTGAGTCCCTTGGCCTGATAGATGAGCGTCAGCTCCTCTTCCTCTTCGTCCGGGACCGTGAGGAGCTCCTCGCGCTCCACCTTGACCTGATGGGCATACAACTCGCGAGCGCTCTGGACGGAGAGCCACTCCCCGATCGCCATCGACAGGGCGCCGGCCAGCATGCCCGCGAAGCCGACGACGAGCACGTTGCGCCCGCCGTCGAATGCGCCCGCGACCCCCATGGTGATGCTCAAGTTGGAGACGAGCCCGTCGTTCGCGCCGAGCACCGCCGCCCGCAGTTGGTTGCCGCCGCTGCCGCGATGCCGACCCTCGATCCGGGCGATCGTGCCGCCCTCAACGCCGCGGCCGGCGGCCAGTTCGCGGAAGAGCCGGGCGTGGGAGCGCTCGTCGCCCGGCATCCGGGCGAGCGCCTCGGGCTGCTCGTCGTACATCGCCTCGTCCGACGCTTCGCGCTCGGCGATCGTCGGGACGACCAGGCTCGGCCCGAAATGGCGCGCCACGAACATCAGCGCTCGCGCCCGCCAGGCCGGATGCATTCGGCTGGTGTCGACGCCGGCGGCCTCGAGCTGCTTGCGCCAGACCCCCTCGTGGACGCCCTCGATCTCGACCATCCGGTTGTAGAAGTCCTTGAGAGTCTGGCTCTTTTCTTCCTCCCCCAGCAGAGCGTAGAGGGCGACCGCATCAATCTCGCCCTGGAGGTTCTCGAGGTAGCGGGCGATGTCGGCTTTGGTGGCCGGTTCGGACGAGCGGTCGGGACCCGGCGCCCCGGCCGTCAACGGCGCGGGAGCTGCCGCCGAAGCTTGAGTCTTGGCCGGCGCGGAGGACGGGACCGGCGCGGGAGCCGCGACCGACGCGGGAACTGCAGCCTGGGCCGCCGTCGGGGCTGGAGCGGCCGTCGGGGCTGGAGCGGCCGTCGGGGCTCGAGCCGGAGCCACCGCGGGAGCTACCGCGGGCGCGAGCGCCTTCAGCGGCGCAACCGGCGCGATCGACTCAGAGGTCGACCAGACGTCAGGCCACGCGGCCTTCGACTTCTTTGACTTCTTTGACTTCTTTAACTTCGTCTTGGGGCTCATGGGCGTCGTGTCGCCGGGACGCTACTGGGGCTCGGCGATGAGATCGCGCGCCGATTGAGGGCCGGTCGAGCCCGGCGTCGGCTTCGAGGCCGGCAGCCACGCCCGAAATCTGTCACCCAGCTTGGACCGCCGATCGGAGCCCCAGACGAAGACGTCCGCGCCGCCGCCGTACGGGCAGAAGGCGTCGCCGGTCGCGGGGGCGAAGACGGCAACCCGCCCGATGCGATCGCGAGCGACGGCAAGCCATACGCGGTCGAGGCAGCCCCGCTGCCAGCTCAGAGTGGTGGCCACGAATTCGGCCCGGCTCGTATCCGGCAGGTAATCCCGCAGGCTCTCGATCCAGCCCTCCGGCGGCTCGATTGGAGCCGCGCCGATGCCCTTCAGCTCGCTGGTCGCCTCATGCCGCGGATCGAGGTGGATCGCGAGAACCAGCACGGTCGTGCCGGTGAAGAGCGAACTGGCAACCGCGTCGAAACGCGAGGCCATTCGCTCGTCCTCTTCTCGGGTTGCCGGCTCGGCGCCGTTGCGCAGATAGTGGACCCGAGTCCAGACAGCCTCGTGCGTGAAACGCAGCATGAAGCCAACCGGCGGTTGGCCTGAGTACTGCGCTTGCCACGCCTCGAGCGCTTCGGGGACGTCCATCGGGCTAGATCGGCTCCCATTCAAGTCCACGAGACCGGTCGCAACGCCAGAGCGCTCTCGGCAATCGGCGCTGTCATCTCCACGCCAGCCCTACGCCGAATGCCGGAGCCAAGCGTGGGCATACCGTACCCGTTATTTGGATCGCCGACAACATGGTGAAACGGCCGCTCGCAAGCCCCATCTGACTCATGGCAGGCAATCGGGATATTCCGGTGCGGCCGAGCAACCCGGGCGGACCGGACTACGACTCGTGCGAATAGCCGGCGGCCGCAAGAGGCACCCCGGCAACCGTCTGGTCCACCACCTCGTAGTGCTGAATATCGAAGTAGGCGAAGACCTCCGGAACGTCGCCCGCGATGACCGGAGCGTTGCGCAGGTCCATGCCTCCGACCCAATCGTAGACGGCCTCGAGGTCATTCCACACGCTCAGGAAGATGATCTCCTCGGATCCATCCTTGTGAACCTGGCGACCGACCTGGGCGAAGCAACAGCCATCATGGCGGCGAGTCCGAGCCAGAGCAAGGCTGGACCGCTCGCGGAAGAGACTGACGGAGTCCGCCTTCACGCGTCCGTGTAGAACCCGGACGATCAAGCTTCCACCCCGAAAGATCTGCCTACCCCCACCCGATTGTGGGCAGCGCCCGGGCGCTCGGCAATACCAGGCGCATATCAACCTGGCTCTCCCCCATCGCCGGAGCATCAAATTGCCGAGGGCACGTGACCGAACTGCGACCGATCGCGGCCGGGACCTTACACAGCGCTTACCTGCGTCCCGAATGCTTCGACGTCTGATCCGCGACGATCCCTGAGTCAACTAGACAACGTTCGACCAGGAGGCCGACAAGTTGAACCGTGAAGCCAGCGCAACCGCAAGGCTCGCCAGCCTGCTTCTTGTCGCCGGCATCGTCGCTGCCGCCTGCGGCCGCCAGGACGCCCGCGAGGGAGCCCAGCCGGCCCCGAACGACCCGACGGTGGCCGCGAACCCGATAGCGGCGATCGCGACACCCGCACAGTCGGCTGCGGCACAGGACATCTCTGCGTCGCCGGCCGCGTCCGACTCCGCGGCCCAGGTGGCAGCCTCTCTGCCACCCGCCACTGCCAGCGACCCTGTCAGTGGTGAGATCCAGTCGATCGACCAGATCCTCTCGGGCATCGACGGCTCGCTTGCCGGCGGTGACCCCGGAGCCTCCGGCGGCGAATAGCCCGCCGACCAAGCCAGGAGATACAGATGAAGACACCCATCCGCTCCGTCCTCGCCGGTCTCGCCGTTGCCGGCATGCTCGTGATCTCGTCCGCAGCCGTCGTCAACGCCGTCTCCCCGGCCGCAGCCGACGGACCCGCCGGCAAGGGCGTCTGCGCCACCCAGGCGGCCGCCGTCAAGGCCGGCGCCTCGATCGACACCCTGCGCGCCTTCGGCGACTGTGAGATCGCCCGGCGCTTCGCGACCCTGAACCAGCTCAATGTGAAGATCTCCGGCTCAAAGGTCCTGACCAGCTCCGACGGCGCCGCGCTGTCCGGTGAGGTCGCATCGACGAAGAGCGGCCTGACGGCCCTCAAGACCCAGATCGACGCCGAGTCCTCGCAGGCCGCCCTCAAGACCGAAGTTCGGGATATCGCGACCAACTACCGCGTGTATCTGCTGGTCGCCCCCAAGGTGAATCTCGTAAACGGTGCCGACGGCGTCGCCGCAGCCCAGGTCTCCTTTGACAAGATCTCCACGAACCTGACGGCCAGAATTGCTGCCGCCAAGGCCGCGGGCAAGGACACCACGGCCGCGCAGGCCGATCTCGACGCCATGAACGCGGCCGTCGCCAAGGCAGCCGGCCTGGCCCAGCCGATCCCGGCAGCGCTCCTGCCGCTCACACCCGCCCAGTACAACGGCGGGACCGCAGGCCCCGCGATCAAGAGCGCACGAGCGGACCTGGTCCAGGCTCGCGGTCTGCTGAAGTCGGCTCGCGCCGACGCTCAGGCCTGCCGCGCCGCGCTCAAGTAGCGCCCTCCCCATATCCAGCCCGGTGGCGCGGCTCCCGACTTCGGTCGGGAGCCGCGCTTCATTGATTCGGCCGGCTTCGTGGCTCAGGCTTTGTCCCAATCCCGGTACGGGTGGGTCACAAGACTGGCGTTGTAGTAGCGCGGGTCCCCGGTGACCTCCTCACCGATCCACTCGGGCAGGGTCACCGCCGTGGCTTCCGACGGCAACTCGACCTCGGCCACCACCAACCCGTCGTTGTCGCCTGTGAACACGTCGATCTCCCAGACCAGCCTGTCGACGGTGACCCGATAGCGCGTCTTCTCGATGAGCGGCCGAAGCGCCAGCCGATCCAGCAGCTCCTCGGCGTCGGACACCGGAATCCCGTATTCGTACTCGGCCCGGCTGGCTCCGCTGTCGGAAGGTGCGCCCTTTATCGTGACGAAGGCACGCTGGCCCGACACTCGGACGCGTACTGTGCGGAACGGATCGACCGACAGGTAGCCCTGTCTCATGACGGTGCCGACCAGGTTTGCGACGACCGACCTGTCGCCGACAAGGAACTTGCGCTCGATCTCTGTGCCCATCGTTCAGGAATCCTCGTCAATCGGTTGCAGCGTGAACCCGAACTCCGCGCCCGGGCCGTCGTCGCGGGGCCGCGCCCAGATCGTGCCGTCCATCGACTCGATCAATCGATGTGCAAGGAAGAGCCCGATCCCCGACCCGGCCACCCCGGCCGTTCGCTCGGACCGGTAGAAGAGATCGAAGAGACGTTCCGACTCCGACGGATCGATGCCGGGTCCGCGATCGAGAACCCGCACCCGAGGATGGCCGTCCAGGGTATCGGCTATCACGTCGATCTGGCCATCGGAGGGCCCGTATTTGACGGCATTGCCGATCAGGTTGCGCACGATCTGCTCCACGAAAGCCGGCTCGGCTCTGGCGACCGGTAGTCTGCCGGCACTCGAGAACTCGATCCGGCGATTGGGCGACCGAGCCTGCTCCTTCGCGCACACTTTGCGCAGCACGTGATGGAGCAAGACGGGCTCGGTGCGGATCTGGATCGTGCCGCGTTCCACCTTGGCCAGGACGACAAGATCCTCGACGAGCCGTGCCAGCCGCTCCGACTCCTGGCCGATGTCGTCGAGAAGCTCTGCTCGCTGCTGATCATCCAGGCCGTCCCTGCGGAGGAGTGTGCTGGCGGCGTTGATCGAAGTGATCGGAGTCCGCAGCTCATGCGAGAGGATGCCGGCGAACGCCTCCCTGAAGGCCTCGGCCTCCTTGCGGTCCGTGATGTCGAGATTCATGCCGGCCCAGCTCGTGAACTGCCCGTCGCCATCGAAGATTGGGAAGCCGCGCGAGAGAATCGTGTGTGAGCGGCCGTCTGTTCCGTGCACCGTGAACTCGAAGCTCCAGGGGCGCCCGGCCGCAACCGCGATCTGCCAGTCGCGCATCGTCGCCTCGGCCGTCTCGGGCGCCAGTGCTTCGGCCCATCCGAGACCCTGGGCTTCCTCCTCGGTTCGGCCGATGAGCGTCAAGAAGGACTGGCTGAGATAGCGCATCCGGCCGCCCAGATCGGCAGTCCAGAAGCCGAATGGGATGGATTCGCTGATGACCTGGGCTTGATTCTGTAGCTCGGACAGCGCCGCCAGGGCTTCCTCGCGGCGCTTGCGCTCGCTGATCTCGACGATGCTCAGAGCGAGGCCAACAGCCTCCCGAGTATCGTCGTGGAGTGGTTCCGCGCTCAGCAGCCACGTCTCGGGCTGCTCGCCGGCCGAGGAATAGCCGCTGACCTCGATGTCCCGGATGCCACGGCCGGAACTGAGGACGCCCTCGAGCATGGCCGCGGTTTCGAGACCGAGCTGAGGCGAAACCCGATCTACCCGCTGACCCAGATGAGCCAGGGCGTCGAGCCCATCGATCGAAGCGAGCGCGGGATTGGCGTACAGGTACCTGAGGTCCCGATCGAGAACCGCAAGGCCTATCGGAGCCGTCTCGATCAGCGGCGTCGAAACGGCCGAGCCGAGTCGGACCAGGTCTATCTCTGCCTGCCGGCGCTCCAGCACGAGACGCCTGACGCTGGTCGTGGTCCAGGCCCCGACCGCCACGAGCAGCAGGGCCTCGAGCGTGACCAGGATCGAGAGGCCGACGGACTCGTCGTACAGACCCGCCCGCTGGCCCATGAGCCGGAGCCAGGCGCCCACGGGCACGATCACGAAAGCGGCCGGAATGATGCGGCGCATGACCTGGCCTGCCGGTCCAGCGTCGGTCATTTGTCGAGACAGTGCGTGCTCGGGATCGGCGGCGATCAGGCCGATCGGCAGGAGCGCCATGGCAAACGAGGCCGGCAGCGAGACCTGGTTCGCGGATCCCAGCGACAGCAGCGGCTGCGCACCGTACAAGTACCCCAACAGAGATATGCCGCCGATCAAGGCGCAGACGGTGGCGAACAGCTCGGTCGGGTGGACGCCGCGCACGGAACGACCCATCGAGAGGATGGCCAGAGCCGCAGCCAGGAACCCAAAAGCCGTTTGAATGGCGAACCGGCCCGGATGCGGCGAGGCCGCACTGGCCTGGTCCTTGACGATGATCTGGTCGATGCCGAGGTCGACGCCGGCGACATGCTCTATCAGTGTGGCAAGTGCGATGACTACCACGAGAACGGCGAGCGCCGACGCGAAGGGGTTGCCCTTTCGATTATTGGAGGCGACCAGCGCAAGGGCGATCGCCAGCGCAAGAAGGCAGACCGCGGCATTGACCTTCGTTTGAACAAGCCCAGGCAGCCACGCGGTCAGGCCCGGGACGCCGAGACCCCAGCCGGCCAGAACCGCAACGGCAATGACGCCTATCCCGACCGCGATAACCAGGGCCAGGCCGGGCAGCGTGAGACGCGGCGCGTGGAGTGGCGATTGCGTACTCGTCACGACAGGTCCGTCACCGGCGCCGGAATCTGGCCCGGGCGGGCGCTCTCGCGCACTGGGTCGGACGGTGGTCGTCGGTGACTCATCGGGCCTCTCCACCTGACTGAGTAGCTCCGCCATGTTACGTCTGCGCGGCGACCGATTGAAGGGGCCAGGTTTGGCATGCCGAACGGCTCTGCAGGCGGGGTGCCCGGTCACTTATCGTCATTCGAAAGCGGCCGGCCGCCACGACGGTCCGCCCGCGTGGTGGACTGAGCCCATTGAGCGGAGCGCCGTCATGATCTGCCCAAACTGCGGAACTCAGATCGAAGAGCCCGGTCGGTTCTGTGCGACATGCGGGGCACAACTCCAGCAGGTGGCTCCGCCGCCGCCCGTCGAGGCGGCCCCGCCCGCTTCGCCGCCGTGGGCGCAGACGCCGCCGGTCGTGGCCGCTTCGCCGCCTCCACCCGCCCCGACCTGGGCACAGACGCCGCCGGTCGTGGCCGCTCCGATGCCGCCGCCTGCTTCGCCGCCGTGGGCGCAGACGCCGCCGCCTCCACCCTCCCCGGCCTGGGCGCAGACGCCGCCGCCACCACCACCTCTATCCACGACGGCGCCGGCGCCGCAGTGGAGCCAGATGCCGCCACCGCCGCTTCCGCCTGGAACCGCTCCAGCTGGGGCGCCCTGGGGGCAAATGCCTCCTCCAGGCACGTATTACGGGACGCCGCCAACAGCTGGATCCGCCGGTTCGGCCGGCGGAATGGGCGGCTTCCTCGCCCTCGCCGGCGGGGCCGTGGCCATCGGATCTGCGTGGCTGCCGTGGCTCACGTTCGGTGACCAAACGAAGGCCGGCATCGACGCTACCACGCCCGACTTCGGCCTCGCAAACGGCGACTATCTGATCGCCGCCGGCGCCCTTGCTGCCGTCTGCGGCCTTCTTCTCGTACTGGGCCTCGCTCGCAGCAAGGGAGCCCGGCAACTCCTGGGACTGGGCGCGATCGTGGGCGCGATCGGCGTCTGCGTGGTCGAGTTCTCTGCATTCAGCAAGATGAACGACGCGGTGACACTTGCCAACTCCGTGGCCGACCCCGGCGGATCCGGCGTGTCGGTCGGCTGGGGCATCTATGTCGGCGCCGCGGCAGGAGCGATTGGCGGACTCGGTGGGCTCCTCGCGCTCGTCGCGAGGCCGTCGGCCGCTGGCTCAGGCTCGCCGACGGTTATGCCCCTCGTCGGCGCGATTGCCGTGGTCGCGATCGTTGCCGGGGTCGTCTTTGCGGCGCCGCAGATATCCAAGCAACTCAACGGCAGTAAGAGCTCGCCGGTCGCCAGCGCGACGCTGGATCTGTCTCAATTCCCGACGGCATCGCCGTCCGATTCCCAGACCGCCGCGCCGACCGACTCCCCTTCTGACTCGCCGACACAGAAGCCAACCTCGAAACCGACAAAGGCCCCTACGGCCAAGCCGAGCAAGGCTCCGACTCCGGCCGGGTCGTTCTATACGAGCGGGTACTCGACCCCGGAGCTTGCAATGAACCAGTTCGTCGACGACCAGGGCTACACCTACGGAGGTGCCTGCACCTCTCCGGTCGCCGGCGCGGACTACTGTTCGTCCTTCTTGAAGAGCGGCGGCAGCGGCAGCGTCTACGCCATCGGCAGCCCCGGTTCCGCAGCCGAAGTGTGGGTCCTGCTCCGCAAGATCAGCGGCAAGTGGTACATGGTGGACGTGGTGACGGCGTCAGCGGCGACCACCCCGCCCTGGCACTAGCCTCGTTCGCCAGGGCCGCGACGAAGAGCGCGGGAGCCAGACATAAGAACACCGTCGACCGCGTTCGAAGCAGGCGATGAGGCGGCTCCGACCTAGGGAGTCCAGGTTCGCGGGCGCTTCGTTTCGCGCGTCAGGGACTCACTCGGGTCCGGCACGTCCCACACCGGCCCGCCCTCGGCCGGCTCACCGGACCGTGAGGCGGCCGCCGGGTGACCGGCCGGCGC
>PMBR01000001.1 GCA_003152995.1 Chloroflexota bacterium | reverse complement strand
GCCCGCTGGGAGATCGGCGCCGTGGCCAATGTGATGGAGTACTACGGCGGCGCGGCGAACAAGCTCATGGGCGAGACGATCCCCGTCTCCAAGCCCGGCTTCGACTTCACGCTGCGCGAGCCGATCGGCGTCGTCGGGCTGATCGTGCCCTGGAACTTCCCGCTCATGCTGGCCAGCTGGAAGATGGGCCCGGCCCTGGCCGCGGGCAACACCGCGATCCTCAAGCCCGCGAGCTACACGCCGCTCACCGCGATCCGCGTGGCCGAGCTGGCCCTCGAGGCCGGGTTCCCGCCCGGTGTCCTCAACGTTGTGACCGGCCCGGGCGGCACGGCGGGCGCGGCCATCGCCGCTCACCCCGGCATCGGCAAAGTCGCCTTCACCGGCGAGACCGCCACGGGGCAATCGATCATGCGGGCGGCCGCCGGCAACATCAAGAAGGTCAGCCTGGAGTTGGGCGGCAAGAGCCCGAACGTGGTCTTCGCCGACGCGGACCTCGAGCGCTTCGCCGCCGAATCTCCGTATTCGGTATTCGACAACTGCGGCCAGGACTGCTGCGCCAGGTCCCGCATCCTCGTCGAGCGGTCCGTCCACGACAAAGTCGTCGAACTTTTCGCCGCGGCCACGCTCAAGGTCAGGGTCGGCGACCCGGAAGACGACGCCACCGAAGTCGGGACGATGGTCAGCTTCCGGCAGCGCGAGACTGTGCTCGACTACATTCGGATTGGGCGGGAGGAAGGCGCGCGGGTGGTGGTCGGCGGCGGGATCCCGGCTGAACCGGCGTACGCTCAGGGCGCCTACATCCAGCCGACCGTTTTCGAAAACGTTCTCTCGGGGATGCGCATCGCCCAGGAAGAAGTCTTCGGTCCAGTCGTGGTCGTGATTCCGTTCGACACCGAAGAGGAGGCGGTTCGCCTGGCGAACGACACGCCTTACGGCCTTTCGGGCTCGATCTGGACGCGTGACATCGGCAAGGCGATCCGGACGGCGAGGGCCATCCAGTCGGGCGTGATCTCGATAAACTGCAATTCGAGCGTGCACGCTGAGGCGCCTTTTGGGGGATACAAGATGTCCGGCACAGGTCGCGAGAATGGGATGCACGCGTTCGAGTCGTATACGCAGGTGAAGAACGTCTACGTCGACCTGACCTGAGCGATCCTGCCGTGGCGGCAGCCGAGGGAGCGCGAACTTGCCTGAGCTCGACAACCCGGTCGCGGGGTTCTGCCCTTTCTGTGGAGCGCCTCAGGTAACCGCCGGCAAGATCAATTGCGGGTCATGCGGGCGCCAGCTCTCCGACCTCGAACCGGCGACCCAGGAATCGATTTCGCCGCCGGAGGCCGCTGACGCTCCTGCTTGGGCGCCACCGCCGGCCGCTCCGCCCGCGTGGACGCCTCCTTCGGCACCAGCCGCCCCTCCGCCCGCGTGGACGCCGGCGCCACCTCCGGCAGGCCAGCATCCGGTTTGGACGCCACCTGCGGCATCGCCCACGGCCGCCCCACCGTCCTGGGCGCCGGCTCCGCCGGCCGCATCCGCCACTCCGCCGTGGGCGACCGGCCAGCCCACCGCCACTCCGCCGTGGGTTGCGGGTCAACCAACCGCCACTCCGCCGTGGGTTGCGGGTCAACCCACCGCCACTCCGCCGTGGGCGACCGGCCAGCCTTCGGTGCCTCCAACGTGGCCGGCCGGCCAGCCCCCCACAGGTTCTCCATGGCTGGGAGTTGGGGCGCCGCTTGCTGCCCCGGCCGCGTCGCGCTCCAGGCGCGGGCCACTCATTGCGGGGCTGGCGCTCATAGGTCTGGCCTTCATCGTGGGGGCCGGCCTCGTGGTTGCCGGCATCGTTCCACCGTCCACCAAGGCGACGCCGAGCCCGAGCGACCTGGCCGCGGCCGGCCCCACTCCGGCCCCGACAGCCACCGACTTGGCGACTCCAACCGATTCGCCTACTCCGGCCCCGACGCCAACCGAGACACCTGCCGCGACGGTCGTCTCCGCCGGCACCATGCACTTCGCCCGCGCCCATGCGACCGCGACCACGCTCAACGACGGCCGCGTTCTCATCGCAGGAGGCTGGGTGACCGAGAACAAGGTCACCAACACGGCCGAGATCTACGATCCGGTCGCAGGCACGTTCACCACCACCGGCTCGATGCATTCTCCTCGAGCCTGGCACGACGCCACGTTGCTGACCGACGGCCGCGTGCTCATCACAGGCGGCTCAGACGGCCAGTACCGGGTCGCCACGGCCGAGATCTACACCCCGAGCACGGGCCGCTTCACCGTGACCGGCTCGCTGGCCGCGTCGAGGATTCAACACACAGCCACTTTGCTCAAGGACGGGCGCGTGCTCGTCGCCGGCGGCTACAACTCGGGCAGCCGCGTGGCCACGGCCGAGTTGTGGAACCCCAAGACCGGCAAATTCGCCAAGACCGGCTCAATGTCGATCGGACGAGAGGGAAGCGTCGCCGCGCTGCTAGCGGACGGCCGGGTTCTCGTCGTCGGCGGCGATGACAAGGACAAGGCGCTCGCCTCAGCCGAGATCTACGATCCGACGACCGGCAAGTGGACCAAGACCGGCTCGATGACAGAGGCCCGCCAGTACTTTGCGGGCGTGTCGTTGAACGACGGCCGCTTCCTGGTCGCCGGTGGCGAGACGGGGGCCTTTGTAGCGCTCGACTCGGCCGAGATCTACGACCCGACGACCGGGGCCTTCACCGCGACCGGATTGTTGAACACCGCGCGGGCGTTCACTTCGGCGGCGCTCCTCCCGAACGGCACCGTCCTCGTCGCCGGAGGCGACACGGGCGACGCCGTGCTGGACTCCTCGGAGGTGTACGACCCGATCTCCGGCACGTTCGGGCCGGGAACATCACTCATCTCCGCCAGAGAGGGCGGCACGACCGCGGTTCTGTCGGATGGCAGGGTTCTCGTCGTCGGCGGCTGGCCGAGCGGCAACGCGCCGCTCGATTCAGTGGAGATCTATAGCCAGTCATAGCCTGAAAGAGCGGGCGCGGAACCCGCCAGGTCCGAGGGGCAGACTGAAATGACGTTGGGACCAGACTCACGGCCGGCGACCTGCCCGGCTTGCGGCGCAACGCTTATCTTCCGCAACCAAACGACCTGCCAGGCATGCGGCCGGAGCCTCGATCGGAGCGGCGCCGTGCAGGCGCTGACGACCACGGTCTGGGGGACGACGCCACCAGGCACGGCCGACTCCGTTCCGGTGTCAGGGGCCCCGAGTCCGGCCGCTGCGGCGCCCGAGCCCCCGGCGCCCGAGCCCCCGGCGCCCACCTCGACGCGATACTTCCAGTCGAGCCCACTCCCGACTCCGACCGCCCTGCCGTCCGCGACCTCGGTCAACGACGCGTCCGCTCCGGCGGCCGCTCCAGTCCCTCCGGCTCGGACGGTCACCCCGGCCGATGGGCCGACGCCGGCCGGCGCGCCAACCGGCACCGTTCGGCCTTCGACGCCCGCCCAGCCCGCGCCTGATGCGTCCGCAGGGTGGCCCGGAGAGCCCAACTGGGACTCGACACCTGCCGGTTCGCCCGCCCAACCGGCGCCCTCGCTGCCACGCCGATCACTGACTCCGCGCCAGGGGCCGCCGCCCGGGACCCCGCCGGGCTCTCCCTGGCCGGGCCAATCGCCCTGGGCGGGACCTCCGCGCGGAGGTTACCGGCAGAGCTACGAGAAGCCCCAACGAGACACCAACTGGGGCGCATTGTTCGGGGTCGGCCTGATCGTCATGGCGACCCTGGCCATAATCGGCAGCGCCAATTCCAGCCAGACGACCACATACGACACGCCCTACTTCGTCGGCGATACGGACAACGGGTTCGTTCAGCCCTTCCCAACTGACGTGATCGCTCCCCAGCCGACCTTTGTCGCGGCCGTCTTCCCGTCGGTAGATCCGCTCGTTCCAGTCGGCGGGCTGAGCCAGGCTCGAGCCCATCACACGGCGACGCTGCTCCCCGACGGGAGGGTCATCGTGGCCGGGGGCATGAGCACCGATTCCGGCTCGTACTCGGCCCTGTCGTCGATCGAGTCCTACGATCCAAAGACGCGATCGTTCACGCCTGTTGGCGATCTGTTGACGGCGCGCTACTACCACACGGCCACGCTTCTCGAGGATGGCACCATCCTCTTCGCAGGCGGAAAGGATGCCGACGGAAACGTTCTCGCCACGGCCGAGATCTACCATCCGGACACGGGCAAGTCGCAGCCGACCACCGACATGACGGCCGCCAGGTTCGCGGCTTCCGCGGTCGCTCTCGACGACGGCACGGTGTTCGTGGCGGGCGGCACCGACGAGATCGGCCCGGTGTCGTCGGCCGAGATCTACGACCCATCGAGCCTGGCGTTCACATCGGTCGGAGACCTGCCCGAGACACAGGGAAGGGTCACCGCGGCCAAGCTGAGCGGCGGACGCGTCCTCGTGACGGGCGGCGAAGATAGCTTCCTCAACGTACCGGGGAGTTCGGTCACGATCTACGATCCGGCCAAGGGCGGCTTCGAATTGACAGGCGGACTGACGGAGGCGCGCGAGGATGCTACTTCGTGCGTGCTGCCCGACGACCGAGTCCTGATCGTGGGAGGCTTCGGCAGCTCCGGCCAGGTGGAGACCTCGGCCGAGATCTACGACGGGAATGCGGGCCAGGTCTCTGCGCTCATGCCGCTGGGGGATCTGCGCGGGTACAACACCACGACGGCGCTCGCCGACGGCTCGGTGCTCCTGGTCGGGGGCGTCGACAACGACGGTACCCCGATCGCCACGGTCGAGCGGCTCTTTCCGGGATCGAGCACGAGCACACCCGTGGGGACCATGTTCGAGGGTCGGACGGGGCATACAGCGACACTTCTGACGGACGGGTCCGTGCTCATCGTTGGTGGCCTTGTTTCATCCACGACCGCCGTCGCCGNNCGTCGCCGACCGGCACGATCGCCCCATCGAGCGGCTCGCCGGTCGCCAGCGGGCCGTCTCTGCCGCCCAGCGCCATTTCGGCCAAACGCGCCGGCGATCCGCTTACCGGGCGGGCGTACGACACCGCCACGCTGCTCGAGAACGGAAAGGTCTTCGTGGCCGGCGGCCAGGATGCGGGCGGGCGAGCTACTGCTTCGGCCGGGCTTTGGGAGGCCGCCTTCTACAAGCCGTAGCCGTCTTGCGGAGTCGGCGAATCGCTCGACTACCAGGCGTCGCGGCCGGCGCCGCCAACTTCCTCCAACCGCGACCTGCCCGTTTCGCAGATGACTGCCGTTTCTATGAAAGAAACGACGGCGGCGTGCGTTATGTATGTGTCCAATTGTGTGGTGACGCCACATCGTGACAACACCAAAGAACTCCCACGGACACGGCACCGGACAAAGAAAGCCCTGGCGTCATGACCATAGTCACATTGGCGCGATGCCAGCGGCTCAGGAGACTGTTCGCGCATCCGAGCAAACGTAGAGGTGCGGCGTAATGAGCAGCGGGAAAATTCCCCGCGAGCGGCACGGCGGCTCCGGGGGCGAGCCCAACATTGATGGACCGATCGTCGACGACGTTTCCGTCGTTGAACGGCCGGCCGATCTATTGGGCGAGCAGGGAACCGCGAGCGCCGGCGGCGGCCAGCACGCAATGCTGGGTCAGGTCGCCTCGCGGCGGGTCTCTGCGGCCGCGGCCTCTGCCGCTGCCGCGGCGCGGTCCGGCCCGACTGAAGCCACTCGAACCGGCTCACCGGCTCGATCCGACACCGCCGCCGTTGCTGCCGCCTCTGCCGCCGCTGCCGCAGCCGTCGCTGCTGTAAGCGCCGCGATCGCCGCTGCGAACGCCCCGACCGCCCCGACCGCCCCGACCGCCCCGACCGCCGCGAACGCCACGACCGCCCCGACCGCCCCGACCGCCCCGACCGCCCCGACCGCCCCGACCGCCCCGACGCCCAAGCGTGCCGCCTCTGCGAGGCCCGCGTCGCCGATCCGGATCAAGCAGGTGGCTGCTGCCGCCGGCGCCGCTGCCGCTGCAGCGCCTGTCATCCAGATGGAAGCCCAGGCCGTCCAAGCCGTGCCGGTCGAAGCCGTGCCGGTCGAAGCCGTGCCGGTCGAAGTCGCACCACAGCCAGAGCCGCTATCGAATGTGGCGGCCGAGGCTTTCCCGCCGGTCGAGTCATTGCCGGCCCGCCAGTCGCTGCCGGTTGCCGCGATAGCAGCCGAGCCGGCTACCGTCGAGCCGGCTGCCGTCGAGCCGGAAACGCTGCTTCCGAGCTTCCCCGGCATCATCCGAGCCAGGCCCACCACCGCAGCCGCGCTCGAGGTTTGTGTCGGCGACCGGCCGAGCTTACCCGGCATCATCCGAGCCAGACCCGCCGACCCTCCGCGCTTCGCCGGAATCATCCGAGCCGGGTCCTCCGACGGCGTGCCCGAGTTCCATCCGCCGGTCGAGCCACTCTTCTCCAACGAGGGTATCGTCCGCCGTTCGGAAGCCAACCATCACGGCATCGTTCGCCGCGTCGCCGGAGCCTTGGCCGGCGTCGCCGCCGCCATGGCGAACGCCGGTACGGCCCTGGGCCACAGCATCAACTCACACCTCCCGGCCGGGAGTCCGGCCACTGCCTCTACGCCCGAGGATTTCGGCGGAGCATCGGTGGTCGAGGTCCCGGCGCCGGGCTCGGAAGCCACGACCGCAGGGAGCAACCTCGGTCGAGCGGGCGGCTCCCGTCCGGTCGGCAGATTCGCAGCCGTGGTGCCGACCATCCGCGTGGGACTCGCTTCGGCCGCCGGCGCCGTGGTCTCGGCTGCTGCTGTCGTCGCCTGGGTCATCCTCTGGCCGATCCACAAAATCAGTGGCCGCGGCGCGACCACCCAGCTCATCCCGGTCGCGGCCGGCAGCGACGGCAGCCTTCGCCGGCGAAAGAAAGCCCCGGTCTTCTTGGTGCTCTTCGGCGGCTTCCTAGTCCTCCTCTACAGCTATGTCCTGATCGCCGGGCTCGTCCTTCCCGCGATCGCCGATGGCCAGAATGCCGTCGCCTCCGAGACTCCGGTCCTGGTCGGAGACGACGACAGCACGGCAGCTCCCATTGCCATCGCGAGTTCGACGGGCGCGACCCTCGGGACCTCGCCGGACGGAATCTCGTCGCCGGTAGCCACGGGTACCTCAATGACGACGCCCGGGTCGCCGGTCCAACCGACCACAGGCCCGATGTCCCAACCGACGTCCAACCCGACAACCGGTCCGACAACCGGTCCGACATCCAACCCGACAACCGGTCCGACGTCCAACCCGACGCCAACGCCAACGCCAACGCCGACACCGACACGTACACCAACGCCGACACCGACGCCGACACCGACGCCGACACCGACGCCGACACCGACGCCGACACCGACGCCCACCCCGACGCCGACACCGACGCCACCTCCAACGAAAGCTCCAACCCCAACTCCGAAGCCGACACCGATCACCTTCGTGGCGTTCGAACCTCAGGGCTCGGTGACCGCCGGGTACACGGCCAACTACTCGGCGCCGCGTAGAACCGGCCTCACGATCATCATCGACTCCAGGGGCACATCGAGTTGCACTCTGACTTCCAGCGCGAAGGGATCCAGAGCGGCGAAGGCGACCATCCCCGGGCTGAGTTCGCAGACAAGCTCCATGGTCCGATCGCCCTGGGGCAGAAACTGGGCCGCCGGCAGCTACACGGTCACCGCCGCGTGCACGTTGAACGGGTACACCGCGACCGCCACGAAGAAGGTCACGATCACGCCATAGCCCTTCGACGAATTGCGCTGCATCGCCACACCGAGACCCCTCCCCCCGAGGGGTCTCCCGATTCAGGCTGACTGCAGGAGCGTGTGGCAGCGTGGTCTGCACGGCGGTGAAGGTCCGATCGGACCAGGCGCCCAATGATCAGATGGAGCATCTGATGCGTATAGATGGCAAGGGGACACGGGTCTTGCCAGAGGTCGATGTGGATACGCCGCACAGGTTCCTTCACACACTCGCGCTGAAGCGCGGACCGGAGGACGAATCCGAATGGGTGTCCTCGAGGCGGCCCAGGACCGCTCCGGCGGTGGCTCCGGTCGCGCTCGTTGTGGACGACGAACCGCTCGTGCGCGCGTTCGTCTCGACCGTGCTCCGACATCGAGGCTGGTCCGTGATCGAAGCTGCCGATGGCCCGAGCGCGCTGGCAGTGGCGCCAGAGTCGCTGAGCCTGCTCGTCACCGACTACGAGATGCCCGCGATATCGGGCGTGGCCCTGGCCGAGCAACTCCGTCTCCGGAATAGCAAGCTGCCGGTCCTGCTGGTGTCCGGCCATCCCGAAGCGGCCGGGAAGCTGGGCGCCCTGTGGGGTTCGCGCACGGCATTCGTTAGCAAGCCGTTCCCCGCCGAAGAGCTCATCTCGACGATCGGCCTGATCACCGGCTGAGGACGCCGACGCGGCCGTGCCGCGCCACCACACAATCTGACCCCGCTCCAGCCCCGGTCGCGTCCCCCGCGGCCGGGGCTTCCTCACGGAATCGGCAGGAAGTAGCCCGTCAGGTCGAAGATGAGCTGCGTGGTCGCCTTCGACGAGCGGCCCGAGAAGACGGCGCTCAAGGCCCGGCTGCCAGTGACCGGGACGACGATTCCGTTGGCGCGCTTGTCGCCCACGGGGAAGTTGACCGTGGAAGTCGAGGTCGGCCACGTGAGGCTGGGTGCGAGCGCAACCCAACCGAGCGTCGTCTGGCCGGTGACCGTCACGTTGCCCGAGACCGCGACCGTGCCGGCCGGCACGAAGCCCGCCAGAGAGAAGGATTTGATGACGCCGCGTAAGAGCGGCTTGGCCAGGCCCAGGCCGATTCGGGTGTCCACGCTCCTCACCGGCGAGATCGGGACATATGCCGCCCCACGAGCACTCCGCCCACGAGGACTCCGCCCGACGAGGACTCCTCCCCGCCCGGGCCGTCCGGTACGCCGACCCGTTACACTCCCCGCGATGAGCAGCCCGACCAGGCGACGCCAGACCGGCGCCGCCAAGTCACTCACATTCCGCACCTTCCTCGCTCTCGCGGCGGGGAAGACCGCCGCCCGCGCCACTCAGCTGGCGGGACGCGGGGGTGGAACGGCGATCACCGGCATGGTCGCCCGCCGAGTGGATCCCAAAATTCTGGAGAAGCTCGTCCTGGACCGCGGCGAGCCGGTGGTCGCGATCACCGGCAGCAACGGCAAGACGACCACCGCCCGTTTCACCGCCGCGCTGCTCCGGGGCGAGGGCGTGATTGTCAGCCACAACTCCGCCGGCGCGAACCTCGTGCAGGGCGTCACGAGCCTGGCCGTGAGCTACGCGGACTTGCGGGGCCGTCTCCCCAAGGGCGTGCTCGTCGTCGAGATCGACGAGGGCGCGCTGCCAAGGGTCGCACCGGAGCTCGCGCCGCGGGCGCTCCTCGTCACGGACCTTTTCCGCGATCAGCTGGATCGCTTCGGCGAGATCTACGCGGTGGCGGACGCGATCGAATCGGTGGCGGACGCCCTCCCTCCGGACGCGGCTCTGATCGTCAATGCCGACGACCCGATGGTCGCCACGCTGGCCTCCGAACGCGAGGGCATCCGCGTCACGTTCGGGCTCGAACTCGATCGGTCGACCGACGAGATCACGCGGGCGGCCGACACCATCCGCTGCCCTCGCTGCCGGGCTGACCTGACGTACCGCCACGTCTACCTCTCGCACATGGGCGACTACAAATGCGCCGGCTGCGGCTTCGAGCGTCCCAGGCTTGACGTCGCCGTGACCTCGCTGGAGGTCGTCGGGCTGGATCGAACGCGCTGTGAGATCCGAACGCCGTCGGCCAGTCTGGCCATCGAAATCCCGCAATCGGGCGTGCACATCGCCTACGACGCCGCCGCAGCGATCGCGATCCTGGTCGGGCTGGACGTCCCGCTCGAGCATGCCGTCGAATCGCTGGCTTCGGTCGGTCCCGCCTTCGGTCGCCTGGAGAAGATCGAGGCCGACGGTCGATCGATCGTGCTCGCCTTCGCCAAGAACCCGACCTCCTACAACACGACTCTGCGGGCGCTGGCGACCGAGGGCGAGCCGCGCCAGCTGCTGATCGCCGCCTCGAACACGCTGGTCGACGGCGAAGACTTCGGCTGGCTCTGGGATGTCGACTTCGAATCGATGGCGCCCAAGGTCGAACGGGCGGTCGTGTCCGGCACTCGGGCGGATGAGCTGGCGAACCGGCTCAAGTACGCAGGGCTGTCCCCGCGCAAGATGATCGTCGTCGAGGATCGATGCGACGCCCTGGAGGCCGCGCTGCACGGGCTGCCGGCGGAGCGGCGGCTGGTGGTTCTCTCGGGTTACACGCCGCTGATCGAGTTGCGCAACGAGATGCGGCACCGCGGCTGGACCGGGAGATACTGGGACGTATGAGCAAGCGCAAGCCGCCCGAACCGCCCGAACCGCCCGAGCCGACCGCGCCCGAGTCGGCCGCGGCAACGGCGACCGCGCCCGAGCCGACCGCGCCAACGGCCACCGCGCCCGAGTTGGCCGCGCCGAAAGCCGCCGCGCCGGCCCGCGTGCCGGCCCATCCGCGCCGCCGGCCTGAAGAGCACGATCACCGTCCGCTGCGGATCGCCCACCTGTACCCGTCTCTCCTGAACGTTGCCGGGGACGGCGGCAATCTCATGGCCATTCAGCGCCGCGCCGAGTGGCGGGGGATACCCGTCGAGGTCACGGCGGTGGAGAAGGGCGAGACGCCGAAGTTCCGCAAGTTCGACGTGGTCTTGTTCCACGGCGGCCAGGACGTCGAGATGGCGGTCGCGGCCGAGGACTTCGCGAAGAAGGCGCCGTCGCTGCGCGAGGCGGTCGATGAGGGCGTCCTCATCTTCGCCGTGTGCGCGGGGCTGCAACTGTTGGGCCACCGCTACATATCGAACGCGGGCGAGGAGATGCTCGGCGCCGGGATCCTGGACCTCGAGACGCGCGGCGGCCCGCAGCGGTTCATGCAGCACGCAGCATGCAAGGTCACGATCGATGGCTCCACGGAGACGGTGGTCGGCTTCGAGAACCACTCCGGATTGACGGAGCTCGGCCCCGGCTGCGAGGCGTTTGGGATCGTCGTGGCGGGCGCGGGCAACAACGGCAAGGATGGCCTGGAGGGGGCTCGATCGGGCAACGTCTTCGCCACGTACCTGCACGGGCCGGTGCTGCCCAAGAACCCGTGGCTCACGGACCGGCTGATCGAGATCGCCGTTTCTCGGGCCGAGGGCGCGCCGTTCACACTCGCCCCTCTCGACGACGAACTCGAGTGCCGCGCCCACGACGTGGCCCTCGCCAAGGCGATGGCGAACCGGGGCCGCCGTACCGCGCTGGAGCCGGCCAAGCTGGTGAGGGGCCGAAAGACCGGGTAGCTGGCGCGGCGCGGCGGCGCGATGGCGCGGCGCGATGGCGCGGCGCGGCGGCGCGGCGGCGCGATGGCGCGGCGAGCGCCGAGGGCTCGCACCTCTGCGAACGATTTCCGAACGATCCGAGACGCCCCGGCATCTGTCATCTGAGCGGGGAAGGCCGCTCAGACAAGGGTCGCGGTCAACGGCGACCCGACAACGAGGCGACAATGCTGGACATGGCCATTGAGGCGGGCGCGCGATCGGACGATGAGATCCGGTCCTTGCTGCTCGCCCGCCTGCCCGACGCACACCGGCTGGCCAACTGGATCCTTCACGATCCCATCGCCGCCGAGGATGCCGTTCAGGAGGCAGCTCTTCTGGCCTGGGATCGTCGCCGAAGCCTCCGCGACCCCTCGTCTGCCGAAGGCTGGTTCAACCGCATCCTGGTCAACGTCTGCCGCGGCGAGCTTCGGCGTCGGTCCCGCAGGCCTGTCTTGACAGAAATCGAACCGACGTCCGACGGGGCGCCCGGCGCTCTGGCCGTGCGTGACGAGCTGACGCGGGCGATCCGCCGACTGGTGCCCGACGAACAGCTGCTCCTGGCCCTCCGCTTCGGGCGCGACATGACCGTGCCGGCAGTTGCGGCCGCGACCGGCATGCCCGAAGGAACCGTCAAGTCCCGGCTCCACTCTGCGATGGAGCACTTGCGCGCTGCGCTCGAAGCCGAGCGGCGAGCCGAGCGGCGTCTCGAGGAGTCGATGCGATGAACGATCTCAACCGCCCGGATCTCGAAGGCGAGCTCCGCAATCACTATCAGACCATGGGGGTCGGCTCGTCGCGCGAGCTCGTTGCGAGGACCTCCGCGGCAATCGATCGCGCGCCGACCCGGCGCTCGCCGCGTCTCGTGCCGCTCGGATGGCTTCGGCTCCCAACGCTGCCGCGGCGCACGGCCGTGGCCGCTCTCGCCATCCTTGCGCTCGTGGTTCTGGCAGTGACGGCGGCCCCATTGTGGTTCGGGCAGGCCAATCCGGTCGGCCCCGCGAGCCCAATCCCGACTGGATCCGCAACGCCACTCCCCACCAGCACACTAGCCAGCATCGTTCCGGGGCACTTCACTCCCGATCCGTCCCTCCAGCTGGCCGAGGCCTCGGCCTCCGCTCTCGGACGGATGCGGTCGGGCGGAGCGTGGATGGTCATGGGAGAGGGTTTCTGCACGATTGCGGATCCCACGGGCGATATCTGCCGCACGCCGTGGCCCTCATCCGACACCCAGCCGCCCGCCGTCTTCGTCTTGGACAAGAAGCACGCCTGGACGATCACCCTTGGGCCGGGCTCGGTCATCCGAGGCCAGGGCCTGCCGTGGGACCATTTGACGGCCGTCGTGAACCGAACCGTGGACGGCGGCGCCTCCTGGCAGGCCGCGAGCGTGCCCGGCGACTATTCGAATAGCCAGCTGGCGATCGCCTTCACCGATCCGTTGGCCGGCTACCTCATCGCCACTCCGCATGACGGCGCCAGCTCTGCAACGGTCCTCACTACGTCGGACGGCGGCAGCAGCTGGCGCGTCGTGGCAACGGTTCACCTGCACGACGGAAGCCCCGGCGCGGAGCTCGCCGCCAGCGACGGCTCCACCATTTGGGCCGGCGCTCAGCTCGAGGCCACCATCAACCACCCGGTGCTGGCCGTGAGCCGGGACCGTGGCCGGACCTGGTCGGAAGTGACGTTGCCGGGTCTGGCGGGCCTGTGGGGCGGAGACGGCATGATCGAGGCCCTGGGGCCACCCGTCTTCGTCAACCCCTCCGTCGGCTTCTTCACGGTCAGAGGGCTGAACTCCGAAGCACAGGTCTTCGGCACCAGGGACGGCGGTCGGACGTGGACACGCGAGAACATGCCCGCGGGGCTCGTTCTGACCAACCCAACGGGCTACAGCAATGGGCTCGCCACAGTGGACTTCATCGACGCGGACCGTTGGGTCGCCGCTACTGATTCGGCCATTCTGTCGACGGGCGACGGCGGCAAGACCTGGACGGGCGGCAAGCCTCTCGGCCTTCCTGCCGGCCGGTTCGTCAAGCTCGTCTTTCTCGATGCTGAGAACGGTCTGGGCCTGTTCCAGCCAACTGACGGGACCGGCACCTATCTGTATCGAACGTGGAACGGCGGCATCAGCTGGCAGATCGGGGCCGTCTAGCGAACCGGCGGCGAGAGCTCGGAGCAAAGCCTGTTGCGCGGGCCGCCCACTCGGGCTCACTCGGGCCCTCGCCCTTGCGCGAAGATTGAACGGTCCGGGCTGGAACTTCGTAGTCCGGGTCGTGACGGTGCTGTAGGCCTGGGCTGACCGCGGCGCCCGCCGACCCCGTCCGAAGCTCGCCGCGCGGGCCCCGTGGTTCAGTGCCGGTACGGCCGCAGCAGGGCCGGTCACAACTCCGGCCGGGCTGCTGAGCTGGCTTGACAGCCCCTCCCGCCCGTCCTAGCATCAACCGGCCTTTATATAAAGGCTCCTTTGCACAGGGTCCAGCGCCCCGCCTAAAGGAGCTACGCCGGGATCTCCCGTCGGGTCCACAACCACGAGGCCGGCCACTTGCCATCACCCGCGCACATCCGTTCCACGGTTGCCACTATCGTCGACCAGCCAGACGATCTGCGCGAGTTGCGCACCTTCCACAAGGCACTCGCCGACGTCAACCGCCTGCGCATCGTGCAACGGCTCGTTCAGGGCCCCGCGACTGTCGGTGAGTTGATTGACACAGTAGGACTGAGCCAGCCGCTCGTGTCATGGCACGTTTCGCGCCTCAAGGCCGCAGGCGTCGTGGAAACGAGACGAACCGGCCGCGAAGTCTTCTGCCAGCTCCGACCGAACGTCTTCGACGAAGTGGCCGAACGACAGCGCGTTCTCCTGGGCATGACGACTCGGCCCGCGCATGGCATCGAGGCCCACTGAACCCGTGGGCGACCAGTCGTTCGTCTCGCAGGAAACGCGGGCCCGTGTCCGGGCCGCCATCACGCCAATCGCCGTCGGAGCCGGCCGGATCGGTCTCACGCCCAACGCTCTGACCGTCATCGGCTTCCTGATCTCCGGCGTCGCGGCCGCGACAGCCGCGGCCCAGCTGTGGATCCCCGCGGCGGCCCTCGTCATCTTCGGCGGCTCATTCGACATGCTCGACGGCGGGCTCGCCCGAGCCCAGAACCGCGTCACTCGTTTCGGCGCGTTCCTCGACTCCACGCTCGACCGTTGGGGCGAGGGCGTCGTCTACATTGGGATAGTCGCCGGCGCCTCGGCTGCCGGCTTTGTCGCGGGCGCGGTCCTGGCCGCCGCCGCGGCCGTATCCAGCTTCCAGGTCAGCTACAC